>CAJBVW010000147.1 GCA_903959175.1 uncultured Pseudomonadota bacterium
GCGAGCCGCGTCCTCCCCGCGAACCCCGTGAACCCCGTGAACCGCGCGCCGAAGGCACCGGCGAGCCCCGCGGCGAGCGCAAGGAGCGCGGCGAGCGTCGGGAGCGCGGCGAGAAGCGTGAGCGCCCCGCGGCCCCCGTGGCCGAGGGCGAGGCGCAGCCCCTCCTCGAGGCCCCCGCGGCCACGAACGACGCGGCGCCGGCGCAGGCCGACGACGGCGGCGAGGACGAGGGGACCGAAGAGGGTGGCGAGGCCGGCGCGGCCAAGAAGCGCCGTCGTCGTCGTCGTCGTCCGGGCGCCCGCGGCGCGGAAGGCGCGTCCGCCGAGGGCGGCGAGTCCTCCGGTGGCGAGCCCTCCGGTGGGGACACGACGGGCGGCGGCTCCGCCGAGTAGCGTACGAGGGCATCGGCGGTCTACACTCCGCCGATGCTGCTCTCCTTGCTGACGTTCGTCCTGGCCCCCGCCGCCCTCGCCCAAGACGAAGGCGGCCTCTCCCTCACGCCCGCGAGCGAGATCGATCTCTCGGGCCCCGGGGACGCTCCCCTCTCCTACGAGGGCGGGCTCGCGGGCAACGCCCCCGGCTACGTGCGCGGGAAGCCGCTCACCATCACGCACGCCTCCGGGAACGTGGCGGTGCGCTGCATGGAGGTCGAGGCCCTGTCCGGCCGCCTCCAGTACACGGTCTTCGGGTCCAGCGAGGGCCCGATGGAGGCCTACGGCAAGGGCATCGGCATCGCCGTCTGGGGCGACTCCAAGGGAGGCGGCGCCAAGACACGCGTGCCGTCGAAGACCTCGGGCGTCGCCCGCGCCCAGATCGACCTCACGGTCAACGTGCCGAAGGGCACCACGAGCCTCACCGTCTCCCAGACGGGCAGCGGGTGGGTGCAGGTGCTCGGCTGCTCCGGCAACGTGAAGGTCACCGGCGGCACCGGCGGCGTCTACGTGGGCGGCCCGCTCGCCGCGTTCACCGTCAGCGCCGCGGGCGGCGACGTGAAGGTCGTCGTCGAGGGTGACGGCGTCCTCACGGGCACCTCCACGGCGACCTCTCCCGGCAACCTCACCGTCGTCCTCCCCTCCGCGCAGGGCGGGAAGCTGGCCGTGAAGGGCGACGAGGTCGCGGTGCAGCAGGTGGTGATGGGCACCAACACCCCCACGCTCGTGAGCGGCGAGATGGGCCTGAGCGGCCCCTCCATCACCCTGTCGGCGACGAAGCGGGCCGAGGTCAACTCTCCCTGAGGAGCGGCGTCACCTCTCCCCGACGGCCGGGAGAGGGGCGCCGATCAGGTGCCGCGCGTGGTGTCCATCGTCCAGACGGACATGGCCTTCACGCGCGCGCCGGAGCCGATGATCCGGGCGTGGCAAGCGAGCCGGAAGGTCGGCTTCTCCTTCCACTTCTCGTCGAGCAGCTTCTGCTCGGCGGCCGTGGCCGCGGCGAGGCCGGACCCGTCGAGCACGTCAATCGTGCAGCCGCCGCATCCGCCGTCCGGGCAGCCGGTGGCGATGGGCGTCTCGAGCGTCTGCGAGGCCATGACCACGGTGTAGCGAGGCTCGGCCTTGACCGAGTACTCCTTGCCAGTGGGCAGGACGATCGTGAGGGTGAGCTCGTCGTCGGAGCGCGTCGCCTTCTTATCGGCGCCGCCCACGATGCCCTTGATGCGGTTGCGGATTCCCCAGGGTGTCACTTCGTCTCCTCGCGTTCGTTGCCTTCGAGCTCCCGGATGAGGAACGCAACCGCGTCATCGACCGAATCCGTCCGGTGGACGAGGCTCAGGTCACGCTCTGCGATGGTACCCCACTCGACCATCTTCTCGAGGTTGATGATCGAGTCCCAATACTCGGTGCCGAAGAGCACCATGGGCAGCTTCTTCTTGATCTTGCCGGTCTGGCGGAGGGTGAGGATCTCGAAGAGCTCGTCCAACGTGCCGAAGCCGCCAGGGAGGATCACCATCGCCTTGGCGAGGTAGGCGAACCAGTACTTCCGCATGAAGAAGTAGTGGAACTGGAACGCCAGTTCGGGGGTGCAGTAGTCGTTCACGCTCTCTTCGAAGGGGAGCGAGATGCCGAGGCCGACGCTGCGGCCGCCCTCGACGTCGGCGGCGCCGCGGTTGGACGCCTCCATGATGCCGGGCCCGCCGCCGGAGCAGATGACGTAGCGACGGCCGCCGGTGCGCTCGATGCTCCACTTCGTGAGCCGGAGGGCGATCTCGCGCGTGTCGTCGTAGTAGCGGGCCAGGCGGATGCCGCGCTGGGCCTGGGCGAGCTCGGCGACGGCCTTCGGGCGGTGGGCCTCGTCCATCACGGCCTCGAGGGCGCGCTGGGCGCGGTCGAGGTCGGCGCGGGCGTGCTCCGGATCCCGCACGCGCGCGGAGCCGAACATCACGATCGTGTCCTTGACCTGCTGCTCGATGAAGCGCGTACGCGGCTCCTCGTACTCACAGAGGAGACGGATGTGCCGCGCGTGGCTGCTGTTGAGGAACTTCAGGTTCTTGTAGGCTTTCTCGGTCGGCGGCACCCGGACTCCGTGGAAAAGTCCGTTCATGTAACGCACCGGCTTCTGCCCGGGCGGAGGTGACCGGCTCCCGGAGAATTCCGTCTCGTTTTGGTAGCGGTTCGTCAGGGGCGGGGTGTCTACAGTCGCGGGGCCGGTTCGGAGCCGGCCCCACCGTTCCCCCAAGGAGTCCCCCGATGACCCGCCTCTCCATCCTCGTGCCCCTGGCCCTGCTCTCGGGCTGCATCATCTACGACACCCGCGCCGGGAAGTGCCCGGGCTGCGAGAAGGACGACGGGCGGGACACCGGCGACGACGACCGCGACGACACGGGCGGCCCCACCGACACCGGCGGCGCGACCGACACCGACACCCCCACGGACACCGGCGCCGAGGCGCCCGAGAACGCCTTCACGCTCACGCCGAACGTGGCCGACATCGGGACGACGTTCATTGCCTCGCTCACGACGGACGTTGGCTTCGACTACGGCACCGTCCAGGGCGTGGAGCTCTACGGCGACGCCGAGGTGCTCGCCACCGATGCACGCGCCGACGAGCTCCTCCTCACGATCTCGGTCCCCGCGGACGCCGCGCCTGGCAGCGTCGACCTCCTGCTGCTCCTCCCGGACGACCGCGTCTCCTTCGTCGCGGACGCCCTCACCCTCGTGGTCGCCGGCTCCGACGACCCCTCCGAGACCGAGGGGGGCAGCGGCACGGACGACGGTAGCGGCACCGACGGCAGCGGCACCGGCACGGACGATAGTGGCAGCTGCCCCTGAACGCACCGCGCTCGGCGCCCACCCCCTCCCCGGCGCGACCGGGCAGGGGGCTGCGGCGTTGACGCTCGCCCCGGTCGCCGGAGAGGCGCTACGTGGTTCGCCTGGAGCGAGGGAACCCGCCTTGACCCGCCCCGGGGCAGACCCGCTCGACATCACCGCGCTCTACTGCCGCTACGGGGACCTCGTGCTGGGCCGGTGCCGCACCCTCCTCCGGAACGAGGCGGACGCCCAGGACGCCGTGCAGGAGGTCTTCCTGAAGCTGCACCGCTACCGCGACAGCTTCCGCGGCGAGTCCTCGCCCTCCACCTTCCTCTTCAAGATCGCGACCACGACCTGCCTGAACCGCATCCGCACGCGGAAGCGCCGCCCGGAAGACCCCGTCGAGGAGCTCCCTCCGGCGGTCGAAGCGACCGACAGCGTACTCGACCGCCTCGCCGTCCGGGACCTCGTGGAGCGGCTGCTCGCGAAGCAGGACGAGCGCACGCAGGACTGCGTGGTCTACCACTATGTCGACGGCATGACGCACGACGAGGTCGGCGACATCCTCGGCATCTCGGGCGCCGCCGTCCGCAAGCGGATCTCCACGTTCCGCGCCTCCCTGCGGGACGCCCCCCCTCCCTGGCTCGCGGAGATCGAACCATGACCCACATCTCCACGTTGAAGCTGCACCAGCTCCGCTACGGCGAGCTCGACGCGCACGCCCGTGCCCCGCTCGACGCCCACCTCGCCGCGTGCGCCGCCTGCGCCGCGCGCCTCTCCCACCAGGACGACACCCGCGCCGCCTTCGTCCGTGCGCCCGTCCCCGCCGCGATCCTCCCACGGCCGACGTGGTGGGAGCGCCTGGGCGCCCTCCGCGCCGCGCTCGTCTTGCTGCCCGTGCTGGCCGCGGGGCTCTTCGTGCTGCGCGGCGTCCCGACCATGGGCGCCCCCACCGTCGAGGCGCCCACCGAGCGCCTGAAGGGTGGCCGCCCCCTCCTCGAGGCGTGGGTGCAGACGGCGGACAGCGCCCGCCCGCTCTACACGGGGGAGCGCCTGCGCAGCGGCACGCGTGTGCAGCTCAAGTACGACGCCGGCCCCCACCGCTTCGTCACGATCGCGGGGCGCGACGCCCGCGGCACCGTCGAGGTCTACGGCACCCTCCACGCGACCGGCCCGGGCCTCACCACGGCCCCGTTCGCGCTCACGCTCGACGACACGAAGGGCGAGCAGGCCTTCTTCGCGATCCTCACTGACACGCGCCCCGCGCCCGACGCGGTGCAACGGGCCCTGAAGCAGTCCCCGATCCGAATGGAAGACAGCGAGATCGCGTCCGTGGTGCTTCTCAAGGAGTAGGCGTGTTCGTCCTCTGGAGCTCGTTCGCCGCGGCCGAAGTGCTCCGCCACGCCCTCATCGTCGGGGCGAACCAGGGCGGAGGGACCCTCGATCCGCTCCGCTACGCCGAGCTCGACGCGGAGCGCGTCTCCACCGTGCTCGTCGAGCTCGGGAACTTCGACCCGGCCCACGTCACCGTGCTCTACGGCCCGACCGCCGCCGAGCTCAAGGCCGCCCTCCACGCGCACGCGACCACATCCAGATCCTTCGACGAGGATCTTTTCCTCTTCTACTACTCCGGCCATGCCGACGCCCGCGGCCTCCGCCTCGGCAACGAGCTCTACACCTACGAGGCGGTGCGCGGCGACATCCGCGCCATCGACGCCGACGTGAGGCTCGGCATGCTCGACGCCTGCCGCTCCGGCACCATCACCCGGCTCAAGGGCGCCGCCCTCTCCGAGCCCTTCCTCGTCGAAGAGCGGCTCGCCGCCAAGGGCGAGGCGTGGATGACCGCAGCCTCCGCCGACGAGGCCGCGCAGGAGTCCGACAAGCTCCGCGGCAGCTTCTTCACGCACTACCTGATCTCCGGCCTCCGCGGCGCTGCGGACAGCGGCGACGGCGAAGTCAGCCTGATGGAGGCGTATAACTACGCCTACGAGCGCGTCGTCGATCACACCGGCGGCACCGAGGCCGGCGCCCAGCACCCGAGCTTCGACATCGATCTGGAGGGTCAGGGCGAGCTCTCCCTCACGCGCGTCTCGCAGGGGCGCGCCACCGCCACCCTCCCCGCCGAGATCGCGGGCCAGATCACCGTGCTCCGCATGCCGGATCGCACCCCCGTGGCCGAGGTGGCGAAGGTCCTCAACCGCCCCGTGACGCTCGCGCTCGCGCCGGGCACCTACCGCTTTCGCCTCCTCCAAGGCAAGGACCTGCGCGAAGTCGAGATCGGCCTCCAGGACGGCGCCCGCGTGACCGTCTCCCGGTGGGGCGCGCTCAACGCGGAGCTCGGCTCTCCCAAGGGCGAGCAGGTCGCGCTCGACGCCTACCAGCTCGCCCGACAGCAGGCCGAACACGGGCGCGCGTGGACGGTCGACGCGATGAACCCACAGGATCTCCGCCACTCTCCGCTCGTCGCGGGCGGCGCGAGCACGCTCCTGCCGGGCGCGGGGCAGTTCTACAACGGCCAGTGGGTGAAGGGCGGCGTGTTCTTCGCCGGCACCGCCGCTTTTCTGGGCAGCTCCGTCTTCGCCGCGGGGGCCAGCGACAACTTCTGGAACGGCAGCATCACTGGCCCCGACATGCTCCGGCTCACGGCAGCGATGCTCTACGGCGCCGCCATCGCGGACGCCTCCTACCAGGCCCAGCACCGCGAGTCGTTACGGCCGATGCGAGGATGGACGTTGTCCAGCTCCTCCCTGTGGTCTCCCGATCTCCTCGGCGCGCCCTACACCGCCGGCATAAACATGGAGTGGCTCGCGACGCGGAACCTCTCCGTGTCCCTCGACCGCCTCGGGTGGACCCACACCCCCGCCCGCGAGAACGTGTGGAGCCTCGGGAGCCGTCTCCAGATCGTGATCGACGGGAAGCGGCTTCGTCCCGGCGTCTTCGTCGCGGTGGGCGCACGGCTCCGAGACCCCCTCGTGGGCGACACCGAGGTCATGCCGACCGTCGGCGGCGGCGCCACCGTGCGGTGGTACGTCACGCCGCGCTACTTCGTGGAGCACGAGCTCCGCGTCGAGACCGAGGGCGGCCCCGCGGTGCTCCTCTTCGGCGGCGGGCTCGGCGTACACTTCGGCGGCGCGGGCAGCTCCGGAAGCTGAGTCGTGACCGCGCGCAACACGGAAAGGCGGCCGCGGCCGAGGTGACTATCCATGACGAAGGCACACTTCGTCGAGGAGACCCGGATGTTGCTCAGCATGATCGTCGCGCTCGGGTGCGTGGGGGACGCGCCGCCCGGCGGGGATCGAAGCCTTCGCGCCGCCGGGAGCGGGGCCGTGCTGGCGCCCGCCGAGGCGACGCCGCGCGTCGCCTTCGCGTCGGTGGAGGGCCGCTCGGGGAGCGCGATGACGGGCGGCGTGACCTTCACCGCGGAGGGCGAGGCCGAGGAGGCGCCGCTCGCGGTCGCCATCGCGCTCACGGGCGCCGCTCCGGGAAACCACGCGATCTTCCTCCACGAAGCGGGCGACTGCTCCGCGCCGGACGCCACATCGGCCGCGGGGTGGTTCGGCCCGCCCACGCCGCCCGCGCTCCCCTCCCCCGGCACCGGCCCCCACGCCTCCGCCGGCCCCCCCGCGGGCTACCTCGGCTTCGTCACCGTCGGCGCGGACGGCCGCGGCGCCAAGGACCTCACCCTGCGCGCCTATACGCTCGGCGAGGGCCCCGCGTCGCTCCTGGAGCGGGCCGTCGTCGTCTACGAGCGGGCGCCGGACTTCACGCGCGGAGAGCAGCCCGGGGCGCGGCTCGCCTGCGGGGTGATCCGGCGCTGATCCACCTGCGGACTACAGGATCACCGACTCCTGGTACTCCCCGAACACGGCGCGGAGCGCGTCCGCGACCTCCCCCAGCGTCGCCTTCGCTTCGATGGCGGCGAGGATCGGCGGGAGGAGGTTGTCCGTGCCCGACGCGGCCTGCTGGATGGCGTCGAGGTGGTCCCGCGCGATGCGCTCGGCGCGGCCGGCGCGGAAGGCCTTGAGCCGGCCGACCTGCTCCGCCTCGAGGGCCGGATCGACGCGGAGGAGGCCTTCGACCTGCACGTCCTCCTCGACGAACTGGTTCACGCCCACGACGATGTCCTGCTTGCGGTCGATGGCGAGCTGGGCCGCGTACGCCGCGTTCTGGATCTCGCGTTGGGGGAAGCCGCGCTCGATCGCGGACACCATGCCGCCCATCGCGTCGATCTCGGCGATGAGGCGGGTGGCCTCGTCCTCGAGCTTGTCGGTCAACCCCTCGATGACGTAGCTGCCGCCGAAGGGATCGACGTGTTTGGACACGCCGGACTCATAGGCGATCACCTGCTGCGTGCGGAGCGCGAGCCGCGCGGCGGGCTCCGACGGGAGCGCCAGGGCCTCGTCCCGCGAGTTCGTGTGGAGCGACTGCGTGCCGCCCATCACCGCGGCCATCGCCTGCACCGTCACGCGGACGACGTTGTTGTCGATCTGCTGGGCGGTGAGGGTGCTTCCGGCGGTCTGCGTGTGGAACCGCAGCATCATCGAGCGCGGGTCCTTCGCGCCGAAGCGGTCGCGCATGATGTGTGCCCACATGCGACGCGCCGCGCGGAACTTCGCGATCTCCTCGCAGAAGTCATTGTGCGCGTTGAAGAAGAAGGAGAGCCGCGGCCCGAAATCGTCGACGTGCTGGCCGGCGGCGATGGCTGCGTCGACATAGGCGATGCCGTCCGCCAGGGTGAACGCGATCTCCTGCGCGGCGGTCGAGCCGGCCTCGCGGATGTGGTAGCCCGAGATGGAGATGGTGTTCCACTTCGGGGCGTGCACGCCGCACCACGCGAAGATGTCGGTGATGATCCGCATGCTGGCGCGCGGCGGGTAGATGTAGGTCCCCCGGGCCATGTACTCCTTGAGGACGTCGTTCTGGATGGTGCCCTTGAGCGCGGTCGTCGGCACGCCGCGCGCACGTGCAACGCCGGCGTAGAGCGCCAGTAAGGTCGACGCCGTCGCGTTGATCGTCATGCTCGTGCTCACCTGGTCGAGCGGCAGCTTGTCGAGCAGGACGTGCATGTCGTCGAGAGTGTCGATCGCGACGCCGACCTTGCCGACCTCACCCGAGGCCATCGGATGGTCGGAGTCGTACCCCATCTGGGTGGGCAGGTCGAAGGCGACGGAGAGGCCGGTCTGGCCCTTCTCCAGGAGGTAGCGGTACCGCTCGTTGGAGCGGCGCGCGTCGCCGAAGCCGGCGTACTGGCGCATCGTCCAGAGGCGGCCCTGGTACATCGTCGGGTGGATGCCCCGGGTGTACGGGAACGTGCCGGCGGGCTCCATCAGGCGTCCACGCGGATGAGCTTGGTGCCGGTCTCGACCGCGACGCCCTCGGCGACGAGGATCTCGCCGATCGTCCCGTCGATCGGGCTCTTCATCTCGTTCTCCATCTTCATCGCCTCGATGACGATGATGGGCTGCCCCTTCTTGACCACGTCCCCGACCTTGCAGATCAGGCGCACGACGCGGCCCGGCATCTGCGTGGCGAGCATGCCGCTCGCGGCGCCGGCGGCCTGCTTGAGGGCCTTGCGGCGGGGGTCGACCACGGTGACCTCGGTGGAGAGGCCCATCACGTCCACGAGGTAGCCCTCGGGGGATGCGACGCAGCCGGCCTCCCAGCTCTCGCCGTCGATGAGCATCTGGTAGGCCTCCGGAGAGGGCTTCAACAGGTCGATCTCGTGCGACTTGTCGTCCCACGCGACGCGGTAGCGCCCCTCCCCCGCGGGCTGGATGTCGACGTAGCGCGTCGTGCCGCCGATGGTGATCTCGTACTTCATACCGACCGCCTTGTTCGTTCGGGAGGAGCTCGTGGGGCGGGGGGAGAGCCCCCCGCAACGCCCCCCAGCGTTGCGTGTTCGAAGGTCTCGTGGCCCGGCTACGGCACCCGCCAGGACGCGCCCTTGGGCCGGCCGGCGAGCTTCCACGGGTTCTCGCCGGTACCGGCCGAGCTGACACGCGCGGGCCTCGTGTCCGCCTCGTACTTGGCGATAGCGGCGGCGATCGTCGCGATGCGATCGTTGTGGCTGGTGTCCGTCAGGCGCTTCATCCGCTCGGGGGAGAGGAACCCGGTGGAGTAGTTGCCCGCCTGGAAGTCCGGATCCCGGAGGATGGCCTCGAAGAACGGGATGGACGTGCGGATCCCGCGGACGCGGTACTCGCGGAGCGCGCGGATCGAGCGGGAGATGGCCTCCTCACGGTCGGCGCCCCAACACACCAGCTTCGCGACCATGGGGTCGTAGTGGATGGGCACCTCGTAGCCGGCGTAGACGCCGCTATCGACGCGCACCCAGGGGCCGCCGGGCTCGCGCAGGCCGGAGATCTTGCCGGGCGCGGGCGCGAAGTTGTTCGCCGGATCCTCGGCGTACACGCGGCACTCGATGGCGTGGCCGACCTGCTTCACGTCGTCCTGGGTAAACCAGAGCGGCTCGCCGCCGGCGATGCGGAGCTGCGCGCGGACGAGATCGATGCCGGTCACCATCTCGGTGATCGGGTGCTCGACCTGGAGGCGCGTGTTCATCTCGAGGAAGTAGAACTCGCCCGTGGCCTGGGAGAAGAGGAACTCGCAGGTGCCGGCGCCGACGTAGTTGACGGCCTGAGCGGCCTGGACCGCGACCTTCGCCATCGCGAGGCGCGTAGCGTCGGGGAGGACGGGGCACGGCGTCTCTTCGAGCACCTTCTGGTTACGACGCTGCACGGAGCAGTCGCGCTCGAAGAGGTGGACGGTGTGACCGTGGGCGTCCGCGAGGACCTGGATCTCGACGTGCTTCGGGTCCGCCACGAACTTCTCGAGGTAGACCGCGTCGTCCTTGAACGAGCGCGCCGCCTCGGAGCGCGCCGAGCGCCACGCCGCGGGGAATTCGGCGGGGTCCTCCACCTTGCGGATGCCCTTGCCGCCGCCGCCGCCCGCGGCCTTGAGCATGACCGGGTAGCCGATCTCGAGCGCGATCTTCTCGGCTTCGGCCTCGGTTTCGATGGGGTGCGTGGTGCCCGGCACGACCGGCACGCCCGCGGCGACCATGCGCTGACGCGCACCGGTCTTGCTGCCCATCGCCTCGATCGCGCTCGGCGGCGGGCCGATCCAGATCAGCCCCGCGTCGATCACCATCTGCGCGAACGCGGCGTTCTCCGAGAGGAACCCGTAGCCGGGGTGGATGGCGGTGGCGCCGGCCTTCTTCGCGGCGGCGATCACCACGTCCCCGCGGAGGTAGCTCTCGGAGGAGGGCGCGGGGCCGACGCAGTAGGCCTCCCCCGCGTTCCGCACGTGCAACGCCGATCGATCGGCCTCGGAGTAGATCGCCACCGTGCGGATGCCGAGCTCGTGGCAGCCGCGGATGACACGAACCGCGATCTCGCCACGGTTCGCGACGAGGACCTTGTAGAGGGGGGGCTTCATGGGGCCGTACTCTAACGCGTGCAGCGCACCCGACCCGCCCCGTGGCTTCAGCCGGTGCGTCCCTCGAGAAGATCCTGCACCAGCGCGCCCCGCGCCGCCCCCCCGACCGGGGCGCGGGCGGCGTAGGCCGGGTGGTCGCACACGAGCGTCGCGGCGCGCCGTAGGTCACACAACGCGTCGACCTGGGCGGCCGTGAGCGCGAAGCGGACGAACTGCACCGAGGAGATGCGCTGGGCGTTGTACTGCTCCGCGTCGAAGACGCCCGCGGCCGTCCCCTCCCCCTCGATCTCGAGGCGGACGTGCTCGTGCAGACCGAGCAGCGCGGCGAGCATGCGGTCCCGCTCGTCGGGCCGCTCGTACTCGACGAGCAAGGTGGCAGCGAGCTCTTCGCGGCCGGGCAGCAGCGCGTTGTAGGTGTCCAGCTCGTGCTGGACGGCCTCGGGCGCGGTGATGTGCTCCACGCGGCACATCTCCTGGATCTGCCACCCGAGCGTGACCCGGTTCTCGAAGAGGAGCGTCAGGTTCGGCCCGAGGGCGACCCGGCGGGCCTCCTTCTCGCGGATGACCGTGCGCTCCATGGCGGGCCGTGCCTCCTTGAAGGCGGCGTTCGACAGGATCTCTGCGGGCGTCAGCTTGTTCACGAGGCCTCCTCGGGGGGCGCGGGCACGACGGCCGATCCGGGCGCGACGGGCGTGGTGGCGGTGCCGCCGTAGGCCTTCCACATCACCTCGATGGGGTGGATGACCTTCTGGCCGGTGTTCTCCTCGATCTGGAGCTTCGCGATGAGGCAGTCCGACGAGAGGGTGTCGGGCTTCTTCGCGACGAGCGCGTCTAGCAACGGCTTCGCGCCCTTCTTGGAGAGCTCGTAGTACTCGGTCTTCATGCCCCAGGTGCCGTCCATGCAGGAGCACTTGTCGACGAGGGTCACGTCCGCGCCGGGCAGCTTCTTCATGATGTCACGGCTTCGGAAGCCGATCTTCTGCACCTTGAGGTGGCACGGGAGGTGGTAGCCGATCGAGCCCACGTCCGTCGTGAAGTCCTCCTTGAGCAGCTTCTGCTTGCGGAGGTTGAAGAGGTACTCCATCAGGTCGAAGCTCTTCTTCGATACGGCCTCGGCCTCGTCCGTGCCGAGGTAGTCTTTCCACTCGTGCTTCATCATGTAGGAGCACGTCGGGCCGGGCGACACGATCTCGCAGCCGGCCTTCACGTAGCGGTCGAGGATCGCGACGTTGTGGCGGGCCCAGTCGGTAGCGCGCGGCACGTCCCCACCGTCCAGCGCAGGCATGCCACAGCAGCGGAACGACGGCGCGAACACGGTAATACCGTTGTGCTCGAGCACCTCGACCGCAGCGCGGCCGACCTGGGGCTCGTTCCACTGCACCGAACATGTGTAGAACAGGACCACCTTGCGGCCCTCGATCTCCTCCGGCTTCGGCGGGGTGGGGTGGCGCTTGCCGAACCACTCGAGGAAGGTCTCGTTCGCGAACGTGGGGAGCTGGCGATCGCGGTGGATCCCCGCGACCATCTCCATCGCGACGCGGTTGATGCGTACGGTCGCGCCGGCGTTCGCGATCAGCGGGACCATCGTGCCGAGCTTGCCGACGAGGTCGGGGTCGCCGAGGACGCGGTCCTGCAGCTTGACCCCGTGCTCCTTGGCGTCGATCGCCTTGTGGCGGAGCATCAGGCGCGGGAAGTCGACCCCGAACTCGTGCGGGGGCACGTAGGGGCAGATGGGGTCACACAGCTTGCACTGGTAGCAGAGGTCGACGACGTCCTGGTGGACGGACATCGGGATCTGCGAGAGGGCGTCGGCCTGGCCGAGGATGTCCGCGCGCGGGGCCGCGGCGTGGAAGTGCTCGGTGGCGGCGGCGTGGTTGCCGAGGGCGTCGACCTCGACCGCGGGCTTGTCGCCGACGACGATCGGCGGCGAGGTGTCCAGCGCGTCGACCGCGTCGAACAGCTTCGGGAAGGAGGGGCAGAGGTTCCAGCAGAGCCGGCAGCCGTTGCAGATCTCGAAGACCCGCCTCTCCTCGGCGACGAGGGCCTCACGGCTCCAATATTCGGGCTCGCGGGGCGTGGGGATGGTGTGTGCCATGGGGGGGTCCCCAGCCTGGGGCGCGGAGTCGCCGCGCGTAGAGACACGACACGGCGCGCGTGTCGGCCTGGGTGAGAGAGGCACGAACGGGTGCGGGGGGACCGGCCGGACGACCGGCCCCGCCCACGGCAGGGCCGAAGCCCCGCGGCTTTAGCCGATGGAGTCGAGGCCCTTCTGGAAGCGGCCGGCGTGGGACTTCTCGGCCTTGGCGAGGGTCTCGAACCAGTTCGCGATCTCGGCGAAGCCCTCTTCGCGCGCGGTCTTCGCCATGCCCGGGTACATGTCGGTGTACTCGTAGGTCTCGCCGGCGACGGCGGCGGCGAGGTTCAGCTCGGTCTCGCCGATGGGGAGGCCGGTGGCGGGGTCGCCGACCTGCTTGATGTAGTCGAGGTGGCCGTGCGCGTGGCCGGTCTCGCCCTCGGCGGTGTCGCGGAAGAGGCCGGCGATGTCGGCGTAGCCCTCGACGTCCGCGATCTTCGCGAAGTAGAGATAACGGCGGTTCGCCTGGGACTCACCGGCGAAGGCGGCCTTGAGGTTGTCGTGGGTCTTGGTGCCCTTGAGGGACATGGGAGCTCCGGAGCGTGGGGTAGAACAGGACCAGACTTAGAATCAGTCCAGCTCGGCGCAAGTATCCGATCCGGGGACCCAGCGCCCCTCGCGTCACCACAACTTCGTCGTCCCGTCGCCCCGAACGCACGAAGGGCCCGCCTCGCCTTTCGGCGGGACGAGCCCCTCTGTTCATTCCGATCCGACGCTACGCGTGGGCCTCGCCACCGGCGCGCTTGGCCGCAGCGCGAGCATCGAGCTCGGCGCGCACCTCGGTGCGGCGGGCCTCGAGGTTCTCCGCACCGAAGGCGTGAGCGAGGACCTCCTCCATGCGCGAGCAGAAGTGGAAGGTCATCTCGTCACGGATCTCCTTGGGGACCTCGACCAAGTCCTTCCGGCACTTGTCCGGGAGGAGCACGGTGCGGATCCCGGCGCGGTGGGCCGCGAGGATCTTCTCCTTGATGCCGCCCACGGGGAGCACGGCGCCGCGGAGCGTGGCCTCGCCGGTCATCGCGAGGGTCGGATCCACCTTGAGGCCGGTCAGGAGACTCACCATGGCGGTGAGCATCGTGACGCCTGCGGAGGGGCCGTCCTTCGGGATGGCGCCGGAGGGCACGTGCACGTGCACGTCGAGGCTGTCGAACACGTCGGGATCGATGCCGAGCTCGGCGGCGGAGGCGCGGATGTAGCTGCGCGCGACGCCGACGGACTCCTTCATCACGTCCCCGAGCGAGCCCGAGAGCTGGATGGCGCCCTTGCCCTTCATCTTGGTGGCCTCGATGAAGAGGATGTCGCCGCCGGCGGCGGTCCACGCGAGGCCGGTCGCGACACCCGGAACGCTGGTGCGCTCCGCCACTTCCGCGAAGAAGTGGATGGGGCCGCGGATCTCCTCGATCTTCTCGGGGGTCAGCACGAGCTTGCTGGTCTGCTTGCCCGAGGCGACCTCCTTGGCGGTCCACCGGGTGACGGCCGCGATCTCGCGCTTGAGCGAGCGGACGCCGGCCTCCCGTGTGTACGAGCCGATGAGGAAGCGCAGCGCCTCGTCCGGGATCTCGAGGGACTCGGTGGTGAGACCGTGCTCCTCAAGCGCCTCCGGCAGCAGGTACTGCCGGGCGATCTTCATCTTCTCCTCCTGCGTGTAGCCGGGGATCTCGATGATCTCCATGCGGTCGCGCAGGGGGCCGGGGATGGGATCGGCGAGGTTGGCCGTGGCGATGAACAGGACCTTGGAGAGGTCGAACGGCACGTCGAGGTAGTGGTCCATGAACGTGTCGTTCTGCTCCGGGTCGAGCACCTCGAGCAGCGCGCTCGACGGGTCACCGCGGTAGTCCATGCCGAGCTTGTCGATCTCGTCCAGCACGAACACCGGGTTGTTGGTGCCCGCCTTCTTGATCCCCTTGAGGATCTTGCCGGGGAGCGACCCGATGTAGGTGCGCCGGTGACCGCGGACCTCGGCCTCGTCCCGCACGCCGCCGAGCGAGATGCGGACCATCTTGCGGCCGAGGGCGCGCGCGACGGACTTGGCGAGGGAGGTCTTGCCGACGCCCGGGGGCCCGACGAGGCAGAGGATGGGCCCCTTCATGTCGCGCTTGAGCTTGCGCACGGCGAGGTACTCGAGGATGCGCTGCTTGACCTTCTCGAGGCCGTAGTGGTCCTCGTCGAGGATGCGGCCGGCCTCGTTCACGTCCATCAGGTCGTCGGTGGAGGTGCTCCACGGCATCTCGATGAGCCAGTCGAGGTAGGTGCGGCTCACCGTGTACTCGGCGGCGCCCGGGCTCATGCGGCTCATGCGCTTGAGCTCCTTGAAGGCGACCTTCTCGACCTCCTTGGGCATGCGGGCCTTCTTGATGCCCTTCTTGAGCTCCTCGAACTCTTCCTGGCGATCGTCGACCTCGCCAAGCTCCTTCTGGATGGCCTTGAGCTGCTCCCGCAGGAAGTATTCCCGCTGGGCCTTGTCCATCTCGCCCTTGACCTCGGTCTGGATCTTGTTCGAGAGCTCGAGGACCTGGATCTCCTTGTTGAGCAGCGCGATGACCTTGGTCATGCGCTCCTTCGTGTCGAAGGTCTCGAGCAACTCCTGCTTCTCTTCGACGCCGATGGACAGGTTGCTGGACACGATGTCGGCGAGGATGCCGGGGTTGTCGATGCTGCGGACGAGGAAGCTCGCCTCGGACGGGATGTGGGGCGAGAGGTCGATGATCTTCTGCGCGAGCTCGCGCATCGTCGACATGAGGGACTCGAGCTCGGGGGTGGACTCGGTGCCCTCCTCGTACACGCGGACCTGCGCCTTCAGGCACGGATCCGTGCCCTCCCAACGCTCGATCTTGATGCGGGCGAGGCCCTGGATGATGACGTTGAGCTTGTTGCCCGGCATCTTCACGGACTTGAGGATCTTGACGACGGTGCCCGTATTGTAGAGCTCGCCGACGTCGGGATCTTCGTTCTTGGCGTCCTGCTGCGCGACGATGCCGAGGAGCTTGTCCCCGGCGAGCGCGCGCTCTACCGCTTCGAGGCTCTTGTCGCGGCCAACGTTGATCGGGAACGCCAGCACCGGGAAGATGACGGTGTTCCGGATGGCCAGGATGGGGATGTTGAGCTCGGCCGGCAGGTTGATAGGTGCGCCCTGATCGTAGCTCGGGGGATCGAAAGCCATTTTTTACTCCTGACGCCCTCGGGAGGGCGCTTTACGGACTGAAGGTATCCCCGGAATTCCCTGCGACAAGCTCGCGCTGCCGAAACCCTCGCCTACTTCGGCGGCTCGGGTTTTACGGGCCCGGGGGCGCGGCCCGTTCGGCCGAACCGCTCCAGCCGCTCCTGGTTGACCGGCTGGCCGAATTCCTCCCACGCGGAGTCGGCCAGATTTTCCGGAGTCGGAGCCCAATCCGCCGTCGGCTCAAACTTTCCGCGCAGGTCCCAGAGGACGGAGTCACCGTCCACCCCGGAGGGGCCGGCGCCGATCGCCACGGTCAACGCCGCGATCGTCTCTTCGAGGCGCCCTTCGGGGGTGAAGGCGTCGGGGGTGAGCTGGAGCTGGCGACGCAGCTCCGACTCGACGAGGGAGCGCCGTAGGATGACCCAACGGAAGCCCTCCCGCTCGACCTGCGCGCGGTCCTTCTTCAGGGCGGGCTTGGGCTGGTCGGGCGTCATCGTCGCGGCGCGGAGGGCCTTCATGAAGCTGTTGTTCATGCGCTTGCGGAAGCTGTCGGGCCAGAAGATCGCGGCGGACTCGCCCATGCCGCCGTAGGTCGGCAGCTCGAACTCGGTCTGCCACATCAGCCCGTCGTGCTGGATGCGCATGGGTAGGAAGATGACGCCGCCGCCGAGGTCGCGGAGGGAGGCGACCATCGGGGGCGCCTTGGTGTGGCGGTAGTTGAACGGCCACACGCCGACGGCGAACTGCCCCGCGAGCCCGAGGCCGAGGAGCGCGCCGAGGAGCAGCTTGGGGCGAGAGACCAGCGTGGTCATCGCGCCAATGAGGAGGGCGGCGGGGATGAACCCGACGATCGCCATCCGGTAGGGGAACCACAGCCGGTCGAAGAACGGCAGGTAGTGGTAGAGCGCCATGTAGTGCGGCATCACGACGGCGCGTTCGCCGAAGCGCAGCATGGTGCCGCCGGCGAAGAGGAACACGAGGCCCAGCCCCGCGAGCCAGCGCCAACGCCCACCCGGGACCGGGAGCCTGCGGAGGAACGGCAGGATCAGCACCGGCAGTCCCCACGCCGGCTGGAAGAAGAGCGGGGCGCCGTACATCTCCATCAGCCAGAGACCGTGCAGATCGGCGGACACGTTGTTGGCGATGCCGGCGGGAGGCGTGAAGATGCTGCCTTCGGTGGGATCGATGCCGGGAACACGCCCGTCGTTCACGGCCCCGATCATGCCGACGAGCCCCGGCGCGACGAGCGCGATGCACACGACGACCGCGAGCGACCAGCGGCGCACGACGCCGAGACGGTCGGTCGCGCCCGCGAGCTCCCAGGCGGCGAGGGGCAGCAGGAGCAACATCAGGAAGTAAACGTTGTACCAATAGGTCCACGCGGACATCGCCATCGCGAGGCCGAACCACACGGGGTTGGCGAGGCCGGGCTCGCGGGCAGAGCGCAAGAGGTAGAGGACCGCGCCGGGCAGGAACCAGACCATCGCCTGCGTGGGCCGACCGGCGGTGATCTCGAACAGGACGAAGGGGTTGACCTGCCAGAGGACCGTGGCCGCGAAGGCCGCGAAGGTGTCCTTGCCCCCGGCGCCGAGCACGTAGCGGGCGAGCGGGCGGAACGTGAGGGCGTTGCCGATCTGGAGGATCGCGATCCACACGGGCGAGTAGAGGGTGCCGCCGAAGATCCACTGGAGCGGGACGGAGAAGACGGCGTCGACGAAGTTGTTGCCCGTGTGGGCGAAGATGTCCTTGCCCGCCGGGTAGAAGAACAGGTTCGTGTGCGACGGATCGCCGAAGTGCTCGATGCACTGGCGGATCCACCAGTAGAACCAGTGGGTGCCGAAGGCGTCGACGCCGTCGCCCACGGTGGAGCCGGGGCTCGACAGCGCGGGGAGCACGCCGAGCAGAGCGATCGCGACGAAGACGGCGTTCTGCGTGCGGGTGGAGGGCGCCATGGCGGCCGCATCGTAACGCCGCGCGACGGTGGGGAGGCGGGGCACCCCCGGATTGCTCGCTCCGTGCCCCTCGCGTAGAGTGCGGCCCCGCGGAGATCGTGATGCGAACGTTGCCCCTGCTCATCCTGGCCGCCTGCGCCGGTGGAAAGGAAACCGACACGTCGGACACGACCGCGGCCGCGCCGTTCGGCATGCCCCTCGTGGAGGACGGGCAGCTCTACGCGGGGATCGCGCGCGTCGACATCACGCCGGCAGACTTCGAGACCTTCACCGATCTCGACGGCAACTACAGCTTCGACGGGTGCATCACCGATCCGCTCGCGACGCGCACGGGCTGCGAGGAGCCCTTCGACGACCTCAACGGGAACGGCCGCTTCGATGGCCTCTGGATCGCGGGCTTCGGCAGCGCGCGCGCGGCGTCCGGCGTACACGATCCCATCACCGTCACCGCCGTCGTGCTCTCGCTGAACGGCGAGTACGTCTCCCTGGTCGGCATCGACGCGCTCGGCGTGCTCGAGAACCGCATCCGCGACACGCGGGATCTCCTCGAGGCCGAGGGCTACGACCGCGACCGCATCATCGTGAGCTCGTCCCACACTCATCAGGGCCCCGACACCGCCGGCATCTACGGCATCGACGAGGACCTCGTCACCGGCATCTACCCCGCCTTCGTGGAGAGCATCCCCGGCGCCATCGTGGACGCCGTCGGCACCGCGGCCGGGGAGATGGTCCCCGTCACCCCAACGCAGGGCGCGCTCTTCATGTCGGACCTCGACAGCGCCTACAACGGCGCGCCGTTCGGGGGGATCAACCCCGATCCGAGCGTAGAGGGCGGAATCAACGACATCCGCGACCCGGTGATCGTCGCCGATCAGGTGCTCGCCATCGCGCTCGACGGGCCCGGCGGCCGCGTCGCCACCATCGTCAACGCGTCCGGGCACCCGGAGGTCGTAGGCGACCAGAACGGCGAGCTCTCCGCCGACTACGTCGGCTACACCCGCGACTACCTCGAGCGGCGCAACGGCGGCCTCGCGGTGTTCCTCTCCGGCGCGCTCGGCGGCATGCAGTCGGCGCTCGGCGCGACGCTCCCCGCGATCGACGAGGACGGCGCCCGGATCCTCGACGCGGACGGGGCCCCCACCTGGCTGACCGCGGCGCCGTCGGGTCCGGACTGGGAGTTCGCCCGGACCTGGGGCACCCTGGTCGGCCAGGCGGCCGAAGCCGCGCTCACGGACACCACGCCGTGGACGAGCATCCGGATCCGCCACTCCGACTTCCTCATCCCCGTCGACAACGCCTCGTTCAAGCTCGCGTTCCAGGTCGGCCTGCTCGACACGCCCGACGACTACGTCATCCAGGACTCGAGCTGCCCCGGCTTCGGCGTCGATCGCGACCTCTTCGGGTGCATCCCCTCGGCGTCCTGGATCGCGGAGCTCGGTCCCGTCACCTTCGGCACCGCCCCCGGCGAGCTGACGCCCGAGCTGTTCTGGGGAGTCCCCGAGGAGGACGCGATGGTGGACGCGAGCCTGCGTGCCGACGATCGCCGGTGGGTCCAGTTCGACGTCGACTGCGTGGACGTGCCCTTCGAGGACTGCAAGGACACCGACAACGAGATCGACGGCTGCGACTGCCTGCACCACCACGCCGTGCCCTACCGCATCACGGACGACGCCTCGCTCGACACCATAGCGTCCATGCTGCCCGGCACGTTCAAGGCGCCGATCGGCATCGCAAACGCCTACTGTGGCTACATCGTGCCTGAGCCGGACTACAACACCTACGTGTCCGTCCTCACGGACGACGGCGACCACTACGAGGAGACGAACTCCTGCAGCGGGTCGTTCGCGCCCCTGGTGCTCGGGGCCTTCGCGGCGATGCGGGAGGAGTGACGCGGGGGCGGCCCGTGCGCTCTTAGGACCCCGGCTGCCGCGGGAGGATGCGGAACGCGCTCTCCGGCAGCGACGCGGGGCCCGCCGACGCGATCTGGAGGCGCAAGGCGACGCACGCGCCCTCCATCATCGCGTCCGCCATGCCGACGACCGAGCGGGCGGCGAGCGGCTCGAGCCAGGTGCCGCGCACCCAGTCGTTGAAGAGCCCCATCGCCGGGCCGCACCAGATCTGGTAGTCGCGCTTGCGGGCCGGGTCTCCGACGCGCGCCCACCGGCTCGCGAGGCCCAGGTACCAGCGGAAGCAGAGCGCCATCTGGTGACGACGATCGGCGCGGGCGCGCTCCAGCTCGCGGGGGTCGCGCGCGGCCCAGAAGGCCTCGGTCTCCGCCCACACGTCCGCGAGGGGGCGCTGGAAGATCTGCTTCT
The DNA here is from genome assembly GCA_903959175.1 of uncultured Pseudomonadota bacterium. Lineage (GTDB taxonomy): Bacteria > Myxococcota_A > UBA796 > UBA796 > SXON01 > CAJBVW01. The sequence continues at coordinate 20,244 of CAJBVW010000147.1, forward strand.
CGATGCGCTCCCGATCGGGCACGGGGATCTCGTCGATGCTCCCGTAGGCCCGGTACAACTCGTAGAGGCGCGCCGCGCGCTGCGCGTACATGGTGCCGCGGGCGAGCACCTGGACCTGCACGCCCATCTCGAACATGTCGGGCGCGGGGCCCATCGTCACGTCGGCGTAGCCGGCCTGGGCGAGCATCTCGCGCACGGTGTCGGAGGTGCCGGCCTCGAGCGCGGCCTGGTTGATCGAGCCCGTCATCACGTAGTCGGCGCCCAGGGTGAGCGCGGCGGCGACGGACGAGGGATCCCCGATGCCCCCGGCGGCGCCGATGCGCGGGCGGACGGCGTAGCCCTCCTCCGCGGCGACCCGCGCGGCGAGGCGGCGGAAGAGCGGGATGAGCACGGGGAGCGGCCGCCGGTCGGTGTGACCGCCGCTGTCGGCCTCGGCGGTGATGTCCTCGGCGACGGGGACGCGGCGCGCGAGCTCGGCCTGGCGCGCGGTGAGCTTGCCGGCGGCGACGAGCTCTTGGAGCATCTTGACGGGCGCGGGGCGGAGGAAGGGCTCGGCGACCTCGGGCCGGGAGACCTTGGCGCTGACGCGATTGGGGGTGACGATCCGGCCGTCGACCTCGTGGATCCCGTGGAGTCGGTAGCGGACGACGGCGGAGGTGAGGCCCATGTAGGCGCTCGCGTCCACCTCGGTGCAGCCATGCTCGAGGAAGAGGTCGACGGTGGCCTCCTCCACGGCGGGCTCGGCCGGGTTGTGGAGGAGGTTGAAGCCGGCGGGACGGTCCCCCACGGCGGCCTTGATGGCGCGCACGCCCTCGCGGACGGCCTCGATGGGCAGCCCGCCTGCGCCGTAGTACCCGAGGTAGCCGGCGTTGCTCATGGCGATGACGAGCGCGGGCGAGGCGATGCCGCCGGCCATGGCGCCGGCGACGTAGTTCACGCGCACCCCGTGGGCGTCGCGGAACGAGGGGGCGCCGAGGGACTCCGGGCGGATTGCCGGGACCACGAGCTCGGCGGGGCCCTCCCCTTCCCACCACTTGCCGTCGTGGAAGCGGAGCGTGCGCGTGGGGTCGTGCAACGCGGCCACGAGGTCGGCGACCGGGTGCGCGCCGCGTGCCAGCGGGATGTGCTGCTCGAGGGCCTCGCCGGAGGCCCACCGCGTCGACACCCGCGCGGCGCCGTTGCTGCGATCGACGCGCACGGTCACGTCCCCGTCTTCAAGCTCGACGCCGTCCGCGCCGTCGTCCAGGAGCGCCGCGAGCGCGGCCGCGCCGCCCTGATCGAGGGCCCGCGCGAGGCCGCTGCCGCCGGGGGTGCGCTCCTCGGAGGTCGTGCCCCGGTAGATCCGAACGCTTCGCGCCGACATCATCAAGTTCATGCCGCGCGACTATCCGGTCGGGCGGGGTCAGTCCCGCGGCGCGTCGGGGGCCGCGCGTGGGGCGGTGGCGGGCGCGGCCGGAGTGGGAGCCTCCGGTAGCGGGAGCCCGCCGAGCGCGGAGAACCAGCCGCCGATCGCAACGATCGCCAGGAGGGCAGCGACGAGGGCGTACGCGTTCGCGGAGCGCAGGGCGAGGCTGCGCTCCGCGACGGCGGTGTCGAGAGCGCGCGCAAGCGTCGCCTCGCGGGTTTGCACGGTATGCACGAACGCGTCGACGTCGTCGATGCCGTGGCGCACGAGCGCAGCGACCGGCCCCTCGGATTCGGGGAGATCGACCCCGCGCTCCCCGAGCCACGTCACGATCGCGGCATGGAGGGGGTGGCGGGGCCACGCCACGAGCGTGACGCGGACCCGCTCGGGGTCCTCAGCGGCGAGGGCGTCGAAGAGCGGCACCGACCCGCGCACCTCGCGCACCCGATCGAGCGCGTCGAGCAGCGCAGGCGTGGACCCCCCCGGCGCGATCACGCGGCCGGGACGAAGAGCAGCCAGGTCCAGACGGTGGGCTGGATCCCGGCGGCGGTGGCGGTGCCGCCGGTCACGGTGGCGGTGCCGAGGGGGCCCTCGAGCTGGCCGTACTCCTGGAGGGCGTACACGTCGTACGTGCCGTCCGGAGAGGTGAGTCCGGTGACCTCGACGTCCATCAGGGCGCTGGGCGCGGTGATCCACGGCAGGAAGTTCACCAGGAAGGCCGGCGTGACCTCCCAGTGAGAGAGGATCGCGTCGCCTTCGAGCACGCCCGCAGAGAGGTTGAACGTGCCGGTATCGTTGTCGACGGCGCCGAAGACGAAGTCCAGCGTGTTCGCGGCGAAGGTGAGGGAGACCTGCCCGAGGTCGTAGGTGTCGGACCCGGCGGTCTCGGGAACGGCGATCGGGCCCTCGATCGGAGGGAGGACCATCGCGGGGGTCATCGCGAACACCTCACCCGGCGCGAGTTCGACGCCGACGAGGGAGTTGCCGAAGCCGGGCACCGAGTAGGTGGCGCCGATGGCGTCGATCTTGAAACGATGCGCCTCGAGCCCGCTCTGCTCGAAGTTGCCGTTCGCGTCCGTACGGGCGTAGCGACACACGATCGAGCAGATCTCGACCGAAACGTCGACCGCGGGCGCGCCGTCCCACTGGACGACCGTGCCGCTGATCACGCCGGAGCGCGGATCGGTGTCGGTGTCGGTGTCCGAATCGGCGTCCGCGTCCGTGTCGGAGTCCGTGTCGGTGTCCGCGGGCTCCGCGGTGTCATCCTTGGACGTGCCTGTGCAGGCGAGAAGGGCGAGAAGGAGCAAGCGCATGAGGCCTCCGCGCGCGCAGTCTATCCGCGTCGGACGACGATCCGCACGCCGGGCAGGTGGGTCGTGAGCGCGGCGTGCGCTTCGGGGGTGAGATCGAGCCCGCCGACGTCTACCAGGACGATCCACCCGCACGCAAAGCCGGCCGCGGGGAGGTAGCGGAGATCGGCCAGATCGTGCTCTCGCCCGCACGCGCAGGCGAGTCCCCGGGGGCCGCCCGTGCGCCACGCGGGGAGCGCGCGGTTGAACGCGGCCACGACGTTCTCCCCGTCCACGGGGCAGCGCACGGCGAAGCCGCCCTGCCCGCTCGACGCGAAGCGCACCCCGTCGAAAACCTCGACGCGGGCGGAGGCGAAGCCGCCGTCTACCAGGGGACGCGCGCCGGGGACGCCATCCGGGCCAACGAAACCGTCCTCGCGGAGCGCGGCGAGCGCGGCGACGACGACGGAGCCGGGCGCGTCGAGGTCGGCCGGGAGGAGGAGGAGCGAGACGCGGTGGGCGGCGGGGGGCACGGATCCTCCCTATACGGGCGGCGGCGCGCCCGTCAGAACCACTCGGGGATCTCGATCGCGACCTCGCCGAGGACCTGCGCCTGGCACGCGAGGCGGTCGCCGCGGGCGACGTGGTCCGCCCCGAGCGCCATCGCCTCCATCCCCTCCTGCTTGGAGAGGTTGCGGTGCCCGGAGACGACGACGATGCGGCAGGTGCCGCACGAGGAGTTTCCGCCGCAGTAATGCCGGAGATCGAGGCGAGCGGCCTCGGCGGCCTCGAGGAGGGTGGAGCCCCGCGCCACGCGGACGGAGGTGGCGCCGAAGCGCACCTCGACTGGGCCGGTGGACGTGCGCGCAGGGGCCGCGCCGCCCGCCCGGGCCTCGAAGGGGCCGACGTGCGACTCGTTCCGCAACACGCGCTCGACGACGGTCGCGCCCGCGCGGCTCGCGGCACGGAGGCCGCGCCTCAGCATGCGGAACGGGAGGACCGGCTCGTCCGACATCGGATTCACTCGTGGAGGGCCACTTTGAACCGCGGGGACGCCCGGCGCAAGGTGCAACTCCGTGGGCGCGTAGCGTGCGGCACAACGGTAGGCCGGTGGCTATATTCGGGCTACGGAGCCGTGTGGACGCCGCCCGCCCCTCGAGCCGCGCGAATCGACGGGGTCCCGCCCTCGCCCGGCTCCTGATCTACCTCGCCTGCTCGGGGACGCTGCACGCCGCCCCCCTGCTGCTCTGGCCGGAGGGCGCCCCGGGCGAGGGAGCGGAACCCCTGCCGACGCGGGTTCAGCTGCTCGATCTTGCCGAGGAGGAGGCGCTCGAGAGCCGCCCGTCCCCCGTCCGTCGCCCCGAGGGAGCGGCGCGCGAGGAGCCCGCGACGGCGGCCACACCGGCGGGATCGCCCCGGTCCGCGCCGCCTGCCGCGCCCGCCACGCCCTCGGCCGCAAAGCCGTCGGGGGCCCGCCGCGCGCCGAACCCCCCGTCCGCGATGCCTCGCCCCGCGGAGAAGCCGGAGGGCGCCGAGAAGCGAGTGACGACGGAGAGCGCGGCGATCGCCGAGAGGGCGGAGAAAGCAGACACGACCAAGGAGAAGCCGTCCCCGAAGCGCGCGGAGCCCGTCGTCGCGATCGACCGAACCGACGTCCGGCAGGTGAAGGCCTCGACGGCCACGCCGGCGGAGCGCACGGCGAAGGCGCTCACGGACAAGGCGCGCGCCGACGCCTCGGCGCCTACCACGCGCCCGCCCGACGCCGAGACGCCGCGGAGCCGGGTCGAGCCGCCCGAGACGACGGAGGCGAAGCCGGCGGTGAAGGCGACCGCCCCCGCGCGCTCCGCTCCGGTACCCGCGGCGCCCGCCCCGAAGCTCGTCGCCCCCACGCTCCCCGTCCCGCCGGGGGAAGCGGCGGCCCCGGTCCCGGCCGCCCCGCGCCCCCCGGCGCCCGCGGCGCCACCCCCATCCGAAGCCGCGCCCAAACCGCCCCCCGCGCCCCCCGACGCGCGTGCGTCCGAGACGACCGAGCTCCGCGAGCGCGCCCAGGACGTACGACGCGAGGCGGCGGCGGCCCCCCCGCAGCAGGCGAACGCCGGGCGCGGCAGCGGCGGCGGCGCGGCCCAGGAGTGGCTCCCGTTCGTGCGGAGCGAGGGCGCGGCCAGCGGTAAGGCCAACGGCGACGCCCGGTACATCAGCGACCGCGACAAGAGCGCACCCGAGGACACCCGCGCCAAGGCCAGCGTGACCCGCTCCAACGGCGACGGCACCGGGGACGCCGAGATCGCCGAGCGCACCGCGCCGAGCACGCGGCCCGTCGTCGCGGTCGACCGCCCCGAGGCGGCCCCGGCCACGCCGCCGCCGAGCACGCGCGCCCGCTCGGTCGCGACGACCACTTTGTCGCCGGAGCCCACCTCGAGCGTGGCCCTCCCCTACCTGGCGCCGTCGCCGGCCCCCGCGTCCAGCGCCTCTCCGGGCGGCATGCGCCTGTCCGCCGGGGAGATCCCCGAGATCGCCGAGCCCCTCGCGCGCGGAGACGAGGCCGCCGCCGCCCCCCCGCTCCGCGCCCGCGTCCCCAAGGCGAGCAGGCGCCCCATCCGAGCGCCGGTGGTCCCCGCGTCCGCCGAGCCTCCCTCCGCCGCGCCGCTCGTGGCCGCCCCGCCCGCCCCGATCCGCCCCGCGCTCGCGGACGACTTCTGGGCCTCGACCGCCCCGGACACCGCCCCCGTCGGGCCCGTTGCCGCGCCGTCCAGCGAGACCGCCATCATGACGCAGAACGACATGTCGGCGCAGGGCTGGTCGGACCTCGCCATCCTCGACGAGCGCGCCGCCCTCGCCGACACCGCCGCCTACGGCGCGCGCGCGCACCCGCTGGGCGCCTGGCTCACCGTGGTCGACGACCAGATCCGCCAGCGCTGGATCTACCCGCCCGCGCTGCGCGCCCTCGGCCAGCAGGGCACCGTCGTGGTGCGCTTCTACGTCGCTCGCAGCGGGCTCGTGACCCAGGCCCAGGTCCGCGCCGGATCGGGCTGGCCCGACCTCGACCTCGCGGCGCTCTCCGCGGTGCCGGCGCACGTCTCCGCGATGCCGCCGGGGAACGGCAGCGGGGTCTGGTTGCAATGGACCTTCCGGTACCGGGCCGACCGACCGTGACGAACCGTGCCGCACAAGCCGCTTGTCGGCGCGGTGACCCCGGCAATAAGCTCTAGGAGGACATGCCCCCTCGGTCGCCCGAATCCCTGCCGAGATGGCGCATCGCGCTCCTCGTGGCGCTCTCGCTGCTCGTGCACGCGGTGGCGGTGCCCGTCGTGCTGCCCTACCTGCAGCGCTTCGATCTGTCCGCCTACGAACAGCCGATCTCCGTGCGCGTCATCGACGGGGATCCGCTGGACGCCCTCACGCCCGACCAGCTCGAGCGGCTCGAGCGGCTCGAGGCCGCCATCGAGGAGAAGACGGCGGAGCCCGAGGAGAAGGAAGAGCCCGAGCCCGTGATGCCCGACGGTCAGGTCGTGGAGACCGTGGCGCCCGACGAGGAGAAGGTCCCGCTGGTCTCGGAGTACCTCGCCGAGCACGACAACGCGGTGCCGGAGGAGACCCGCACCGACGCCTACCGCGTCAACCCGGACGTGCTCTCGAACCAGTACAGCAAGGAAGCGAAGCTGGAATTCGAGGACGTGGTGGATGTCGGCGCGAAGGACGTGTCGAGCGGCGCCACCGTCGGCAGCCCCAACGACCCCGCCCCAGGCAAGGGCGCGCCCCGCTCCATCCTCCCCTCGCCCTGGGCGCTCACGAACAAGGAGGGCTTGGCGGCGCCCACGCGCGCCTCCTCCAGCACCCAGTCGCTCGCGGGCGCGCCGCAGAACGACCTCCTCGACGAGAAGCGCGGCGCCAGCGTGGCGCTCAACACCCGCGAGTTCATCGGCGCCGCCTACCTCAACCGCATCAAGCGGCAGGTCAACTTCTACTGGAAGCAGAACATCGACAACCTCTCGCCCTCGGTGAGGTTGTCGAAGCCGAACTACTCCACCGTCGTCGCCATCGTCCTCTCGGGAGAGGGCGCGCTGGAGACCCTCTCCGTGACCACCGAGAGCGGCTCGACACCGCTGGACGAGGCGGTCCTTGCGGCGTTCCGAGTGGCGGGTCCGTTTCCCAACCCGCCCGAACAGCTGATCCATCGTGACGGACGTGTGTACCTCTCCGACCTCGATTTCACGGTGCAGCTCGGACAGGCGAAGATGCAGTACCAAGGCATCGATCCGCGCGGGAACGTGCAGTTCCCCGGCATCCTGAAGTCCCCGCGGTAGCTGGGCTTCTAGCGGAGGTTCGTGGTAGCCTTCCGCCGTGGAAGCCGAACGGAGAGAGCTCGAGTTCCTGCGCACGCTGGGGTCCGGCGGGTTTGGGGCCGTCTACCTCGCGAATCTTCACGGCCGCGACCGCTTCGTGCGTCGCGTTGCAGTGAAGGTCATGCGCGAAGGACTCGACGCAACGCCCGACCTGGTGGCGCGCCAGAAGGACGAGGCGCGGCTGCTCGGCCTGCTCGCCCACGACGGCATCGTACAGGTCCTGGACCTCGCGGAGGTCGACGGGCGGCCAGCCGTGGTGATGGAGTACGTCGAGGGCGTCGACCTCGCGGACCTCATCAAGAGCACCCTCCCGCGCCGCGTCCCCGTGCGCGTCGCGCTCGAGCTCGTCGCGGGCACCGCCTCCGCGCTCGACGCCGCGTACAACTCGATCTCAGCGGTCACCGGCCAGCCGCTGCGCGTCGTCCACCGCGACATCAAGCCCGCCAACATCCTCGTGACCGTGCACGGTCGGGTGAAGGTGCTCGACTTCGGCGTGGCCAAGGCCGACTTCGCGCGGGACGGCCACACCACGAACGGCGGCTGGGGCACGCCGCGCTTCATGTCCCCCGAGCAGTGGCTGGGCGAGCTCTACGGCGCCCCGGTGGACGTGTACGCCCTCGGCGTGACCCTCTTCGACCTCGTCGCCGACCGCCCCTGGGAGCGCCCGCCGCTCGCGCGCACCGCGTTCGAGGCCCACGTCGGCCACCAGCTCGATGGGCAGGCCGACGTCCCGGAGAGCGTCCTCGCGCTCATCGCGTCGATGACCGCCTTCGAACAGGGCGATCGCCCCACCGCGGCGCAGGTCCACGAGTCCTGCGAGGCCCTCGTCGCCGAGGTCGGCGGGGACAGCCTCGCCCGCTACGCGCGCGTCGAGGTCCCCCCGCTGGTCGAGGCACGGAGCAAGTCCAACGCCAACAAGCCGCTCCCCGGCATGGTGAGCCTGGGCGGTGTCTCCTCGACGAACGAGGGCGGTCGCGCGGCCGCCACGCACGAGCTGTCGGTGCAGGAGCCCTCCATCGTGGCCACCCCCACGACGGCCAGCGCGGGCTACCGCCCCGTGCTCGTCGGCGGCGCCGTCGTCGTCACCTTCGGGCTGTTCGCGCTGTTCCTCGCGCTCGTACTCGCCGCCTGGAAGCTCTCCGCCGGCTTCGACGCTCCCACCGAGCTCGCCGACGAAGGCGCGGTGCCCGTCCCCGTCGAGGTCGCGGTCGCCGTCGTTCCCGCCGCCGCCGATCCCGCACCCGTCGAACCGGTCGCCCTCGCCCCGGCCGAGGCCCCCGTCGCGGAGGCCCCCGTTGAGCCCGCCCCGTCCGACAAGACCCGGAACAAGGCCACGGATGCTCAGGCCGCCGCCCGGGACCGCGCCGCGCGCGAGGCCGCCGCGAGCGCGGTAACCGCCGAGGCCGCCGCCGAAGAGGCCCGCCGCCGCACCGCCGCCGCCCCCGTCGCGGCCGCCCCCGCGGCGCCGGCTGTCGTGCAGACGTACCCCTTCGACATCACGACCGACTCCATCGGCGTCGAGGTCTGGGTGGACGGTAAAAATATAGGTCGAACACCCATAAAAGACACGCCCCTGTCCGCCGGTTCGCACACCGTCGTCGTCGGGGTCGGCACCGGCCGCTCCGATTCCCACACCGTGACCATCGGCCCGGACGGGGCGACCGGCGCAAAATACTATCCCTCCGAAGCAAAGTGGCGGACCACCCGATGATATTACTCCTCGCCTCGCTCGCCATGGCCGCCTGCCCCGACATCGACACCGAGGTCGAGCGCGCGACCGCCGCCCTCGTCTCCGGCGACTTCGCGACCGCCCGCACCGCCCTCCAGGCCGCCGAGAGCTCGTTCGGTTGCGCGAAAGCCAGCAACACGCAGCTCGCCCACTACTGGCTCGTGGACGGCGCCGAGGCCCACCTCCAGGGGCAGGTCGCCCGCGCCCGCGCATCGCTCGCCGCCGCGCGGGTCATCGCCCCCGACGTGTTCGACGAGCGCCTCGGCCCCGACGTGCGCGCCACCTGGGCCGCCGCCCAGCCGGACGGCCGCGGCACCCTGCTCATCGAGCCCCCTGCCGCCGCCCTCGTCAACGGCGACGGCGTCACCGTCTGGCCCGTCACGCTCCCCGCCGCGAACCACGTTGTCCAGGTCCTCAGCGCCGACGGCAAGGTGCGGTACGGCCGCCTCATCCGCATCGGCCCCGGCGAGGACGCCGTCGTGGAGACCGGCCTCGGCCGCGAGCTGCTCCCCGTCGCGGACGAGGCGGCGCCCGCGGAGAAGAAGGGCAAGAAGTCGCCTGCGTTGCTGATCCTCGCGGGCATCGCCGCCGCGGGCGCGGGTGGGCTCGCGGGGGGCGCGCTCGCGCAGGGCTCCGTCATCGAGACGAGCCCCGACGTCGACGCCTTGGACGCCGCCTTCGGCCGCCAGCAAGCGTTCGGCTACGGCAGCATCGCGCTCGCGGGAGCCTCGGCCATCGCGCTGACGCTGCACTTCGTCATCCCAGCGCGCTGATCCTACTGGATCGGCCCTTCGAGCCGCCCCTCGACGAACTGGCGCACGCGCGGATCGTCCGTCTCTCGGAAGGTCTCCGCCGTGCCCTCGAGGATGACCCGCCCCTCGTGCAACATCGCGATCTTGTCGGCGATCCGGAAGGTCGCCGCCATGTCGTGGCTGATGACGAGCGAGGTCAGGCCCGGGTTCGCGTCCTGCGTGTCGCGGATGAGGGCGTCGATCTGCGCGGTCATGATCGGGTCGAGGCCGGTCGTGGGCTCGTCGTAGAGGAGGAACTCGGGGCCGCGCACCATCGCGCGCGCGACGCCCACGCGCTTTCGCATGCCGCCGGAGAGCTCGTTCGCCTGCTTCTTCCCCGCGTCCTTGAGGCCGACGGAGGCGAGCATGGCCTCGACCCGCAGGCAGATCTGCGGCTCGGAGAGCTTCGAGTGCTCCCGGAGCGGGAAGGCGACGTTGTCGTAGACGTTCATCGAGTCGAAGAGCGCGGCGTTCTGGAAGACCATCCCGAAGCGGAAGCGCTCGCGGCGGAGGTCCGCGTCGCCGAGGCGGGTGATGTCCTGGCCGCTGACGCGGATGATCCCCGCGTCCGGCCGCATCAGCCCCATGACGTGCTTGAGGAGCACGCTCTTCCCGGTGCCGCTCCGCCCGATGATGACCGTCACCTCCCCCGCGGGGATCTCGAGGCTCACGCCGCGCAGGACCTCCTGGGCGCCGAAGCGCTTCTGGAGGCCCTCGAGCTCGATGCCGACCTTCTTCATCCGACGGAGAGCGGGGCGAGGATGAGCGTCATGAAGTAGTCGCTCGTGAGGATGAGCACACCGGAGATGACGACGGCGGTGGTGGTCGCGCGGCCCACGCCCTCGGCGCCGCCCGAGGTGGTGAAGCCCTTGTAGCAACCGACCGAAGACAGGATCAGCCCGAACACGGCCGACTTGATCATGCCGCCGAGGAGGTCGTCCGGGTCGACCCACCACTCGATGCGGGCCTGGAACGCGCCGGGCGTGACCGAGAGCTGCTTGACCGCGACGTACCAGCACCCGATGACGCCGACGACGTTGAACACCATCGTGAGCGCCGGGACCATGAGCGTGGCCGCGAGGATGCGGGGCGCAGCGAGGTACTGGTGGGCGTCGACCGCCATGCTGTCGAGCGCGTCGATCTGCTCGGTGACCCGCATGGTGCCGAGCTCCGCGGCCATCGCGCTGCCGACGCGCCCGTTGACCATCAGCGCCGTGAGCACGGGTGCGAGCTCGCGGGTGAGCGACAGGGTGACGATGGCGCCGATGAGGCTCTCGGCGCCGAAGCGGGAGAAGCCGATGTTCGCCTGCACCGCGAAGACCATGCCGGTGAAGATGCCCGTCACCATCACGATCAACAGGGATTCGACGCCGACGAAGTGCATCTGCTTGAACAGGATGCGCACCCGGTACGGCGGCAGCAGGCCCCCGCGGAGGGAGCGGAGCAGGAAGCCGACGTAGCGGCCCACGCCCTCAACAACGGAGATGATGCGCGCGCCGAGGCGGCTGACCGCGTTCATCGGGGCGCGACGTGGCGACGGGAGCGGGGCGGGGAGGGCGGGACCATCGGCTCGACCGCCTATCCGGTTAAGCACCGCGGATGCGCATCCTCGTGACCGGCGGAGCCGGCTTCGTCCCCTCCCATCTCTGTGAACGCCTCCTCACGGACGGTCACGACGTCGTCGCAGTCGACAACTTCGTCACCGGGCACCGTCGTAACCTCGCGGTGTTGGAGAAGCACCCCCGCTTCTCCTTCGTCGAGGCCGACGTGACCAAGGTGCTGCCCGTCGACGGCCGGGTGGACCGCATCTTCCACATGGCCTCGCCCGCGAGCCCCATCGACTACGTCCAGCTCCCCTTCGAGACGCTCTACGCCGGCAGCGACGCCACGCGCATCGGACTCGAGCGCGCGCAGGCGGACGGCGCGCGGTTCCTCCTCGCGTCCACCTCCGAGGTCTACGGGGACCCCGCGGTGCACCCCCAGGTCGAGTCGTACTGGGGCAACGTGAACCCCATCGGGCCGCGCAGCGTCTACGACGAGGCGAAGCGCTACGGCGAAGCCCTCACCATGGCCTTCCACCGCTACCACGGCGTCCAGACGCGCATCGTGCGCATCTTCAACACCTACGGGCCCCGCATGCGCGCGAACGACGGGCGCGTCATGCCCGCGTTCTGCAGCCAGGCCCTGCGCGGCGAGCCCCTGACGGTGTTCGGCGCAGGAAACCAGACGCGGAGCTTCTGCTACGTGACCGACCTCGTGGACGGCATCGTCCGCCTCATGGAGTCGGACCTCACGGAGCCCTGCAACGTCGGCAACCCGCACGAGATGACCATGCTCGAGCTGGCCGAGTACATCAACCAGTTCACCGGGAACAAGGCAGGGATCGTCCACCGCCCCCTGCCCACCGACGACCCCACGCAGCGCAAGCCGGACATCACCCGCGCCCGGACCACCCTCGGCTGGGAGCCGAAGGTGCCGTTCGCCGAGGGCGTCGAGCGCACCGTCGCGTACTTCCGGGAGATCCTGGCGTAGTCCGCCGGGATCCCCGGGCGCTCACATCCGTTCGAGGACCGTGAGCCCGAGCAGCTCCATGCCGTGGCGGAGGACGCGGCGCGTGGCCTCGACGAGCGCGAGGCGGGACGCGCGCGCCTCGCCGCCCTTGAGCACCGGACAGTCGTGGAAGAAGCGGTTGAACCGCCCGGCGATCTCGTAGAGGTGCTCGGCGAGCTGGTTCGGCCGGTAGCCTCGGGTCGCGGCCGCGACGAGCTCGGGGTAGCGCGCGAGGGCGAGCGCGAGGTCCCGCTCCAACGGGTGTCCGAGGGCGATCGCCGCGAGGTCGGGGAGCTGGCCGCCCTCCTCCGCGGAGCGCGCCTTCGCGAGCACGGACGCCGCGCGCGCGTAGCTGTAGAGCAGGTACGGCGCGGTGTTCCCCTCGAGGGACAACATGCGGTCCCAGTCGAAGGTGATGTTGGTCTGCGGGTGCTGCGAGAGGTCGGCGTACCGCACGGCGCCGACGCCGACGGCCTCCGCGATGGCGGCGCGCGCCTCGTCGGAGAGCTGCGGCGACTTGGCGTCGACCACGGCGCGGGCGCGGCGCACGGCCTCGTCCAGGAGGTCCACGAGGCGGATGGTGTTCCCGCCGCGGGTGCTCGAGATGGCGCCGTCCGGGAGCACAAGCATGCCGAACCAGGCGTGCACGAGGTCCGCGTCGGTGAGGCCCAAACGGCGGCTCACCTCGAAGAACTGCTGGAAGTGCCGCTGCTGGCGCATGTCGGTGACGTAGATCATGCGATCCGGCTGCCAGCGGTCCTCGCGGTAGCGGACACACGCGAGGTCGGACGTGGCGTAGTTGTCGGCGCCGTCCCTCTTGCGGGCGATCATCACGTCGTTCTCGAAGCGCACGATGATCGCGCCCTCCGAATGTTCGGCGACGCTCGTCGCGAGCAGGTCGTGCACGATCGCGTCGGTCATGCCGGTGTAGGCGCTCTCGCCCAGCACCTCGTCGAAGCGGACGCCGAGGCGCGCGTAGACACCCTCGAACTCGGCCATCGAGATGGCGATGAACCGCTTCCACAGCGCGATGTTCTCCGCGTCCCCCTTCTGGAGCTTCGCGATCTCGGCGCGCGCCTGGTCGGCGAGGGTGGGGTCTTCCTTCGCCTTGTCCCCGAAGAGCACGTAGATCCGTTCGAGCTCTCCGATCGCATCCGCCTCGAATGCTTCGGGATCCAGCCAGTTGCGGTAGGCCACGATGAGCTTGCCGAACTGGGTGCCCCAGTCGCCGATGTGGTTGTCGCCCACGACGGTCCACCCCTCGGCGCGGTGCATCGAGACGAGCGCGTGGCCGATGTGGGTCGACCGCATGTGGCCGATGTGCATGCGCTTCGCCACGTTCGGCGAGGAGAAGTCCACCACGGCGGTGCGTCCGGCGCCCACCTGGGCAACGCCCATCGCGGGGCTGTCCACCTGGGCGGCGAGGGTGCGGGCGATCCACGCGTCGTCGAGGGTGAGGTTGATGAAACCGGGACCGGCGACCTCCACCTTGCGGATGGCAGGGTGCGCAGCCTCCTCGATGAGGGGGCGGAGCTTCTCGGCGAGGGCGCGCGGGTTCATGCGCAGGGACTTCGCCATGCGGAACGCGAAGTTCCACTGGTAGTCGCCGTGGGCGGGGTTGCCGGTGGGCGCGACGGGCTCGACCTCGGCGGCGGGGTCGACGGTGGCGGCGACGGCGGTGAGGACAGGATGCAGAAGAGCGGGGATCATGGGCCGCGCATCTATCCCGGTCGGACCTGCTCCGCTTCGGGGAGGGGCACGGGAGCGCGGCGGTGCCCTGGGTCGTGCGCGCACGCGCCGTCCACGAACTCGGTCACCCACCCCGCGGTCAGCGGGCCAGGGCGCCACAGCTCCCGCGAACCGACGCGGCCGTCCGGGAAGGCGCCGCCGCAAAACGTCCCGCCGGGGGCCCGCGCGAGGGACGTGAGCGTGAGGTAGAGCGTCTCCTTGGCGCCGTCCACGCAGTCCATCGTGGCGCATCCGGTCGGATCGATGGGCTCCTTGGCCTCGAGCCGCTCCTTGAACCACGTCCGCCAGAAGAGGCGCTGCGCGTCCGGCGCGCGCGGGAGGTCGGCGTAGGGCACCGCCACGACGGCGGCCTCGGCGAGCGGGAGGTCGGTCGCGGCGCGGGCCCCCTCACGGACGAGGTGGAAGGTGCACTCCCGGCCGAAGGCGGTGGCCTCGCAGGCCGCGAAGGCGCGGGCGAGGTTCCCGGCGCGGGCCTCCCGTTCGGCGTAGAGGAACACGCACTCGTGGCGCCACACCCCGTCTGCGATCGGGTCACAGTCGTGCTCATCGAGGCGGCCGTGCGTGTCCATCGAGGCGACGAGGCAGTCGTCCCGTTGCACGGCAGGGAGCCGCCCGCAGAGGGCGCGTGCGTCGTCCCAGGTGGGGGCAGCGAGGGCGTCCCGGTACAGCTCGCCGGTGCCGGGGGCCTCCCCGCCACACGCGAGGAGGACCAGGAGCGTCAGCTCTCGCACGAGCCGGGGACGCTGCCGCAGTGCCCGCAGGACTCGCCCGACGCGGGGGTCGCGCGGCCGCTCCCGCCGCCACCACCCTTGCCGATGTACGGGGCGGTCACCACGCGGCTGAGCGCGCCGGCGTCCGCGCAGAGCCCGGAGAGCTCGGGAACGTCGTCACAGGTCGAGGGCTCGCGGCCGCGGACCAGCACATCGGCCGTCTTTCCGCACGCGCACCGGTAGGCGTAGATGGGCATCGGTTGCCTCCACCGCCGTCCTAACCCCGCGCCCGGCGGGTTACCCACCCTTCGTGGTCTGGCTGCTCCTCCTCCTCGCATGCCCCTCGCCCTCGGGCCCCGCCCCCACCGGCAGCCGCTCGTCGGATCTCGCCCAGCGCACGGCTGAGGTCGGCCGGCGCTCCGACGTGCTCGCCGAGCGGACGCGGGCGCTCGAAGGGCTGTTCGACGAGCTCCGGGCGGCCCCGCCGGGCGCGCGCGAACAGGTGCGCGCCGAGATCCAGCAGACGGCTGTGGGCCTCTCCGAGGAGGCCGAGGCCATCCGCGACGAGGTCGAGGCGATCGAGGCCGCAGCGCGGGTCTGGTGAGAGCGGCTACTTCGTGAGCGCGCGCAGGCGGCCCTGCGTCTCGGTGCGCAGCTTCCGGTAGTCGATCGCCTCGATCTGCTGGGCGACCACCACCACGCCGGTCCCCACGACCTTGCCCTCCGGCAGCGTTGCGTCCGCTTTCGCGAGGCACAGCCACGTCGCGCGGGCAGGCGGCGCCTGCCCGTCCCAGCCCTTCGCGAGGGAGATGAGCACGGCGGCCTGCGCCGCGTCGGCCGGCGGCAACGGGCCGGCAGCGGGCCACGGCGCCACGATCACACGGGCGCCGTCCTCCCCGCCGAGGTGCCCGCAGACGCGCCCGTCCCCGGTGAGCGTGGGCGGCAGGTGCATCTGCGAGAGCCGGTGGGCGAACACCTCGCCGGCGTCCGCCCCGGGCCGCGTGAGCGCGTGCACGTCCCGCTGGAGATCCTCCGCCGAGATGGCCTTCACGCCGCCCTCGGGCAACTCGACGCCCAGCTGTTCGGCCGGGCACGCGACGAGCAGCGGGAGCGCAAGCAAGAGCATCGGACGGCGAAGCTATCACCGCGCGCGCTGCCCCTCCCCTCCCCCCTTCGGCTCGGCCGGCTGCCGCGCCACGCTCCCCCCCTCGATCCGCACGTCCCCGTTGCGGGTGTCCGCGACGATGACCGCCTGCGCGGTCGCGTCGTCGCGCACGGTCTCCCCGAGCACGAGGTCCCCGGTGGGCGCGTCCGCCTGGATGCGGTAGGCCCCGGCGGGCACCAGGAGGTTGACGTCGCCGGCGTCGGTGCGCGCGACGATGCGCTGCGGGGCGCCGGTCACCTCGAGCTCCACGTCGCCGGAGCGGGTGCGCGCGTCCACGATCGTGCCCGCGAGCTGATCGCCGGCGATCGCGCCCGATCCCGACTCCACGAACAGCGTGCCGCGGATGTCGTGCAGCGCGATGTCGCCGTCCTCCGTGCCGGCGTCGACGTCGCCGGTGACGCCGCTGATGTCGATGTCGCCCATCGCCGTCTGCGCGCCGACGCTCACGTCCGCGGCGACCTCCAGCGTCACGTCGGTGCGGCACGCGATGGCGAGCGCGTCGCAGCGCCCGATCACATGGAGCACCCCGTCCGACACGTAGTGGAGCACCTCCGGCGCCGCGTCGCTCCACCGGCTGTCGACGGCCCCGCGCGCCCCCGGCGTGTTCCGGGCGGTCGCGATGCTCACGTCCCCCGCGTCGATGTCGATCTCCACCCGGGTGATGGCCTCGGACTCGGACACGGTCTCCGTGCCCGCCTCCCGGCCGTACGTCAGGCATCCCGTCGCGAACAACGCGAGCGCTCCCACGCCGATCCTGCCGATCATGGCTCTCCTCCCCCAGAGCCAAGCGATGCGACCGCGCGGCGCGCGCGCCCGCTCCGCCGCACCCGCCGTTACGTCTCGTTGCGAGGGTGTGGATCGGCCTGCGGTGCCCATCCTACCGCGATCCTAGCAGTACCCGTGCTCCCGGAACCATCCGAACGCGCGCTCGACCGTCTCGCGCATCGGGGTGCGCGGCACGCCCAGCTCGTCCCAGCTCCGCTTGCCCGTCCGGTAGCGGCCCTGCTGCATCGCGCCCAGCACGTGGCGATCGAGGCCAGCGAAGCGGTGGGAGTCGACGCGCTGGAGGAGCGAACCGACGCGGCCGGCGGCGCCGAGCGCGATCCCCGGCACCGGGATCATCGGCGCGCGGCGGCCCACGACCTCCGCGCAGAGCGACATGAACGCGCGGTAGGAGAGGTTGTGGTTGCCGAGGAGGTAGCGGCGGCCGGGCCGGCCCACGTCCATCGCGGCGAGGTGGCCCACGGCGCAGTCGTCGGCATCGACGAAACACTTGCCGCCGGTCGGGTACGCGGGGACCCAGCCCTTCGCGATCGTCACGAGCAGCTGGCCGCTCGTCGGCTTGATGTCCCAGGGGCCGAGCACGTAGTCGGGGTTGACGATGACCGCGCCCCACTCCGCGCCGATGCGCTCGCTCTCGAGCTTCGAGTCGTGGTACGCGCGGAGGGCGCCGCGCTCTCCGTAGATGGCGGCGGGGTCGAGGGGGGAGTCCTCGTCGCCCGGGGCGTCGATCGTGCCGAAGCCGACGGTGACGCTCGAGGAGCACACGAGGAGCTTCGGGACGGCGGCCTTGGTCGCCGCCGCGCAGAGGGCGCGCGTCGCGTCGACGTGGAGGCTGCGCATCGCCTCGGCGCCGCCGGGCCCGGGGTCGAAGATGCCGGCGATGTGGAAGATGCCGTCGCAGCCCTCGGCGGCGCGCGCCAGGGCGTCCACATCGGTGATGCCGGGGGTGACGAGCTCGACGGGGAGCCCCTCGAGGCAGAGGTTCGGCTTGCGCACCACGCACCGCACGGTGTCCCCGCGGGCGAGGAGGTGGCGGACGACGTTGGCGCCGACGAAGCCGGTGCCGCCGGTGAGGAGGTAGCGCATGCCTAGGTCGCCTCGAGGGTGGAGGGCTCCCCGGGCGGAGCCAAGGGCGAGCGCCGGTATCCGGCGAGCACGACGATCGCCACGACGACGAGCGCGCCGGACGAGAGGCGCAAGGCGACGTCGAGGCCGAGGTGACCCGCCAACCAGCCGCCCAGGACGCTCCCGCTCGCCTGCCCGCCGACCGCGAAGGTGAGGTAGTACGCCAGGGCGCGCGCGCGGACCTCGGCCGGTGCGCGCATCTGGACCCCGGCGTTCACCGTGCTGATCGTGCCGATCCAGCCCATGCCGGACACGGCCGCGCCCGCGAGCGCGAAGGGCAGCGTGTGGGCGCTCGCGAGCATCCCGAGCCCGATCGCGCTCACGACGGTGGTCAGCGCGATGAAGGACCGGTTGCCGAAGCGGCGCACGGCGCTCGCGACGACCAGGCCGGAGGAGACGGCGCCGAGGCCGAACGCGGAGAGCAGGTCCCCGTAGGTGGCGGCGTCGCCGTGGAGGGCGTCGCGGGCGACGACGGGGAGGAGCGAGAGCGACGGCATCGCGAAGAGGCCGAACGCGAGCCCCACGACGTAGAGGCGGACGAGCCCGGGCTCGGAGAGCGGCGAGCGCACCGGGCCGGGGTTCACGGCGGGTGGCTGCGGGGGCAGGCGCCAGAGGAGCAGGCCGATCACGAGGTAACTGGCGGCGTTCGTGAAGAAGGCGGCGGCGGGCCCGACCGCGACCAGCATCCACGCGCCCGCGGCGGGGCCCACGGCGCGCGCGAGGTTGAAGCCCGTGCTCATCAGGGCGACGGCCTTCGGGATTTCCTCGTCGGGGACCTGGCGCGGCACGGTGGCCTGCCACGCCGGGCCGTTCAGCGCGCCGAGGACGCCGAGCACGCCGGTGAGGCCGAGGAGCACGGGCAGGGAGAGCAGATCGAGGCTGGCGAGCACGCCCATGATCGCGACGACCACGGCGAGCCCGGCGTGCGTCGCGACGAGGAGCCGCCGCCGGTCGGTCGCGTCGGCGAGCTGCCCCGCGAAGAGCGAGAGCAGCACCATCGGAGCGAGCTGCAGCGCGTCGACCAACGAGACGGCGAGCGGCTCCGTGGACAACGTCGCCGCGGTCCAGCGCGCGGCGACGTTGTGCACCCAGGTGCCGAGGAAGGAGACGAGCCCGGCGAGCCACAACGCGCGGAAGCGCGGGTGGCGGAGCGGTGCGAAGGGCCCTCTCATCCGCGGCTCACTTGCCGCGGGACAACAGCTCGCGGGCGATGATGACGCGCTGGATCTGCGAGGTGCCCTCGTAGATCTGGAAGATCTTCGCGTCGCGCATGAGCTTCTCGACCGGGTACTCCTTGGAGTAGCCGTAGCCGCCGTAGATCTGCACGGCGTTGCTGACCACGCGCTGGAGGGCGTCCGAGCAGAACGCCTTGGCGTAGCTGGACTCCTTGGTGTTGCGCTGCCCGTTGTCCTTCAGCCACGCGGCCTTCCAGCACAACATGCGGCCGGCCTCAAGCTCCATCGCCATGTCGGCGAGCATGAACTGGATGGCCTGGTGGTTCGCGATGGGCTGCCCGAACGCCTTGCGGTCGAGCGAGTAGGCCATGGCGTACTCCATCGCGGCGCGGCCCACGCCCACGGCCGCGGCGGCCACGGAGGCGCGCGTGTAGTCGAAGGCGGCCATGGCGAGCTTCCAGCCGTCGCCCACCTGGCCGATGACGTTGGAGTCCGGGACCTCGACGTTCTCGAACGTGATGCCGCGCGTGTCGGACGCGCGCTGGCCCATGTTCTGCTCCTTGCGGCCGACGGTGATGCCGGGGCTGTTCCGCTCGACGATGAAGCCGGTCATGCCGCCGCGCGCGAGGCGGGCGGGGTCGGTCACGGCGACGACGAAGTACCAGTCCGCCACGCCGGCGTTGGTGATCCACATCTTCGAGCCGTTGATGATCCACTTGTCGCCCTGTTTCACGGCCGTCGTCTTCATGCCCTGCACGTCGGAGCCGGCGTTGGGCTCGGTCACGGCGTAGGCGCAGAGGCCGAACGTCTCGGTCATCGGCGCGAGGTACTTCTTCTTGAGGGCGTCGGACCCGCCGAGGATGACCGGCTGCTGCGCGAGGCCGTTGGCCTCCATCGCGGTGCCGATGCCGCTGCAGCCCCACGCGAGCTCCTCCGCCATGAGGACGCCTTCGAGCGCGCCGAGCTCGAGGCCGCCGTAGGCCGCCTCGACGTGGGTGTTGAGGAGGCCGAGGCCGTGCGCCTTCTTCAACACGTCGTAGGGGTACTCACCCGTCTCGTCGTGGTGGGCCGCGACGGGCCGCATCTCGTTCTTCGCGAAGTCGCGGGCGAGCTCTTGGAGGGCCTGTTGCTCTTCCGAAAGGCCAAAAGAAACGGACATCGTGACTCCGGGTGCGGTGGTGTTCTTTGGGGGGACACCCATGTAACCCTGCCGAGACGACCGGGCGTGATTAGGACACGCCCCCTGGAGTCAACATGGACACCTCCGTAGCCCACGGCGCACCCACGCAGGCGGTGATCGACACCCTGCCGACGCCCAACCCCGACGCCCTCATGTTCAAGCTGCAGGAGGCCCTCGTCCCCAACGGCACCTTCGAGTACCGCACGGCCGGGCAGGCCTCCGACGCGCCCCTCCCCCGTCGCCTCTTCGATCTGAACGGCGTCGTCTCCGTGCTCGTCGCGCCGCGCTTCGTCACGGTCAACAAGGACCCGCTGCTCACCTGGCCGGAGCTCGTGCCCCAGGTCAAGGCCGCCATCCGCGACTTCCTCGACTCCGGCGACATGGCGGTGCCGGACACCGAGCTCGACCTCGGCCACTACTCCGACCCCATCGAGCGCAAGGTCGTCGCCCTGCTGGACGAGTTCATCCGCCCCGCCGTCGCGCAGGACGGCGGCGACATCCTCTACCGCGGCCTGGAGGACGGCATCGTCCTGCTCAAGCTCATCGGCAGCTGCAGCACGTGCCCTTCGAGCACGGCGACCCTCGCCCAGGGCGTCGAGCGCATGCTCCTCGAAGAGGTGCCCGAGGTCCGCGGCGTGCGTCAGGTCGAGTTCTAGACACACCTGCCGGTCGGATTTGCGGTACGCTTCCGCGCCTTCGGAGCCGTAGCGTGCTGTTCCTCCTCCTCGCCTGTGTAGACTCCGAGCCCGCGTTCGTCAGCGGCCGGGACCTCGAAAAGGCCCACGCCACCGGAGACACCGGCGCGCTCTGCGCCGGCCTCCGCATGAAGGACGCCTCCACCCGCGAGTCCGCGGCCGAGAAGTTGAAGGACTACGCCTTCGACTCCTCCTGCCTGTGCGACCGCCTGCAGTTCGACGGCCGGTGGGACCCCTCGATCCTCTCCGGCCTCGCCAAGGCGACGGACGCCGAGAAGGTCGGCTGCGTCGGCACCCTCCTCGACGATCCGGCCCAGCCCGAGCGCCCCGCGCTCGTCAGCGCGCTCCTCAAGATCCCCGTCGCGCGCGCGCGCCTCGTCACCGCGGCCGCCGGCGACACCGATCCCGCCGTCCGCGCCGCCGCCCTCTCCGTGTTCCGCAACACGAAGGACGCCGGCGAGATCACCCAGGTCAGCGGGTGGCTCGCCGACAACGCCGACGCCACCGTGCGCGCGGCCGCGGCCCAGGCGCTCTTCGGCCAGCCGAGCGCCGCCGACGCGATGAAGACCGCCATCACCAAGGACGCCGATCCCGCCGTCCGCAGCGCCGCGCTAACCACGTATCCCTCGCTCGAAGCCGCCGATCTCGACGCCGTGGCCTGCGCCGCCCTCCTCGGAGACGCCGCGCCCGAGGTCCGCATCGCCGCCCTCGGCACGATGCGCGCCACGCGCGACGCCGAGCAGCTCGCCTGCCTGAAGGAGCGCGCGCTCAAGCCGGAGGACGCGCCCGAGGTCCGCGCCGCGCTCCTCAAGACGCTCGCCGGCTCCGCCGCCCCCGAGGCCGCCGCGGCGCTCTGCGAGGTCATCCCTGCGTGGGTCAAGGCCTACGTGAAGGACGATCCCCCCGGCGAAGGCGACGATATCCTCCGCGCCCAAAACGACCGCGACTTCGAACGCAGCTACGACTGCGTCGGGGCCGCGGTGAAGCAGGGCGGTGGTTATACGTGCGCCGGTCGCGCCTACGTGAGCGCTTTCTATCGGGATCTCGGCGGAAAAGCCTCCGTTCCCACATGCGGCGCGGGCGGTGCCCCCCGCGCGGCGAGCAACGAAGTCGTCTTCTGATTCGAGGTGATGCGATGCCCAGTCTCTCCGAAGTCCTGTCCGACCCCGCCCGCCGCCGCAAGGTCGTAGACGACGGCGTGGCCGTGATCGAAGCGGAAGTGGCCGACAAGGGCGGGCTCTCGGGCTTCGCGATCAAGGGCGCCTTCGGCATGGTGCAGAAGGTCAAGCCCGGCTTCGTAGGCGGCACGCTCAACCACCTCCTCGACGACTTCGCCAAGAAGATCGACCCCTTCTGGATCGACTGCCTGGCCCAGAAGGCTGACCCGCGCAGCTTCTTCGTCAAGAACGGCACGCCCATCGCCAACGCGCTCCTCTCCATCACGGACGACCGCGCGCGCCACGCCGCCGGCCCCGTGCGCAACACCTACGACAAGCTCCGCCCCCAGGCCGAGAAGCATGTAGTGGACGCCATGCCCCGGCTCGCGGGCCTGCTCCAGCGGCACGCGTCGTAACGAGGCGTCTGGGCGACCTACGTCTACAGCCCTGGACGCCGGCTGACGCAAGCCGCCGGCTTCTGGGGGTGGGGGCGCGGCGCCCGACGCCCCGAGCGGCGTCGACCGCGCCCCCGCCGCTCTCCTACTTCCAGCGCCGCAGCCCGCTCCAGGGCAGCGCGATCGGCGCGGTGGGCAGGATGTCCCCCTCCACCGGGAACCACCCGGCCGCCGGCCCGTCCACGACGTGGAAGTCCATCGCCGGCATGTAGCCCTGCCCCACGAGGACCCAGGTGCGCGCGCCGTCCGTCGCCACGTCGAGGACCACGACCGCGTGCCCCGGCGAGCCCGGCGCCACCACGATGTCGCCCGGCATCACCGTCGTGACCGCCACTGTGTCGAGCGGGAGGCTGCGCGTGCCCGCGTAGGTGAAGAGGTCCACCATCCACGCTTCGAACGCCGCGTCCGACGTGCTCGGGGCCGCCGCGCCGGCCACCGCGCTCACCTTGCTCCCCGACACCTTCGGGCGGGTGCCCGCCGCCCACGCCTTCCAGGCCGACACGTAGCCGGAGGTGTAGTGGAACGCCGGGGATCCGCCGGTGGCGCGCTGCCACGTCGCGCGGAGCCGTAATGCCGAGTCCGCGCACTGCTGGAGGTCTCGCGTGCCGACGGGCATGTCCACCACCCGCGCGGCCCCGATGGGGACGATCTCCCCCGTGTAGCTCAACACCTCACGCCCCACCGGGTAGAGCGGGAGCTGGCCGAGCCACGCCCCGAACGCGCTGCCGGAGACGCGGGTGGCGCCCGGGGGCGGCGGGAAGGCCGCGGAGACGGGCTCGGCGTGGGCGGCCGGGCCGAGGAGGGTCGCGAGGAGGAGGAGCATCACCATTGGAACCCTCGCACGGCCGCGGAGTTCCCGCTACCGCTCCGGGATCGTCTCGTCCGGCCCGGCCTTCCAGTCGGCGACACCCGCGCGCACGGCGGCGGAGAGCGTGACGAGCGCGGAGGGGTCCCGCCACCGGGCCGCCCGCGCCGCGGCGATCGCGCCGAAGGTCGACAGGAACCGGGGGAAAGCGCGCCGCCCGCGGTGCTTGAGCACGAAGTACGCCGTGTTGCGGAAGCGCCACGTCTCCCCGCGCAGGGCGTCCGCCACGCGCACGCCGCCGGAGGGCGCCGAGAGGTGCACCAACTCGCACGCGGGGTCGTAGAGGAGGGTCCACCCGGCGGCGCGCACACGGTAGGAGAAGTCGGTGTCCTCGAGGAGCGCGGTGCCGGTGTAGCGCCGGTCAAAGCCGCCGATCTGGTCGATCGCCGCGCGCCGGTAGCTCATGTTCGCGCCCTTGCAGCTCTCGATCGTGCGCCGCTCGGTGCCCCACATGTTCGTGATCGTGCGGCCGCCCGCCGAGATGTGCGCGGCGGTGTCCTTCGCGTTCGGACGCACGCTGCGCTCGACGATGCGACCGGTCACGCCGCCGATCGTGGGGTCGTCGTAGGCGCGGACATGGGCGTCGAGGAAGGCGTCGTCGAGGAGGATCACGTCGTCGTCGAGGAAGAGCACGATGCGGCCCTTCGCGCGCGCGAGGCCCTCGTTCCGCGCGTTCGGGAGGCCCTTCACGTCGAGGTGGAGGTAGTGGACCCGCGGGTCGTTCAGCGTCGTGACGAGAGCCTCGTTCACGGCGCGCTGATCCGGGTCGCTCTGGTCGATGAGCCAGAGGTCGAACGAGGGGAAACGCTGGGTGAGCACCTGCCGCACGGTGTCGTGGAACAGGCGCCCGCGGTTCAGCGTGGGGATGATGACGGAGAGCTCGGGGCCGTTCATGCGCGCAGGGCCTCCTCGTACAGCGCCCACAAGCGGTCGACGCTGCGGGTCCAGGTGAAGCGCATCTCGACCATCCGGCGCCCCGCGGCGCGCACACGTTCGAGGTCTTCGGTCATGCCGCGGGCGACGGCGGCGCGGAGCGCGTCGACGTCCTCGGTCGGCACGAGCAGGCCGTTCCGCTCGTGGCAGACGTAGTCGTCGCGGGCGGCCTCCACCGCGTCGCTCACGACGGCGAGCGCGCCGCTGTACATGCCCTCGAAGACCACGCCACCGACGGTCTCGCCGCGGGACGGGAGGCACACGACGTCGGCCTCGCGGAAGAGCGCGACGAGCTCGGCGCGGGCGACGGGCCCGAACACGACGCGGTCCCCGAGCGGGGCGGCGAGGGCGCGCACCTCGGCCGCGAAGTCGGGCTCGTTCACCGCGCCGGGGATGACGAGCCGCCAGCCCGCGCCCGCCGCCCCGGTGAGGAGGGGGGCCATGGCGCGGACGAGGAGATCCGCGCCCTTCTGGTGGGACAGGCGGGAGGGGGCGAGCACGATGCGGTCGGCGCCGAGCCCGAGGCGCGCCCGGACGGCGGCGCGCGCGGCGGGCGTCACGGCGTCGAATTCGGCGGGATCGACGGCCATGCCGATGTGGACGCGTACGTTGCCGAGCCCGAGCTGCTCCGTGAGCGCCGCGCCCGCCGCCGGCGAGTCGGCGATGACCATGCGCGCGCGGCCGAGGGCGCGGCGCGTCCACGCCTTCCAGTACGCGGCCCGCACCCGCTTGTTGCGCCCCCCCTCTCCCGCGAGGATCTCGCCGAGGAACGCGGCGGTGACGTAGTTCTGGACGACCAGCGGCGTCCCCGTGAGGCGGGCACGCGCGGTCAGCAGGTCGAGGTGGAGCGAGGGGTAGCCCATGCAGACGAGCAGGTCCGCGTCCGAACGCACGTCCCGCAGGAACGCCGGCGTGACCGCGTCCTGCTCGAAGGGGTTGTGGAACGGGAGCGCGAAGGAGCGCCGCCGGTGGACAGCCACGCCGCCCTCGACCGTGTCCCCCGCCGCGACCTGCTCGGAGAGGTTGAGGTTCGTGAACGGGGTGGTGTGGACGTGGACCTCGTGCCCGCGCCGCGCCAGCTCCTCCGCCTGATGCTGGAGGATGACCTCTCCGCCGCCGATGCACGGAGGGTAGAAATAGCTGTAGAAGCGGATCTTCACGCACGCTCACGGCAGCGTGTCCGCCTAACCCGACGCGACCTTGCGGGTGGGTGCCGGCGCCATCGAGCGGGGGCGCACGCGGGCCGGCGCCGGCGCGGGCGGCACCGACGCCGCGCCGCGAGCGGCGACGAGCCCGATCGGGCCGGCGAGCCCCATCGCGAGGTAGACGCCGGCCGTGAGATGGAGGCCGACGAACACGAGCACGCGGCGGAGCTCCGTCGGCGCACCCCACGGAAACCCTAAGCCCAACGCCACGAGCACCGCGAGCTGCACGCTCACGATGGCGACGAGGCACGGGAGCTGGAGCCGGAGCGCGCGCCGGTGGTGCGCGGCGAGCGCGGGATCCCGTGTCCACGCGTACGCCCCCGCCCACGCCAACGTCGATCCGATACCCGGGACGGTGAAGGCCGCGAGATAGATCGCCAGCGTGCATAGGGTGGAGGGCCGTCGCCTCCCCGACGGCTCGACGGCAGGGCGCGGCGCGGGCGCGAAGGGGACCGACCGTTTGGCGGACATCGGCGCTACCTCCGTTGAAAAACGTGGCTACAAAGGACCGACCTGGAGAACTCATGAACACCGGCCGAAAGATCGCCGACGCTCAACTCGCCCTGGCGCGCGCCCGCCGGCCGTCGGTCCCGCTGCTCGACCGCCTGCTCCTGGCGACCACGCCCGAGGAGGTCGCCGCGACCGTCACCGCCGCGCGCCCCTACATCCTCGAGGACCTCTTCGACGCCCCCGGCCCCGCGCCCGCGCAGCTGCGCGCGACGCACGCCGCCGAGCTCGGGATCTCCAAGAGCGACCTCGCCTACCGCGCGCTCCACCCCGGCCTCGACGTCGGTATCTACGCGTGCTCGCACTCGATGGGCATCCCCTCCGTCGCGGGCCCGGCCGCCGTGATGGACCAGCTCGCTCAGCTCGAGAGCTCCGGCATCGGCGTCTGGGACGACGGCACCTGGCCCGCCGTGATGGACCAGTTCCGCGAGCGCTGCGCCCAGCTCGTCGGCGGCCGGCTCAGCGAGGGCGACGTGACGTGGTTCCCGAACGTCTCCGAGGCCCTCTGCGCCGTGCTGGAGGGCTTCTCCGGCGGCACGATTGTTTACACGTCCGGGCACTTCACCACCGGCCACTACGTCCACCACCAGTGGGCGCAGAACACCGGCGGCAAGCTCTGCGAAGTCGCGCTCGACCCCGACGGCTCCATGCCGACCGCGCGCCTCATCGATGCCATCACGCCCGACACCCGCGTGCTCTCCATCTCGCACGCCCTCTTCGAGTCCGGCTGGCTCCAGGATCTGCCCGCGCTCGCAGCGGCCCTGCGCGAGAAGGCGCCCGACGCGCTCCTCCTCCTCGACGCCTACCAGACCGCGGGCAGCGTCCCCATCGAGGCCGCCGCCCTCGGAGACCACGTCGCCGTCACCGCCGGCGGGCACAAGCAACTCCGCAGCTCTGCGGGCGCCGCGTTCCTCTACCTGCCGAACCGCTGGCTCCGCACGCTCACCCCGAAGCGCACCGGCTGGTGGAACCACGCCGACCCCTTCGCGTTCGAGAAGGGCGCCGTCCGACGCGCCACCGACGGCTCGCGCTTCCGCACGGGCACCCCCACGCTCGCCGGCATGGCGATGCTCCTCGGCGAGCTCGCGGCCCTCGCCTCTTCCACGCAGGGCTCCCTCCACGACGCCGTCGGGCGCTCCCGCCGCGTCACCTCGGCCCTGGTCGGCCGAGTCATCGAGCGCGCCCGCGAGAAGGGCCTGGAGGTCCGCGGCGCCTGGAGCCCCGAGCGCCGCGCCGCGTTCGTGTGCCTCGTCGTCTCGGACGGCGCGCACCTGAACGAGGAG
The DNA here is from genome assembly GCA_903959175.1 of uncultured Pseudomonadota bacterium. GTDB lineage: Bacteria > Myxococcota_A > UBA796 > UBA796 > SXON01 > CAJBVW01. The sequence goes on from CAJBVW010000147.1 coordinate 47,338, forward strand.
CTCGCGCGCCACGGCATGCGGGTGGACTTCCGCCCGCTCGCGGCCGGCAGCACGGACGGGTACATCCGCGTCGGCACGAACAGCGCCGGCTTCGCCTACGAGATGGACGCCGTGGTCGACGCTATCGCCGCGCATCGTCCCGCCCGGGCGTGATCGGGAGCCAGAGCGTCACGCGCCAGCGCGCCTCGGCGCGGTCGTGCACGAGCAGGACCAGCCGGCCCTCCGCCATCGCCGTGAGCAGGATCGGCTCCGGCCGAGGGCGCTCCCAGCGCGCGGCGACGTAGGCGTCTCCCGCGTCGTCGACGATCCACCAGCAGGTCGTGGCGGCGTCCCGCGCGAGCATGTGTGCCGCCCCGTCGGGCGTGAACGTCAAGGCCTCGCCGGCGGGGCCGGGGCACGGGGCAGCGAGGGCGGCGGGCAGGAGGGCGAGTAGCAACGGAGGCTCCAGGTGGATGCCTCCCCTCTTGCAAGGGGCCCGCCGTCGGTCGAACCTCGCTTCTTCCGCGCGGCCCCGTCGGACGTCCGTCAGGGGGTGACGGAGGTCCGTCGGACGTCCGTCAGGGCGGGGCCGTCAAGTGCGGTTGAAGAACTCGTCTTCGGGGTAGCCGCGGGCCGACGGCACCTCGCCGCGGGGAGAGGCCTCCGAGCGCGTCGGGTCGGGGGCGGCGGCGGGCGCCACCACGCGCGGTTCGGGACGCGAGAGCGCGCGGGGCTTGGCGTCGTCCGCCTTCGGGGCGGCGCGCGTGGCGACCGGCGGCGGCGGCACGACGGGCGGCGGCGGCACGACGACGGGCTCGTCCACCACGACCACCTCTTCCTCCTCCTCCGCGGCGGCGGCGGGCGCGGCGGCGGCGAGCGCGGTGCCGGCGGATGGCGCGGCGACGGGCTCGGAGGACACCGGCGTGAGCGCCCACTCGGCTTCGAGCACGCGGATCGCGCTGAACGCGGTGACGGCCTCGAGGCCGACCTCGGTGGTGAGCTTCCGCGCGGCCTGGTACCCAGTGATCGTCACCGTGGGCGCGCCGCACGTCGGGCACGTCCGGTTCTGGATGGCGAAGGTGAAGGCCGCCGGGACGCGGTGGCCGTAGAGGCAACGATGATCCATGGGTTCCTCAGTTGACCGACAGGTCGCCGTTGACGTTCACGTAGCCGGAATCGGGGCCGTCGAGCGCGATGGAGTCGACCGAGAGGCCGAAGCCCTCGATGTCGGGGATGGGGATCTCGCCAAGGCCGGCGGTGAGCGAGGGCAGCAGCATCGGCACGAGCGCGCCGAGCAGCGACTCGGCGTCCGCGCTCGCCTCAGTGCCAGCGGAGGGCAGGACCACGTCGAACCAGATGTCCATGTCGCCGAGGGCGGGGACGAGCATGCCGTCCGCGCTCACGTCGAGATCGAGGCCCGCCACGACGGAGACGTAGAGCTGGAACACCTCGTTCCCGGGCTCGGGGGGGCCGTCGTAGAGGGTGAGCGCGAGGTCCCCGATCTGGAGATCGAGGAGCGCGGTGCCGGTCCCGGGGACGAGCACGGGCGGGAGCAGCGCCTCCGTCTGGATCGAGAGGCTCTCGAAGGGCAGGAACGTAGAGAGGGAGCCGAGATCGAGGCCGAGGTCCGCCTCGCCGAGAGTGCGGTCGAGCACGCCGCCGCCCCAGAACGCGTAGAGCGCCTGGTTCAGGAAGTCGAGCCCGAGCGAGACCTGCATCCCGGGGGTACCCGAGGCGTAGACCGGCAGCGAGTAGTCCGCGTACAAGCTACCAGGGCCCTCGGTCACATGGTCCCAGGTGTCGACGGTGAAGGAGGTCGCGAGGCCGAGGGTCATGCCCTGGTCGTCCACGCTGGCGTACGAGGGCTCGGCCGCGAACGAGTAGGTGTTCCCGTCGAGGTCGAGGTCGGTGGCGATCTCGAGGTCGCCGACGGCGTCCGCGACGATGGACGGCACCTCGTCGGAGATGACGCCCTCGATGGCGTCCTCCATGTACGACTGGATGAGCCCGGAGAGATCCACCCCGAAGAAGCTCATGACGTCGTAGACCCACGAGTCCCAGTCGAAGGTGAAGCCCGCGCTCGTCACGTCCACCGCGAGGACGTTCACGCCCAGCACGCCGCCGGTTACGTACGGTTGCAGATCCATGTCGATGGTGATGGAGTCGGCGTAGATCTCGCCGTCTCCGCCGTAGCCGATCCCAATCACGGTGCCGTCCGCCCCCCAGTCGAGCGAGGGGTCGTACACGGTGAACGTCGCGTTGATCCACCCGCCGGCGTCCGGGTCGAGCGCGAAGCTGGTCGCGCCGATGTACGGGTTCGTGATGTAGAGCGCGATCGAGTACCAGGTGATGCAGATCTCGTCGAAGTAGAGGTCGATGCAGCTCTCGGACGAGGTGGAGAAGGCCGGGCTGGGGAGGAGGCTGGAGAGGTCCGTCCCGCCGATGAGGCCCTCGCCGAGCGCCTCGAGGGCGTCGAAGCCGCCCTGGTTGATGCGGGCGGCGATGCCCTCGCCGACGGCGTCTCCGTAGGGCTGGAAGGCGCCGGCGAGCACCGCGCGGGTGTCGGTGGTGGCGTTGCCGTCGCCGTCGACCGCGGCGGACTCGAGGATGTTCAGGCCGAAGTCGTTGGACACCGAGGCGCTGAAGGAGCCGTCGCCCCCGACGGTGACGGGATCGCCGCCGATCGTGAGGGAGACGACGCCGCTGTAGTCGTCGCTCACGCTGCCGGAGACGGTGGTGGCGACGTCCGTCGAGAAGGTGCCGCGCTCGGGGGTGTCGATGTCGAGCACGGGGCCGGTCGAGTCGATGAGGAGGGGCCCGACGCTGTCCTCAAGCGCGCCGTAGCGCGCCCAGACCGTGAAGTATCCCTCCGAGTAGAACGTCACGTTTCGGCCGGAGATCGTCGTGTCGCCCAAACCATCGACGGAGAGCTCCCACGGCACGTCGACGCGGTTCCCGTACACGTCGTACGCGACGGCGGAGGCGGAGGTGGTCTCGTAGAGCTCCACGTCCGTGTCGGAGAGGGTGAGCGAGAGCTCGACGGGCTCGCCGGGGACGACGCGGAAGGTCTCGCTGTCGGCCTGGTCGGCGAGCGACGCCGTGAGCGTGTAGACGCCGGGCACGGTGGAGACGACGTTCGGCGCGACCACGGCCACGTCGAGGGAGTCCGCCGCGACGACCGCGCCGTCGAGCGGGTTTCCGTAGGCGTCCGTCGCGGTGACCGTGAACCCGAGGGTCTCTCCGGCGGCGGCCTGGCTGGCGGCGAGCACGAGGTCGACCGACGCGGGCGGGCCCGCGAGCACGTCGAGGGGGACGGTGGCGGTGTAGGGGCCCCCGGCGGCCTCGCCCACCGCGGTGACGAGGTGCCGGCCGGCGACGTAGGGCGTGAGCGTGGCGCTGTCCTGGACGAGCACGGGCTCGAGGTCGGACGACAGCGTCACGTCCACCTCGAGCGCGGCGCCGAGCGGCGAGACGAGACTGGCGGTCCACGCGGTCGGCAGGCCCGCGACGACCGGGCTCTCCAGTTCGAACACGAAGGAGGGCCCGTCCGCGGGCTTCTCCTCCTCCACGAGGTCACGCCGGCAACCGGCGATCACCAGCAGCGTGATCCAGGGAAGACGCACGGACACCTCGACTCCGCGAGTGTGCCCGAGGAAGGGCCTCGTGTAAACGCCCCTGGAGGCCGGAAAGGCGCGATGCACGCCGGCATCACGCGGCCGAGGCCGTCAATCCCCGTCCCGCACCTTCCCGCGCCCTTCCTTGACCTGGGCGCGGTTCCGCTTGCCCTCGTGGCGCCGCTCGCGGGACCCTCGGGTCGGCCGGGTGGGGCGACGCTTCGGCGGGGGCGGCGCGCGCAGGATACCCAGCTTCTCCCGGAGACGATCGAGCGCGACGCCGATGTTCTGCGTGCGGCTCCGGCGCTCGGACGCCTGCACCGTGATGCCCGTCGGGCGGTGGAACAGGCGCACGCCGGTCTCGGTCTTGTTGCGGTGCTGGCCGCCGGGGCCCGAGCCGCGGAAGGCCTCGAGATCGCAGGCGTCGAGCAGGACGTCGTCGTCCTCGGGGACGAGGTTCGTCACGGGGACTCCGGGGCGGAGGGCGGCGGCGACGGGGCCACGGGGACGGCGGGCGTCGGGAGCGCAGGGAGCTCGGAGGGGTCCTTGCCGAGGGCCACCAGCTGCCCCGCGATCCAGGCGTGGACGGCCTCGAGGCCGATCGGGCCCGGCGCGAGCTGGGGGAGCGGGTCGAAGGCCACGGGGAGGAAGGCATCCTCTACTGCGCCGAGCTTCCCGCGGGCGTCGGCGAGGTAGCGGTCGCGGTCGCGCGCGCGCAGCACGTCGACCTTGTTCACGAGCGCGAGCACGGGCTTTCCCGTCGCGACACAGCGTTGGTAGTCCGCGAGCTCACGGGCCTGCACGCCGCCCTCGGCGTTGACGATGTAGAGGTAGAGGTCGATGTGGTCGAGGACCTGCCGGGCCTCCTCCGTCACGCTCTCCATCACGTCGCCCAGGCCGGGCGTGTTCACGATGAAGAGGGCGGTCGCGCCGGGGAGGCGCTGGATCGCGACCTCCTTCGTCGAGCCCGCGATCGGCGAGATGTTCCCGGTGTCGATGCCGAAGAGAGCCTTGATCCCGGCGTCCTTCCCGGTGGAGGGGCTGCCGACCACGCCGATGGTGACGCGGTGGAGCACGCGCTGCCGGATGCGCGCGACCTCGAGCATCACGGCACCGACCTGCTCCGGCGACGGGCGGAGCGCGCGCCACGCGAAGTAGGGCACGAAGAGCGGCAGCACGGGGCGGGCGAGGCAGCCGAGCGGCGTGAGGAAGAGGGAGCCGACGGCGAGCCAGCCGATCGGACGGATGACGTACGTCAGCCCCGTGACGGCGTAGTCGAAGGCGCGGCCGAGGCGCTCCCGCGCGACGCCCGCCGCCTCCGCCGCGGCCTCCGGGGGGGCGTCCTCGAGGCCGAGGTCCTTCCAGACGCGCTCGCGCTCCTCCGGGGTGGCCTTCTCCCATCGGGACGCAAACCAGCTCCGCGCCAGCGCGAGCTCCGTTTCCTCAGGCTCTCCGGGGGTGATTCCTCGCTCGCGAGCGGCGTCCGCGAGGACGAGCTCGTAGGGGCGCCCGTGCCCGCCGCGGGCGACGTTCCCGATGCCGTGGCTCCCGATGCGGCGCACCTGCCCCGCGAGGATGCGTGCGAGGTCGCCGAGGCCGAGGCCGTCGGGGTTCACGCGCAGGAGCTGGGCGAGGGAGAGGAGCTCCGCGCGGTGCGCGCGGTGGAGCATCCGCTCGAGCGGATCGTTCACGCGCCCTCGGTGTGCTTCTTGTAGTCCCAGGCGGCGGCGTCGAAGACGCCGCGGAGGGTCTCCACGTCGATCGTGCGGTCGGACTGGAAGAACTTCACGGCCGCCCGGCCGATGCCGTAGGTCGTCCCGCCGGCGACCATCGCGGAGAGGCCGAGGATCGCGGCCTCCGCGATCTGTCCGCCGGGGATCCAGCCCGCGGCCTTGAGGCCGTTGACGCCCCAGCGCAGGAAGCCGCGCATGCTGCCCGAGAGGACCTCACCGATGATGAAGAGCGCGACGTCGCGGTCGATGGGGGCCTCGAACACCTCGGCGATGTCGCGGATGAGCTTGACCTGGATCGCGGTCACCGCGGCGAGGTCGGCCCCGGGGATGGGCACCGCGCCCACCACCGACGCGTTGCGTGCCGCGGCGCGGAGGATCGGCTCGCAGGCCACCGCCTTGTTGCGGAGGTGCTTGGCGAACAGGAGCTCCTTGCCGGAGGCGTGGAGCTGCTCGTGGATCCAGGTGATCACGCCCTCGACGCCGATGGGCTCCTCGGAGAGCTGCGGCAGCGGGTCGAACGCGCAGACGACGGCGTCCTTGCGGTCCACCCCGAGCTGGGCGAGCGTGGCGGCCACGAAGGTCTCGCGCTGGTGCGGGCGGATGAGGTCGATCTTGTTGATGGCGACCAGCACCGGGCGGCCCTTGGACCGCACGAGGTCGAGGTCCTTCTTCTCGTCGATGGTCGCGCCGCCCTCGGCGTTGACGACGTAGACGACGATGTCGAGGGTGTCGAGCGCGCGGCGGGAGAGCTCGTCCACGTCGGGGCGCACGTCCCCGAAGCCCGGCGCGTTCACGAGGAGGACCTGCCCGTCGGCGTCGAGCGGCGCGACGCGCAGACGCACGGTCGAGCCGGGGATCGGGCTGATGTCGCCGAAGTCGATGCCGAAGAGGGTGCGGATCGCCGAGTCCTTGCCCGACGACGCCGAGCCGAGGAAGGCGACCGTCAGGTGCTTCGAGAGCGCCTCGCGGAGCGCGGTCTCGCTCTGTTGCCACGCGGCTACGCCGTGGGCGCGTACCGAGGCGCGCACGTCGTTCTGGACCGCGAGCCCCTGATCGTCACGTTCGTTGCGGGAGTCTGGCACATCGCCTCCGCCACTCCCCTAACCAGGAATGCGGCGACTCCGCGGGCGGGCGGCGCCGGGCGCTACCACTCCGCCCCGGCCATCACGCTGCGGGCCACCGCGCGGAGCTCCAACATCCGGAACGGCTTGGACAGGACCGCCCGCGCTCCGGCCGCCAACGCCGAGCGCGCGAGGCCGTCGGGGGCCGCGCCCGTCGCCACCAGGATCCGCAGCTTCGGCCAGCGCACCTGCGCCTCCTGCATGACGTCGAGGCCGTTGCGGTTGGGCATGCGGAGATCAAGCACGAGGAGGTCAACCTCTCCGTCGAGCTCGGCGAGGCGGGCGAGGGCGACCTCTCCGTCCCGCGCCTGGAGGACCTCCGCGAACATGCCCTCCAGCGCCACGCTCATCAGCTCGCGGAGCGGGGCGTTGTCGTCCGCCACGAGCACCCGCCGCCAGCCCGACGCGGCCTCCGCGCGACGCGGCGCGCCGTGGCCCGGGACGACCTCGGCGATGGGCGCGCGCACGCAGATCGCGAGGCGGCCGTCGCGCTCGTCCTCCGCCTGGAGCTGGACCCCGCCGCCGTAGGCCCGCGCGAGCAGCTCGTTCACCAGCGGTCCGGTCACCGCGCCGTCCGGCACCAGCCAGCGGAGCGCGGCGCGCTCGGACGCGGTGGGCGTGTAGCGGATCCGGAGGAGCCCCTCGTCGTACTCCTCGAGGGCCTCGATCACCACGGGAGAGCCGGGCGCCACGCCGTCGAGCGAACGGAGCGCGAGGTGGATGCAGGCGCGGACGAGCGCGTCGGGCGAGCATGCGACCCACGGGCCGGCCTTCGGGGCCACGACCTCGATCCGCGGCCCCCCCTCCCCCGCCGCGCGCGCGAGGAGCTCGCCGAGATCCCGCGCGACCCGGCCCATGTCCGCCGGGCCCACGTGGTTCCCGGAGGTGGACAGCGCCAGCATCGTGCGGCCCAGGCTCCCGAGCGTGCCGGCGACGCCGATCACGCGCTCGATCGCGGCGCCGGCGGAGGCGGGGTCGTCCGACAACATCGCCTGATCGCAGACCGCTACGATCTCCGCCGCGAGGTTGTTGAGCTGGTGGGCGTGGTCCCCCGTGACGCGCGAGAGCAGGCCGACCGCGTGTTCCAGGCTGCGGAGGCGCTCGATCTCGCGGTCCCCGGTGGTGTCGCGCAGGGTCGTGACGAAGTGGGTGGTGCGGCCCTCGGCGTCCCGGATGCCGGAGACGGTGTGGTGCACGGGCACGTCCACCCCGTCGGAGCGGCGCAGCTGCGTGGGGCCGCTGTAGGTGCCGGTGGCGTAGAGGCTGCGCCAGTAGCTCTCGATCTCGCGCGGCGGCACATTGGGGCTGCGGTAGAGCCGCGCGGGGCGCCCGACGACCTCGGCGCGATCGTAGCCGACGAGCCACGCGAAGGTGGCGTTGCACCAGAGGATCACGCCGTCTGGATCGGTGAGCAGCCACGCGTCCGAGCTGCGCGCCGTGTGGGCGAGGAGGAGCTGCCCGAGCTCGGCCTCCCCCGCGAGGGGGGCCACACGCTCGAGCTTGAGACGCGCGCCTGAGGCCCCGGCAGCGACCTCGACGTCGAAGGCCATCCGCTCCGTGCCGCGGCCGAGGGCAAACCGCACGGCGCCCGCGCGACGGCCGATCGCCGCGCGCACGTCCGTCCGACGCTCCAGGAGACGCTCGAGGCCGACCACGGGCGGGTCGAAGGAGACGAAGAGCTGCGCCACCTCTTCCGAGCGGCGCAGGATCCGGCCCTGGTCGTCGACCTCGAGCCAGAGCGCGCTCAACTACGCCTCCGCGACCGGCGCGGTGTAGCTCCCGATGACGACGCGAGCCGGCCGGATCAGGCGCTTCCCGATGCGGTATCCGGTGGAGAACACCGTCTGGATGACGCTGTCCTGGACGGGATCGTCGACCGGCTGGGTGGCGATCGCCTCGTGCAGGCCCGGATCGAACGCGGCGCCGACACCGGGCACCTCTTCGAGCCCGAGCTTCTGCAAGGCGGCCATGAACTGCTGGTAGACCATCCGCAGCCCCTGCTCCGCCGGGAGCCCCTTGCTCGCCTCGAGCGATCGGTGGAGGTTCTCCACCGGGTCGAACAGGGAGCTGACGACCTCGCCGCGGCGGATCTCCTCCTGCATCGAGGCCCGATCCTCCAGGCGGCGCTTGGTGGACTCGATCTCGTCCTGCTTCTGGCGGTAGGCGGCGCTCACCGTGCGCAGGCGCGCCTCGAGCTCCTGGACCTTCGCCTCGAGCCGCGCGGTCTCGGACTCGACGAGCGTCACGCCCTCGGCCCCGCTCTCTTCCTCGACAGCGGCGCCGGCCTCGTCGTGTTCCGCTTCGTCTCGTGTTTCGCCCAAGGGTCGCCTCCGTGTGCGGCGCGAGGATAGGCACGCGGGCGTTCCCGTCAAGCGAGGCCGAACAAAGTGGCACGACAGAATCAATTGCTCAGCGTCCTTGCGACCATCCTGCTCATCCTGGTCGCGATCGCCGTCTACACCGACAAGCCCGAGAAGGACGCCGCGGATCCCGACGCGCCGGCCCAGCACGAGCTGTTCGCGTTCGACGCCGACGGCGCCCAGAGCCTCACCCTCCAGAGCGCCTCCGGGACCCTCTCGTTCGCCAAGGCGGAGGGTGTCTGGAAGATGACCGCGCCGCGCGAGATCGCGGTGGAGGAGCGTCGCGTCACGGAGATCATCGACCGCATCGACGGGCTCAAGGTACAGGACAAGTCCTTCGACGGCGCACTGAAGGACTTCGGCCTCGACGAGGCCGCGCGCGTGACCGTGACCATCGGCACCGCCGACGGCAAGACGCTCACCGTCTACGTCGGACGCGACGCGCCTGCCGGATACCGCGGCTACGTCGCGGAGAAGCCGGAAGGTCCCGCCCTGCTGGCGTCCTCCCGCGTGAACGAGCTCGTCGCGCGCACCGCCGACGACTTCCGCGCGAAGGAGATCTGGAAGGTCTCCACCGGCACGGCGCGGCGCATCCGCATCGAGGACGCCGGCGCCTCCGTGGTCCTCCGCAAGGACGACCACGGCTGGTGGATCGGCGACGAGGGCCCGCGCGCCTCGAGCAAGGCCATCGAGGAATGGCTCAGCCGCGCGAGCATGCTCCGGGCCGACTCCTTCCTGGACGGCGTCGATCCCACCACCGTGGGCGTCGCCACGCCGACCACGACCCTCCTCGTCGAGGACGAGGCCGGCACGCACACCATCACCCTCGGCCAGGGGGACGCCGCCGGGGTGGCCGCGCAGACGGAAGCCGGGCTGGTGCGGCTGCCAGCCGAGACCGCCGAGCTCGTCAAGGTGGAGGGTTGGCTCGACGAAACGCTGGTGCCCGTGCGGCGCGTCCAGCTCGAGACCGTCGCGCTCACCCTCGGCGACAAGAGCGTGCGCTACGCCCGCGCCGAGTCCGGCTGGACCGACGAGAAGGGCGTCGAGACGCCCGCCGGCGACGCCCTCCTCGAGGTGCTCACCACCGCGAAGGCCGATCGCAGCGGCGAGCCCGCGGTCCTCGGCGCGACGTGGGGCACGCTCTCGCTCTCCGAGGGCGCCGCGCGCAACGAGATCCTCACCTTCGGGCAGGAGCTCCCCACGGGCGGCCGCGCCGCGCAGGACGCCGCGGGTGGCCCTCCCTTCCGCGTGCCCGCCGAGACGATCGCCGCGCTGCAGGCGACGCTCCCCTGAACCCAGGGCGGAGGCGGGGCGGTCCCCTCCTCCGCGCGCTCACTGGTGCGGTTCGACCTCGCGTTCCCGAGGCAGCAGCTCCAGCGAGACCAGCCGCGGCACGCTTCGGTGCGGCTCCCCGGCGGCCAGCGCGCGCACGTAGCGGCGCAGGACCAGCGCCGCCGCCGGGACGACGCCCGCGCCCAGCAGCACCAGGGCGGCCGCCGCGACCGGACGCTGCAGCGCGGCGAGCGTGACCCCCATCGCCACGAAGCCGAGCCCCGCGAACGACGCGCTCGCCCAGCGCAGCAGGACGCGACGCAGGGTCGCGGCGGTTCGGGCGGCATAGCGCGGCTCGCGATCCCCACGCACGGCCACCCCGAAGGCGCGCACGGCCCCCAAGAGGCGGCCCTCGCGCAGCGCGAGCACGCCGTCCAGAAGCGCGAGGGTGGCGTTGCGCGGGGCGGTCGCGAGGGCGTCGCCGACGACGGCGCGGGCCTCGGCGCGGCGGTCCTGGCGCGCGAGCGCTACCCCGAGGAGGTAGGCCAGCAGCGGATCGCCGGCGCGGTGCAGGCGGCCGAAGCGCGCGGCGAACTCGGCACGCTCGGGGGAGCGCTCCAGCAGCGCGACGAGCGCGGTGGCCTGGGCGAGCACGAGCCGGGTGGGCTGCGCGTCGAGGCCCGCCTCGAGCGTGCGCAGCGCGTGGGTCCCGTGGCCGTCGTACACGGCGCGGATCCCGCGGTGCAGCGGGTCGGCGCCGCCGGGCTCGGCGAGGTCGTCGTCGTGGCCTGCGCGCGCGACCGGGCCGCTCCACTCGCCCACGCCCGCGAGCACGAGGGCCAGCTCGGGGCCGTCGCTCGCGAGGAGCAGCCGCTCGACGGTCTCCCCGACCGGCGCGCTCGCGAGCCGCGCCACCGTCTCCCTCCAGGCGTCGCGCGCGCCCGCCGGGCCCTCCCCGTCGATGCGCCAGACGTAGAGCATCCAGGTGCGGCCGCTCTCCCGGCAGCGGAGGTAGCAGGTGTCCCCCACCCCGGAGTCGACGAGCGTGAGCACGAGCGACGTGGGGCCCTCGCGCTCCCCCGCGAAGGCGCGGCGAAGGAACGCCGCGATCTCCGCCGCGAGCGAGCCGACGAACACGCCGCCGAGCTGCCCGTCCCGGAGCACACCCCACCCGAAGTGCTCGAGGTAGCTGCGGCGCAGCTGCTCGATCCGCTGGCGGCAGTGGCGCACCTCGGCGTCGACGAGGTCGCCGTCGTCGTAGCGCATCACCGCCGAGTGGATGCGCCGCTGGTAGAGCCGCACCGAGTCGTCGAAGGAGTACCGCCGAACGAGGCCGTCCCTGCCGACGATCTCCACCGGAAACTCGACGACTTGCGAGTAGTCCTTTCGGAGGTATCGACGCAGCCTCGTCGCGCGCTCCACTACCACCTCGGCCGGGATCATAGCACTCGGCTCGCGCCGCGCCCCCATTCAGCCGAGGGAAGCGCGCAGCCCGAGGAGCGCCAGGACCGCCGCGAGCGCGAGGAGCGTGCTCCGCTCGCTCCGCACGGCCGTGGCGAGGCTCCACCTCCCCGGCGTCGGCACCGCGGGCCGACGGGGGAGCCAGCGCGGGACCTCCGCGAGATACCGCAGGTAGGGCGTCCCGATCCGGGCCGCGAGGTTCGCCTCCTCCCAGCGGACGATGAGCCCGTAGTAGGCGCCGAGAATCGGCACCGCGACGAGGGCCGAGGGCCAGGTGACCGTCCCCAGACCCGCGTAGAGCAGGAGGTTGCCGACGTAGAGGGGGTTGCGCACCCACCCGTACGGACCCGAGCGGACGAGCGCACCCACGTCGTCCCCGCGGGTCCGGCTCGGCAGCCCGATGTGGCCCACGGCGAGGAGGCGGATCCCCTCCCCCGCCGCGAGGATCGCGAGGCCGGCAGCCCACGCCCGCGGCGGCGCCACGAGCATGACCGCGAGCAGCGGGACCGGCAACCAGCCCCGCCGCTCGAACAGCCAGCGCCCCGCGGCCTCGGCGCGGCCGCCCCCCATCCCGTTCAGATGCGCTGCGCGGACTGGAGGCGGGACCGGAGAAGCTCGTGGACCTTCTCGTAGTCCTCGATGTTCGTGCCGCCGAGCGCCTCGGAGACGCCCGGATCCGCAGCCATGGCGGACGTGTAGCCCTCGAGGGCCGCGCGCCCGTCACCACAAGCCTGGTACGCGATGGACCGTACGAGGAGCAGGAACGCACGCACGAGCGGCGCCTCGACCTCGATCCCGAGGCCCCGATCCGCGAGGCTCGCGGCCTCGGGCCAGTCCTGACGGCGGAGCGCGAGCTCGGCGAGGCGGAGGAGCGCCTGGGGCTGGCCGGGATCGAACGCGAGGCTCTTCTCGTAGTGCTGGGCGGCCTTCTCGGGCAGGCCGAGCCGCGCGTCGAGCACGAAGCCCTTGTTCAGGTAGGCGTCGATGACGTCCGCCGGATCCTGGGTGTGGTAGATGATGTTGTTGAAGATGTTGAGCAGGTTGTTCCAGTCTTCCGCCGCGAACAACACCGCCCCGTAGCCGCGCAGGGCCTGGATGTCGTTCGGCCGCAGCTCGAGGGCCTTCGTGAAGCGCTTGCGCGCCTTCTCGGGCTGCCCGAGGCGGTGCTCGACCGTCCCGAGGCTCGCGTAGATGCGCGCGAGCTGCTCGGGGTTGCCGTGGCCGCCCGTGAGCTGGAGGAGCTGCTTCCAGACCTTATCCGCCTTGATCCAGTCGTTCGCCGCCATGTACATCGGGCCGACGGCCTCGAGCGACGGGAGGTGCGTGGCGTTGAGGGCCAGCGCCCGCTCGTAGCGGAGGATGGCGTCGTCCGCGCGGCCGAGACGGCGGAGCGCCTCGGCGAAGCGGTAGAAGTACATCGACACCTCGACCTGGGCGTCGAAGTCGTCGACGTCGCGGGCGAGCTCGTGGGCTTCCATGCGCTCGTAGATGCCGACGGCCTCGTCGAGGCGACCGGACTCGAAGAGGAACTCGCCGCGGTACCGGAGGGCCTCCGGGTGCTCGGGGGCGACCTGGAGGAGCTCGTCGTAGATCTCGGCGGCGCCGACGCGGTCGCGCAGCGTCTCGACGCGGATACGCGCGGCGTTGGCGAGGGACTCGGCCCGCTCGGCCGTGTCGAGGGTCGCGCGGGCGCGGCGGAGGAGGGCCTCGACCACACGGTCCCACTCGCCACGGCCCATATGGAGCCGCTCGAGGACGCGCGCGGCCTCGACGTCGGGGGCGTTGCCGCCGCTGGCGGCGTCGAGGAAGCGGATGGCCTCGTCCTCGCGGCGGAGGTGCTCGGCGTACGCGACGCCGATGCGGCGCTGCAGCGCGGAGCGCTCGGCACCCTCGGTGAGGCGCAGCAGGGACTGACCGTGCTCCACGAAGCCGGCCCAGTCGCCCGACTCGTCGCACAGGACGACGAGGCGGCCGAGGGCCTCCGGGTCGTCCGGGGCGAGGTCGAGGACCTTGCGCCAGGCGTCGGCGGCGACGGCGCGCGCGGAGAGCTTCGCCTCCCAGAGCCGGGCGATCTCGACGAAGCGGTCGATCTGGACGCGACCGGAGGAGAGCGCGGCCTGGCGCGCGAGCACGCCCACCACGCCCTGCCAGTCCCCGGCGGCCTCGGCGAGGCGGCGGAGGCCACCGAGGGCCTCCTGATCGTCGGGGAGCACGTCGAGCGCGCGGGTGAGCGCGGCGCGAGCGCTCTCGGCGTCCCCGATGTGCTCGTGGGCCTCGGCGATGCGACGTTGGAAGCGTGCGGCGTCGCGGGGAGCCTGCGCCTTCTCAGCGAGGCCGGTCAGGTACTGGACCGCGAGGGCGGTCTCGCCGCGCGCGCCGGCGATGCGCGCGAGGGCCTCGAGGACCTCAACGTCGTCGGGCGCGTTGGCGTGGAACTGCCGGTAGAAGTCCCAGGCCTCCTCGGTCTCCGCGAGCTTCTCCGCGAGCAGCCACCGGGACTGCGCGGCGATCTCGGCGCGGGTCTCGGGGCTGGCGCCGGGGATGCGCGCCTGGAGCAGCTCGAAGACCTGCTTCCACTCGCCCTGGGCCGCGAGCGCGTGCTCGAGGCGGGCGCTCCACGGCAGGGTCACGGTCGCGGTGGCGAGCTCCTCGCGCCAGGCCTGGACGGCGCCCGCGGTGTCACCGGCGTCGGCGAGCGCGTCGCCGAGGCCCGCGGCGGTCTCACCGTCGACGGCCCCGTAGATCTCACGGATCCCGTCGGCGTCCTGCCGAGCCACGAGCGCGGCGCGGAGCCCGGCGAAGGCGGTGCCGGCGCGCGGGTCGGCGCCGAAGGCGGTGCGCCAGGCCTCGAGCGCCTCGTCGGTGTCGCCAGCGGCCTCGAAGAGCGGCGCCGCGAGCGTGGCGTTCTGGCTCTGGACCTTGGGGTCCGTCGTCGCGCCGGCGAGGGCCATGTGGGCCTTGGCGCGGAGCGCACCGAGGATCGGGAGCCGGAGGAGCATCGCGGCGGCGGCGGGATCGCCACCTTCCAGCAGGAGAGGGGAGA
>CAJBVW010000148.1 GCA_903959175.1 uncultured Pseudomonadota bacterium
AGGCTGCCGAGGAACGCGCCGCTGCGCGGGCGCGTGAGCCCCTCCGCCCGCACCTGCGCGATGCCGAAGTCGGCCAGCTTCACCACCGCGCGTGGGCCGCCGCCTTCGGTAAGCTGCCCGCCGCCATCTCCGTCGAGCGCGCCGTCGAACGCGCCGTCCAGCGCGCCGAACACCAGCAGGTTGTGGGGCTTGACGTCGCGGTGCACGATGCCTGCGGCGTGCGCGGCTTCGAGCGCGGCCAGCGGCCCCTCGAGCGCCGCGAACGCCTCGGCGGGCGTGAGCGGACCCATCGTCGCGACCCGCTCGGCGAGCGAGCCTTCGGCCAGCTCCATCACGACGAACGCGTGGTCGCCATCCACAAAAGCGTCATCCACGCGGACCACATGCGGGTGCACCACCCGGCGGGCCAGCTCGAGCTCCCGCGCGGCGGCTTCGGCGCCCCCGTCCGCCGCGAGCCACACCTTCAGCGCGCGCTGCGCGCCGGCGACGGTGTCGAGGGCGCGCCAGACCTCGGCCTCGCCTCCCGTGCGCAACAGACCAAGCAGGATGTAGCGCCCGTCCTGGAGGCGACGGGTGGGATGCAGCGTCACGGCGTTCGGCTAACGCGAACGCAAGGGAAACCCATGCACGCCCCAGCGTTGCTGCTCCATTCCCGGCGATACAGGGGCGAGGTGAGCACCCTCCTCGTCTCCGATTGCGGCCGCTGCCACGTCGTCCCCCTCGCGCCGAGCACGCTGATCGGCCGCCACTGGGCCTGCCCGGTGCGCCTGTCGGATCCGGCGAGCCCGCTGTACTGGCTGGAGGTGCGCTGGCTGGAGGGCGGCTGGGGCTGGCGAACGCTGGGCGGCGAGGAGCGCACCCACGGCGGTGGCACCACGCTGCCCGCGGGCTGGCGCGCGTTGACCGTGGCGCCCCGGCGGGCCGGTCGCGTGCGCCTGAGCGAGAGCACGTGGATCGAGCTGGTCGAGGCCGATGCGCCGCGCGCGCACCTCGTGCGGCTGTCCGACGGCGCGGTGCTCGACGAGGACGCGGCGGTGCGCTGGGCGGAGGTGCGTTTGGACGCGGTGCTGCCGTTGGACGCCGAGGGGGACGTGAGCCGCGCTTTTCCCGATGGGTACGTGCTCGTCCGGGACGGTGACGCCGTGCGGGTGCATGCGCCGGGCGTCCATGCCCGCACCCTCGACGCTACGGTAGATCTGTCACGGTCGGGCGTGTTCCTCGACGTGGATCTGCCGGCGCGGGCCGCGACCTTCAGCGGACCTGTGGGGCGGATCACCGTGCGCGGCGAGTGCGTGCGCGTGCTCGAGGTCTACCGGGCGGCGCGGGCGGCGGACATCCCCGCGGGCGGGTGGCTGGCCGCCGCCGGGGCCCTCGACGCCTACGTCGAGCTCGGCGGGCCCGCGGACGCCCCGATCGAGCGCCTGTCCTGGGAGCGTTGCCGACTGCGCAGCGTGCTCGCCCGCGCCGGCGCCGTCGGCGTTGCGGGTCTCTTCGAGGTGGCGCCGGGCCGAGACGCCCGCGTGCGTCTGTGCGGGACCTTCATCGGCTGACACGCGCACCGTGCCCCCGATGCTCCGCAAAGGGGCCGAGCGCGAGGACCTCCCGGGGAGCGGGGCCCGGGCGCCCGGACGAACCGGCCGGGCGTGGTCCCCCCGCGCCGCACGGCCGCCCCTCCCTCCAATCCCACCCAACCCGAGCGCTACTCCTCGTCCTTCTCGCTCCGCCGCGACGCCTTCCGCTCCTGCCGGATCGCCACGAGCTCCGTCCATTGATCCGCGGTGAGCGCCTTGCGCACCGCGAGGACGAGCTGCACGCGGTTACGACGAAGCTCGCCCTCGGCGGCGGAGAGCGCGTCGGTCGCCTTGAGCACCGCCTTCTCGTCGAGGGGCTCGGCGGCGAGCAGGTGCCGGACCTCGAGGCGCGCCTTCTCGACGCGGGCCTCCAGGTCGATCTTGGCGGTGTTTGCCGTGTACACGGCGTCGGTCACCGTCTTGCGCTGCGCCGCGGAGAGCTCGAGCTGGGCGGCGATCTCCTCGAAGCGTCCGGAGGCGAGCGAGTTCGCCGCGCCGAGGGTGTCGTCGGCGGCCGCGGGCGCCGTGAGGGAGAGCAGGACCGAGAGGAGGAGGGTGGTCATCACAGGCTTCCTTCGCCCAGGAGGGCGTCTTCGAAGGGATCGGTCGGGTCGTCGAGGAGGGCGTCGTCCAGCGGATCGCCGAGGGAGCGCTCGCCGAGGAGAGGATCGTCGGAGACCACGGCGCGGTCGGCGTCGTCGAGGGCGGCGAGCAGATCGATGTCGGGCGCGGGCGCCCACAGCGCGAGCGCCGCCGGGCGCGCCCAGAGCAGCACCGCCGCCGCGAGCGCAGCC
>CAJBVW010000149.1 GCA_903959175.1 uncultured Pseudomonadota bacterium
GACAACCTCCCCCTCCGCATGCACCTCGCCCGCACGCTCCTGGACGCCGGGCGCTGGGCCGAGGCCGCGGCGGAGCTCCGCGAGGTGCTCGTGCGCGCCCCCGATCGTCTGGACGCGCGAATCGCCGCCGGCACCGCGGCAACCGAGCTCGGAGACGACGCCCGCGTGGTCGAGCACTGGTGGCCCGTGCGCGGCGATCTCGACCCCGAGGACCTCCGCGACCTCGCCCGCGCCTGCGTCCGCACCGGCGCCCGCGACAAGGGCCAGATCGCCTACGACGAGCTCCTCGCCCGGGACCCCGCCCTGCGCGACCTCGAGCTCGACCGCGCCCTCCGCATGCACCTCGTCGACACGCCGGCGGCCCCCGCGGAAGCGCCGCCGCCGCCGCGCGTACGCCCGTCCATCACCTTCGCGGACGTGGGCGGGCTCGAGCCGCTCAAGGAGCGCCTGCGGATGGACATCATCTATCCCATCCAACGCCCGGATCTCTTCCGCGCCTACGGCAAGAAGGTCGGCGGTGGCGTGCTCCTCTTCGGGCCCCCGGGCGTCGGCAAGACCCACCTCGCGCGCGCCGCGGCGGGCGAGTGCGAGGCCAGCTTCGTCGTGGTGGAGATCCAGCAGGTCCTCGACATGTGGCTGGGCGAGAGCGAGAAGCGCCTCCACCAGATCTTCGAGAAGGCCAGGGACGAGGCGCCGACCATCCTCTTTTTCGACGAGATCGAGGCCATCGGCGCGGCGCGGCACCAGCTCCGCCACGGTCCCGGGCGCCGCATGGTGAACCAGCTCCTCACCGAGCTCGACGGCGTCGGCGCCGCCAACGACAAGGTGCTCGTCCTCGGGGCCACCAACGCGCCGTGGGACGTCGACCCCGCGCTCCGCCGCCCGGGCCGCTTCGACCGCGTCATCTTCGTGCCGCCGCCGGACGCGGGCGCCCGCGCCGAGGTCCTCCGCCTCGCCTTCCGTGATCGCCCGGTGGAAGGCCTGGATCTCACCGCCGTCGCCCGTCGCACCGCGCGCTACTCCGGCGCCGACCTCGTGCACCTCGCGGAGGTCGCCAGCGAGCGCGCCCTCACTGAGGCGCTGCGCACCGGCCAGGTCCGAGCAATCACGCAATCCGACGTCATCGCATCCCTCGACCGCGTCCGCCCGACCACCGTGGAGTGGCTCGACGTGGCCCGCCGCTACGTCACCTACGCGAACCAGGCCGGGCTCTACGACGACGTGGCGAAGTACCTGGAGAAGGCCGCGGAGTAGCCGGTCGGCCCGCGCTGCGCGCGCGCCTCGTGCGGGGGGGCGCCCCCCGCAACGCCCCCCGCAGCGCCCCACGGGGGGGACCTGCTCACGTCCACACCGCGCGGCGCTCGCCGACCGCGGCGCCGACGACGTTCTTGACGACGAGCGGGGGCCACGCGAAGGCGTCGTCGAGCAGGGTGGGGGCGACCTCCGCGAGTACGGCGCGTACGCCGACCTCGAGTGCGGGGCCGCTGCCGGTCAGGCACTTGATCGCGATGCCGACGCCGCGCTCGGGCAGCGCGATGCACATCAGGCCCTCGGCGCCGCGCTTGGCGGTGACGGGCTCGCGGCCCTCGCGCATCAGCCGCGCGTCGAGCTCGCCGGGGCTGCTCACGAGGTCGGGCTCGCGGTGCATGGCCCAACCCACGCGGCCCGCGAGCGTGCCCGCGCCCATCTCGGCGGCGAGCCGCGCGAAGGCCCGCGCCATCGCGTCGACCGGGACGTGGAACGTCGGCACGCCACACCCATCGACCGCCACGCCCGCGGCGGCGCCGCTCCACTCCTCGAAGCGCGCGGCGTTGACCTGCTGGAGCGGGTGGTCGATGGGGCGGTAGTCGAGGTCCCAGCCGCGGGCGGCGGCGGCGGCGAGCATGAAGGTGTGCTTGCCGGAGCAATTGTTGTGGATCGCGGAGGCCTTGGTGCCGGCGCGGACCATCTCCCGCGCGCTCGCGTCGTGGCTCGGCCAGTGGGTGCCGCAGCGGAGGCCCTCCTCGCTGAGGCCGAAGCGCGCGAGGAGGTCGGCCACGACGGCGACGTGGGCGGGGGTGGCGCCGTGGCTCGCGGCGCCGATCGCGAGGTCGGCGTCCGAGAGGGCGGCCACGAGGTCGGGCGGGAGCTGCTCGAGCGAGCTGGTGAGCTGGAGCGGCTTGCTGGAGCTGCGCCAGAAGCACGCGGTGGTGCCGCCGACGCTCCAGCGGACGCCGGAGGCGTCGGCCACGGCGGCGACGATGGGGTGTGTGGTCTCGACGAGACCGCCTCGGACCTGCTCGACGTGGAGGGGCATGCGGGCTCCTATCGTGCTAGACCGGCCGTCGTGACCGACTACGTCCGCCCCGTCCAGGCCCGCTATCGGGACCCCCTCGACCTCGTGTGGCTCGCCACCGCGGGGCGGCTGGGGCTGCGCGTGCGTCGCAACCCGGCGATCTTCTCCGCGACGGACGGGCAGGGCCTCCTCGAGCTCGGCCCCTTCGACACGCTCGACGCCGACGACACCACCGCCCAGATGATCCTGCACGAGTTCTGCCACTGGATCACCAACGGCGAGGCCACCTTTCACGAGCGGGACTGGGGCTTCGACCTCGACTCCGAGCTCGACTGGCGGGAGCACAGCTGCCTGCGCCTCCAGGCCGGCCTCTGCGAACGCTACGCCCTCCGCGGCATGCTCGCGCCGACCAGCCAGTTCCGCGACTACTACGACCGCATCCCGGCGGACGTGCTCCAGCCCCTCGACGACTCCGAGCGCGAGGCCAAGGTGGTCGCCCTCGCCAAGGTCGCGCTCGACCGCGCCGCCGGCGCGCCGTGGAGCGGCCCGATGACCGACGCCTTCGTCGCGACCGCGCGGATGCGCGACGCCCTCGCCCCGCTCCTCGGGGACTACGCAACCGACCTCGAGAACGACGCTCTTCCGAGCCTCTGGGGCCGGTAGGGCGTGCCGGTCTTTCGGCTCAACGACCAGCTCCTCTTCCCACCGCCCGAGCTCGCGGAGGCCGGCGGCCTGCTCGCCGTCGGTGGCGACCTGCGGCCCGAGCGCCTGCTCGCTGCCTACCGCAGCGGGATCTTCCCCTGGTACAGCGAAGGCGAGCCGATCTGGTGGCACTCACCGGACCCGCGCTTCGTCCTCGAGCCGGAGAAGCTCCACGTGCCGCGGAGCCTCGCGAAGATCCTCCGCCGCGGGGACTACGAGATCCGCTTCGACACCTCCTTCGTGCAGGTGATGACCGCGTGCGCGCGCTCGCCGCGGCCGAACCAGCGCGGCACCTGGATCACCCGTGCGATGGTGCGCGCGTACCAGGAGCTCTTCGCGCGAGGCATGGCTCACAGCGCCGAGGCCTGGCAGGACGGCAAGCTCGTCGGCGGGCTCTACGGTGTGTCCCTCGGGGACGTGTACTTCGGCGAGAGCATGTTCGCGGACGCTCCCGACGCCAGCAAGTGCGCCTTCGCCGTGCTCGTCCGGTGGATGCAGGCCCGGGGCGTGGCGCTCATCGACAGTCAGGTGCACACCGAGCATCTCGCAAGGTTCGGCGCTGAACATTGGCCGCGCGTCGCCTACCTCGAACGTCTGCACGCGCTCGTCGACCGGGAGACCCGCCTGGGCCCCTGGCACCTCGCGCCGGACGACCCCGCCCTCTCCTTCTGAACCCCGGAGCCGCCGTGTCCCTCTTCCCCCCGATCGAGGCGCGCCGCACCGGCATGCTCGCCGTTTCTCCGCTGCACACCGTCTATTTCGAGGAGTCCGGCAACCCCGACGGCATCCCCGTGGTGTTCGTGCACGGCGGCCCCGGCGCCGGGACCGAGCCGAGCCACCGCCGCTTCTTCGATCCGGCGCGCTACCGCATCGTGCTCTTCGACCAGCGCGGCAGCGGCCGCAGCACGCCGCACGCCGAGCTCCGCGAGAACACCACCTGGGACCTCGTGTCCGACATGGAGCGCATCCGCGTGCTCCTCGGCATCGAGCGCTGGGTCGTGTTCGGCGGGAGTTGGGGGAGCACGCTCGGGCTCGCCTACGCCGAGACCCACCCCGAGCGCGTCTCCGGGCTCATCCTGCGCGGGATCTTCCTGCTGCGCGACAAGGAGATCCGCTGGTTCTACCAGGGCGGCGCGGACTTCCTCTTCCCGGACGCGTGGGAGGACTACCTCGCGCCCATCCCCGGCGAGGAGCGCGGCGATCTCGTGTCCGCCTACTACGCGCGACTCACGTCGGACGACGCCGAGGAGCGCCTCGCCGCCGCGCGCGCGTGGAGCCTCTGGGAGGCCCGCACGAGCAAGCTCCTCGTCAGCGAGGACCTCCAGAACAAGTACGAGGACGCCGCCTTCGCCCTCGCGTTTGCGCGGATCGAGTGCCACTACTTCATCCACCGCGGCTTCTTCCAGCGGGACGACCACCTGCTCCACCACGCCTCGCGGCTGCGGGACATCCCCGGCGTCATCGTCCAGGGCCGTTACGACGTGGTCTGCCCGATGACCTCCGCGTGGGAACTGCACGCGGCGTGGCCCTCGTCCCAGCTCGTCATCGTGCCGGACGCTGGCCACAGCGCCTTCGAGGACGGCATCCAGGCGGCGCTGCTCCAGGCGACCGAGGAGATGGCCGACAGGCTCTCCGGGAGCCCCGCGCGCTGACGCGTTGGTCACGGCTTGGACTTCGCGGCTTGTGGGGGACCCACACCGCGTGTACCATCGTAGGGACCGGAGGTGAGGATGTGTCGCTTCGCAAAACGGTTGCTACGGGAAGACGCCGGGACGACCACCATCGAGTACGCCCTGATCGGCACGTTGGTGGGCACCGCGCTCATCGCGGCGCTCCAGAACTATTCGGCCGTCACGAGCGTGCTCTACACGGTAATCGGAGGAATCTCGACGAGCCTCTGAGCGCCTACCGGTAGACCTCGAGCGTGTACGTGCGCTCGACGGCCCCGTTGATGGTGAGCGTGAGGCCCCCGGCGGAGAGCGTCCCCGAGGTGAGGACCTCCGCGGTGGTGCCGGAGGACGTGGCGGTGCCGTCGGTGGTGTAGGCCGTGCCGTCGGCCTCGGTGAAGGCCCCGGCCGCGCCGGAGAACACGCGGATCGTCCGCTCGGTGTCGGCGTCGGAGAGGGTGCGAAGGCCGTCGAGCGGGCCGGTGACGAGGGTGTCGGGGGCCTCGGTGAAGCGGGGCACGATGGCGCCGGCGGGCGCGAACACCGCGAGCTCGCCGACCGCGACGTCGTACCAGCCGCTCTCGGCGGGCGCGCCCGTCCAGTAGTCGTACCAGCTCGCTCCGGCGGGGAGCGAGATGTCCCGCCCCGCAGCTCCTTCTTCCGTCACCGGTGCGACGAAGAGGGCGCTTCCGAGCATCCACGCGTCCGTGCGAGCCCAGGGCTCTTCGGGGTAGAGAAGGAAGGGGGCGAGCACGAGCGGGGTGCCGTCGGCCTGCGCGCGCGCCGCGAGCCCGCGCCGGTAGGGGAACAGGGCCGTGTGGACGGCGCCCCAGCGCGCGTAGTGGGCGAGCGTCTCGGCGTCGGTGTCGAACTGCCAGTTGTCGTCCTTGAACGCCCCGTGATGCGTCCGCATGATGGGCGAGAGCGCGCCCAGGGTGCACCAGCGGAACCACAGCTCCTTGGAGGAGGGGGAGTTCCCGATCGAGTTGTAGCCGGCGATGTCGTGGGTGTAGAGCGCCACGCCGGCGATGCCCGCGCCCAGGCCGAGGGGGACCACGGTGGGGAAGCCGTCGTCCGCGTCGAAGGAGGTGCGCTGGTCGCCGCCCCAGGTGATCGGGGAGAGCGTGGGCGTGCCGGTCCAGCCGCTGCGCGAGAAGGTCACCACGTCGAGGCCGTCCGTGGCCTCGGCGTTCGTGGCCTGCCACCAGCCCGGGTAGGCGTTGTGGTCGTCCATCGCGTCGCCGGAGGCGAGGGTGGCGTCGGGCGGGAGCCACTCGCCGAAGTCGAGCATCCACCCGTCGAAGCCGAGGTCGACGGCGTCCGCCATCTTGCCGGCGGCCCAGGCGCGGGCGTCCTCCCGGGACAGGTCGAGGACGCTCGTGGGGTCGAAGGTGATGCCGGCGAAGAGGTACGGGGCGCCGTCCTCGTCACGGATCACGAGGTCCTCGGCCTCGGCCCACGCGGTCGATGTCTCCGCCACGAACGGGGAGAAGTAGGCGAGCCACTTGAAGCCGGCGGCCTCGAGCTCGCCGTCGAGGGTGGGGGCGTCCGGGTAGAGGGTCGTGTCGACCGTCCACTCCGCGGTGAGGTGGTAACCGAACGCGGTCTCCTCGCCGCCCTTCCAGTCCTCCGTCCAGATGACGGACGAGGGGGCGCCGGCCGCACGCAGGGTGGCGGCGACCTCGCGGACCCGGGCCTCGCCGCCCACCGCGTCGTTCCAGGGCGCGAACGCCCAGTCCGGCGGGAGCGCGGGCGTGCCGGCCGCGAGGGCGTGGGCGTTCACGACGTCCAGCGGCGTCTCGCCGGCGAACACGAGGAAGGTGGCGTTGGCGCTCCACACGTCCACGGTCCAGCGGTCGCCCGTGCAGAGGTCGACCTCGACGCGGGGCGTGCCCGCGACGGCGAGACCGAAGGGCTCGGGGCGCAGCAGGAAGGGGTCGGGGTAGCTGGTCGCGTGCTTCGTCCCGGTGAAGTACCAGTCGTCCGGCTGCTCGTCGCTGTCGACCTTGCCGACGCCGGGCTCGCTCACCCAGAGCGGGAAGGCCTCGCCGGTGTGGTCGACGTCGACGTGGGAGCCGAGGCCGGCGAACGTGTCGCCGCCGGTGCACGGGGCGTCCCACCGGACGCGGTTGCCCGCTCCGACGACGTCGACGCGAAGGACCTCGGTCCCCGCCGGGTAGAGTTCGACCACGCCGAGCTGATCGCCGGAGTCGTCGGTGAAGGGGATGCTGAGCACGGGCTCTCGGCCATGCGGGCGCCCGGCGTCGAGCGCGAGCCAGGTCGTGTCACCGTCGACCAGCTGGTAGCTGCCCGACTGCATCGTGAGGACCTCGTCCCCGCCGCCGACGGCGAACCGCAGGCCGTCGACGAGGACGACGCCGCGCGGGTCCGTCAGGGTGAGGGAGCCGTCCGCCGCGGTGACGGTGAAGCCGCCGACGGTGGAGGGGGGAGCACAGGCGATCAGCAGGAAGGGGAGCACGGGACCAGTCTACCGCACGGGCGCGCTGCGGTGAGGCCTTCCTGAGCTACTCGGCCGCGCTGTCGGAGTGGGGCGTGACCACGGGCGTGTCCGCGGGGGCGGTCACGTCGGAGGAGTCGACCATCTCGTCCATGTCGAGGTCCTCGTCCTCCGCGTCGAGCGCGGCGGGACCGAGGAAGCCGAAGGCGACGGCGACGAGGAGCGGCGAAGCAGCGAAGCGCATTCCTCCCATCTAAGCACCCTTCGAGCGCCGGCTCGTCCTGAATGGTCACGGCCGCGCGGAAGCTGCCGGCGGCCAGAGCCAGGCGGGTGCTTCGGCCTCGCTCCCGGCGGGCACGGCGGCGCCGGTGCGGAGGTCGACCCCGCCGTCGGGGGCCGTGCGGACCCCCTCGTAGAGCAGGCGGGCGCCGCTGTGGAGGCGCACGGCGCCGTCGCCGTCAGGCTGGGCACCGACCAGATCGTCCTCCGCGAGCCGGGTGGCGAGGGCGCGGAAGACGGCGGCCGCAGGCTTCTCGGTGACGCTGCCGTCCCGGGCGGCGGTGAGGAGGGAGTGCCGCGCGAAGCCACCGCGGCGCTCGACCGTCGGCGGGTCGGCGAGGGTGTGCCACATCACGACGGACGCCCCGTAGGCCGCCCCTTGCGCCACGCGCGCCGCGACCGTGCGTGCCTGCCAGTCGGGGGAGATCCAGCGGTCCTCGCCGGCGCTGGGCACGCTGGTCTCCGTCACGAACAGCGGCTTGTCCGGCACGAGCGCGCGGGCAGCGGCGAGCCCCCTGACGTAGGCGTCGCCGTGCTCGTCGGAGGGGTAGGCGTGCAGGGAGAGCACGTCGAAGGCCGCGCGCGCCCCCGGGACGGCGATGAGCGCCTTCAGCCAGGCCTGCCCGCTCTCGGCGAAGGGGCGGTAGAGGCCGCCGTTGAGGATGCGCGCGCCGGGGGAGGCCGCCCGGATGGCGGTCGAGGTGGCGATGAGCACGGTGGCCGCCTCCTCGGGCGTGCAGAAGCTCCCCGGCGGCACGTCGCGCGTCGCGTCGCGGGGCGGCGTGGTGAACTTCAGGTCGGGCTCGTTGTCGACCTCCCAGTAGCGCACGGGGCGGAGCAGGCCCGGCATGTCGTCGACGCCATCGCCGTCGTAGCGCTCCACGAGCGCGGTCACCCAGGCGGTGTAGGCCGGCATGTCCGCGGGGACGTAGGTGGCGGTGTAGTTGGCGGTCTGGTTGGCGGGCCAGGGGCTCACCATCACGATGGGCTCGAGGTCGTGGCCCTGTACGATCCGGACCCAGAGGTCCGTGTCATCGCGCGCGCCGGGGTCGTGCTCCGACGCCCACCAGGAGCTGCGCGGGAACGCGCCGGTGTGTCCGCGCACGAAGCGGGCGCCGAGGCCGGCGGTGCGCGTGGCGTCGAGGTCGAGGTGCGCGCCGAGCGTGGCCGGCGTGAAGTGGCCCTCGCGCAGGAGCTTGAGCGGGACGGACACGGCCTCGTTGATGCCGAGCGCGAAGCGGAGGGCGCCGCCGTCGGGCGCGGGTTCAGGCGGTGCCGGGAGGGGCGCGGGGGCGTCGGCGCGGGCGAGGCGCGGGAGCACGGCGGCGCGGCCGTACACCAGCGCGAGCGCGAGGATCCCGCCGGCGGCCGTGAGGAGCGTGCCGCGGCGGAGCGCCGTTATTTGACGATCCGCAGGAACGGCGCGGCGGGGCGGCTCGGCGGGGGGGGCTCGGCGCGCGGCGGCGGCGGGGCCTCGGCGGGGAGCAGGAATGTCACGCTGCGGAACGCTTCCCACGGCAGGGTGCACTCGTACAGCGCGTCGAAGGAGAGGAAGCAGACCATCGCTTCGTCGAGGAAGCGTGCCTTGTTCTGCGGGAACCAGCGGGCCTCCATGCGGAGGCGGAGCTGCTCGCGCTGCTCCTCGAGCACGGCGCGGGGGATGCCGCTGCCCGTGAGGAGCTTGGTGTCGAGCACCAAGAAGAGATCGACCCCGAGGGCGAAGCCCTGCTCGATGATCTGGCGGGGGAGGTTTCCGAAGGGGTCGGGGCCCGGCGCGGGTTCGACGGGGGCCTCGGCGGGGAGCTCCGCGAGGGGCGTCGTGGCGTCGACGCCGGTCAGGCCGAGCTCGGCCGGGGTCAGCTCGAGGGCCTTGGAGAGGGCGATCAGGTCGTCGACGGTGAGGTCGTCCTGGCCGGCGAGCCGCTGCTTGAGCTTGCTGCGGTCGAGCCCGGTGCGCGTCGCGAGCTCGGCGGTGTTCAGACCCTTCTTGCGGACGGTGTCACGGAGGAAGGCGAGGAGGGGTTCGGAAGGACGGGTTGCCACGGGACTCCGACGACCGGTTCAGGGAGAGAGGGGGCGGAGGGTCACGGTGCCGTTCTGGCCGGAGGGCTTCGTGAGCGCGAGCACCTGCCAGCGCGTGCCGCCGAGCTCGAGCACCGAGCCTTCGCCGACGACCACGCGCTTCGTCTCGGCGCCGACCTCGTAGTCGAGCCGGGCGGTGAGGCCCTTCCGCGCGGCGCCGGCGCCGTCGACGTACTCGCGCTCCCACATGTTCGCGACGCCGACGTCGACGCCGGAGAGCGTTCCTACGGTGGTCTCCTGGATCTGTTCCACGGGGGCTCCGGTGGCGGCTGGGGCTGGGGTGACGGGCGGCGTGCCCGCGTGGGCTGCCCCGCCGAGGCCGAGCCACAGCGCGACGATGACCCGCGCGGTCCAGCTAACCGGACGGCGCGTCACCGTGATCCCGGGGGCGGGGTCATGTTGCGTCGTCACTGTCCTTCTTGAGGCGGTCGAGCCGCTTCAGGATGTCGATGGACGGGGCCTTCTTCACGGACGGGCTCGGCGCGCCGGGGGCGCTCCCACCGGCGGGAGGGAGGTCCTTCGGGACGTTGCTCGCGGCCTCGCGGCCAGCGAACGGACGGCTCTCCGAGGGGCGCGGGGCCTCACGCGCCTCCTTGTCCTCGGGGCGCACCGCGGCGTAGTCACGCGGGTTGATCGTGCGCGCATCGAAGTCCCGGCCACCGCCGCTGCCGCTGCCGCTGCCGCTCTCGCCGTCGCCGTGGGAGCCGCCGCCACCGCCGCCGTGGGCGCTGCCGGGCCCGGAGCCCGCGTTCTCCTGCCCGCCGCCGCCGCGCGGCATGGTGCCCTGGCGCGGATCCGCGCCGGAGCCGACGCCGCCGTCGTGATCGGGGCCCGCGTCGGAGCCGCCCGAACCCGAGCCGCCGCCGCCGTGGGAGCCGCCGCCGCCGCCGCTGTGGGAGCCGCCGCC
>CAJBVW010000150.1 GCA_903959175.1 uncultured Pseudomonadota bacterium
ACGCCCGTCGAGCACCCCGCCGCGCTCGCGACCCGCGCGCCGGCCGGCGCCGCCGCAGCTCCGACCGTCTCCGCCCGCTGCCTCGGCGCCCCCGGCGCCGTCGTCGGCTGGTGGTACGCGGGCACGAGCTCTCCCGGCGTCCAAGGCGCCACGATCCGCCTCGTCGGCAGCGTGAACGTGCGCGACGACTACCCGCGCGAAGAGAACCAATACTCGATGCGGAGCACGGTCTTATGCTGGTTGTCCGCCGGGACCCAGCAACGGCTCTCGGGCGCGCCGGTCGACATCGGGCGCGGCCAGTGGTGGGTGCCCGTCGCGGGTGGAGATCTGTAGGTTCGGGGGTCGTCTCGCGCGGGAACGTCGCCAGGACGCCGCCAGCGCGCTAACCGCCGTGTCCCATGGAACTGCTCCGCGCTCGCGCTATCGAAAAGGTCTACGCCGATCGTCCCATCCTGCGCGGGGTGGATATTTCCATCGGCTCGGGGGAGCGCATCGGCCTCGTCGGGGTCAACGGCTGTGGCAAGTCCACGCTCCTCCGCATCCTCGGCGGCGCCGTCTCGCCCGACCACGGTGACGTGTTCGCGCGCGGCACCATCGCGCTCCTCGACCAGGATCCCGTCCTCCCCGGCGAGACCGTCGGGGACGCCGCGGACGACGCCATCAAGTGGCACGCGCAGCTCATCGCGGACTGGGAGGAGGCCCTCACCAACGGCGAGCAGCAGCGCGCGGACGAGCTGCAGGCCAAGCTCGACGATCGCGGCTGGGACGTCTCGCACACCGTCGAGGCCATGCTCTCCCGCGTGGGCGCGCCCCCCCGCGAGGCCCGCGTGGACCGCCTCTCCGGCGGAGAGCGGCGCCGCGTGGCCCTCGCGCGCTGCCTGCTCGGCGCCCCGGACCTCCTGCTCCTCGACGAGCCCACCAACCACCTCGACGCCGACACCGTCGAGTGGCTCCAGACCTGGCTCGCCGCCCAGCGCGGCGCGGTCGTCATCGTTACGCACGATCGCTACCTGCTCGAGGCGGTCGCCACCCGCATCATCGAGGTGGAGGACGGCGTCGCCGTCTCCTACGACGGCTCCTACGCGGATTACCTCATCGAGCGCGCCGAGCGCCGGTCCAGCCTCGAGCGGGCCGACGATCAGCGCCTCTCCATGATCGCCCGCGAGGCCGAGTGGGCCTCCCGCTCGCCCGCCGCGCGCTCCGTCAAGCAGAAGGCGCGCCTCGAGCGCCTCGCCGCGCTCCAGTCCCAGCGCGGCTTCAAGAAGGACCCCGGCTTCGCCCTCGACCTCCGCACGGGCCTCAAGCACGGCGGCACCGTGCTCGAAGGGCACGGCGTCTGGAAGTCCTACGGCGGCCGCACCCTCCTCAAGAACGTCGACTTCGGCCTCGTCGCCGGCGACCGCATCGGCATCCTCGGCCCCAACGGCGTCGGCAAGACGACGCTCCTGCGCCTCATCATGGGCCAGGACAAGCCAGACAAGGGCACGCTCATCCGCGGCGCGCGCGTCAAGGCCAGCGTGCTCGACCAGGAGCGCACCGGGCTCGACCTCAACAGCACCGTGTTCGAGGCCGCCGGCGGCGGGAACGACCAGGTCAAGGTGGGCGAGAACTTCGTCCACGTCGCGAGCTTCCTCGGCCGCTTCCTGTTCACCCGCGAGTTCTTCCCGCGTCCGGTGCGGGCGCTCTCCGGCGGTGAGCGCGCGCGGCTCCTCCTGGCGAAGCTGCTTCTCCAAGGCAGCAACCTCCTCCTCCTCGACGAGCCCACCAACGACCTCGACCTCCAGACGATGCGCGTCCTCGAAGAGGCGCTCATGGGCTACGACGGCGTCGCCATCATCGTGACGCACGATCGCGCCTTCCTCGATCGCGTGTGCACCGGCGTGCTCGCGTTCGAAGGCGAGGGGAGCGTCGTGCGCTACGCCTCTCGGCAGCAGTACCTCTCCGCGCAGGTCGCCAAGGTCGAGGCCGCGCGCGTCGCCGCCCGCCAGGAGACCAAGGCCGTCGCCCCCGCCAAGGTGGAGGCCAAGGCCGCCCCCGTGGTCGAGGTCCGCCCCGCCGCCCCGCGCCGGAAGCTCTCGTTCAAGGAGCAGAAGGAGCTCGACGAACTGCCAAAGCGCATCGACGCGCTTGAGGCCGAGCAGGTCACGATCACGGCGAAGCTCGCCGACCCCGCCACATGGAAGTCCGCCGGGAGCGACGCCACCGCGTTGAACCGTCGCCTCTCCGCGCTGCCCGGCGAGATCGAGGGGCTCTGGGCCCGCTGGACCGAGCTCTCCGAGCGGTAGTCGGCCCGCGGCTGGGACGTCGGCGCGCGTTTGGGGACCGCCGGGCTCGGGCTCTCCACCAAGCTCGCCCCGACCGACCCACACGACGAGCGCTTCGTCGTCGCCGTCGCTCCCGCGGTGGGCGGCTTCAGCCTCGGCATGCTCGGCGTCGGCACCCACTCGATGCACGCCCAGGTCCCGCTCGTCGTCGGCATCGGCCTCGGGCGACAGCACGAGCTGGTCATCGCGCCGAAGGTGGCGGTCTGGCAGCTCGGCGGCAGCGCCGGCGTCGCGCGCAGCCGCTCCATTCTCGGCGGCGACCGCCACTGAGTCAGCCCTCGAGCACCTGGCCGTCGAGGCCGCGTTCGGTCGGCACCCCGGTCGCGCGGACGACGGCGAGCGCGAGCTCGGGGTCGACCGACGGGTAGAGGTGCGTCAGCACGACGCGCTTCGGGCGCGCGGCGGCGACGATCGCGGCCACGTCGTGCGGGTTGAGGTGCGAGTTCCACGGGTCGGCCCCGGCCACGGCGCACTCGGTCACGAGCACGTCCGCGCCGGCGGCGAGGCGCGCGAGGGCCTCGCTCGGTCCGGTGTCGCCCGAGAAGACGACGCGGAAGCCGTTCGGCGCGGTGAACGAGAGGTGCAGCGCGCCCGCGGAGTGGACGGCCGGGAGCGTGTCGAGCCGCACGCCGCCCGGGAGATCGGCGCCGTCGGCCCCCTCGAGGGTGAGCTCCGAGATGCGGACCTTCCAGCCCTCGGGCTGGATCCACTTGCCGTAGACGCCCACGAGCCCGTCGAAGAAGTCCTGGAAGCCGGTGCCCGCCCATATCGGGTAGTCGCGGTGACGTGGGCGGTCGGCGCCGACCCGCATGGTGAAGAGCAGCGGCACGAGGTCGCCGCAGTGGTCGACGTGGCGGTGCGAGTAGACCCCGCCGTCGAGCGTGCGGGCGTCGACCCCGAGGGCGGCGAGGCGGCCGATGGTGCCGGTGCCGCCGTCCACCAGGACGGACGCGCCGCCGTGCTCGACCAGGAAGCCCGCGGGGCCGCGCGCCGCGTCCGGGATGGTGGTCCCGGTGCCGACCAGGGTGAACCGCATCAGTCGTCTTCCTCGAGGAGCAGCTCGGCTTCGGCCTGAAGCGCGGCGCGCAGGCGCTCCTCCAGCTCGTCGAGGGTCGCGGCGCCACGGAGGAGGTTGCGCCGGTAGATCTCCACGCGCGGCGGGCGGCCGTCCTCTTCGAGGAGCAGCGCGACGACGAGCGGGCTCGGCGGCGGGTGGAGGCCACGGAGGAGCTCGAGGGGAGGGAGATCGAGGAGGTCGAGGCTCACGCCGCGGAGCGCGTCCCGAAGGGGGGCGTCCAGCCCGGCGCCGGCGGCGAGGAGCAGGGGCTCCCACTCGTCGGCCGGGATGTCGAGGAGCGGGGGGCAGACCGCGGCGTCGAGCGAGGCGGCGCGCGCGAACGCGGCCACGGCCTCGACGTCCCGGCGGCAAAGCTCGAGCGCGAGCCCGCGGACGAGGTGGGCGCGGGCGTCGTCCGGGCGGCGGGCGATGGCGGCGTCGACCGAGACCAGCGCGCGTTCGACCTCGCACGCGGCGAGCAGCGCGCGCGCCTCCAGTGCCCCGACCTCCGCGCCGCGGTGGGCGGCCTGCACCGCAGCGAGCGCGCCGACCTCCCCGTGGCCGTACTCGGGGGCGGCCTCGGCGACGACGAGCAGGGCGTCGGCGTCGTCCGGGAGCTCGTCGAGGAGCTCCTCAGCGAGCACGACGGCGGCAGCGTGGTCGCCGTGCGCGAGGGCCGTACGCGCCGCGTCCAGCAGCATGGCGTGACGCGCGGCGGGGTCGAGGGTCCAGCCCCCGGCCCCCGCGCCGACGATGTCATCCACGGAAGACGAACCCCGCCGCGACGAGCGCGACCAGCGCCAAGAGGCCCACGATCCCGACGCCGACGAGCAGCGGGAGCTTGCTGCCGCCGCCGGCAGCCGCGGCCGGCGCCTTCGCCGCGGGGGACGAGGCGGAGGGGGCCGCCGTGCGGGCGGGGGCAGGCGACGCGCCGGCCTTGAAGGCACCGGCGCGCAGCGCGAGCGCGAACACGCCGAACTCGGCGATGTCCTTGCACAGCGCCATGTTGGAGAGGAGCCACTTCTCGAAGTTGCCCTCCTCGGCCGCGCTCGACATGCGGCCCGCCTCGTAGAGGGGAAGGGGCGCGTAGTCGAGGTTCGGCTCTTCGGGGACCTCGCTGAAGGCGATCTTGGCGTTCTGCTGGAGCCAGCGCTTGAGCGCGTAGCGGGCGCGGAGCACCGCGAGCGGCATGCCGCCGAGGCTCTCGGCCTCCTTCCCGAGCTCGTCCAGCGGCCACGCGGAGTCGTACGCGTGCGCGAGCAGGCGGACGGTCTCGGGCGGGAGCGCGGCGCGCGCGGAGGCCAGCAGCTCGGTGGGGGAGCGGCCGGCGGTCACCTGATTGGGGAAGTCCCCGCCGGGGATGCGGCCACCCGCCGAGACGAGCTCCTCCGCGAGGATGTCGTGCGCCCAGGCGATGAGGTCGACCTCTTTGGTCGTGCCGATGCCCTGCTGGAAGCGCGTGCAGGAATTCTGAAGGGGAACATGGCCGTGGGCGTCACCGAGACGCGACGCCGTCACGGCGTAGTACCAGTCCGAGAACCGCTGGGCCATGTTCTGCCCGGCCTCGGCGTCCCCGCCCCGCCACTGGCGGAAGAGCTGCACGGTGGGGACGGTACGAAGATCACTCATTAAGCTGCTCCCGCCCGTTCGTTGGGCGATGCGGTGCGTCCCGCGGTTCCGACTCGTGTCGGCGATGATAGGGAGCTGCACCCGTTACCGCAAGAGCCGTCCGCGTGCAAGTCTGCTGCAAGCTCCGCTTCCTCGCGCTTTCGGCGCTGACGGCCGCCACCGCGCCGGCCTGGGCCGCGGCGCCCGCGGACGCGCTCGCGAGCGCCGTGCGCGCCGCGTTCGACGCGCCCGAGGAGGCCCTCGTCACGCTCACGGAGCTGCACACCGCGCATCCGGAGGATGACGACGTCGCGTGGTGGCTCGCTCGCCTCTGGCTGGAGGAAGGGCGCGGGGCCGACGTCGTCGTTCTCCTCGAGGGGCGGGTCGGCCGCAAGGTGCCGCAGGCGCACTTCGGCTGGCTGCGGGCGCGCGCGGTCGTCGGGGTGGACCCCGCGCGCGCCCGCACGGAGGTGGCGAACGCCCTGTCGCTCACGACCCCCGAGGACCCCGAGCGCGCCGGCATGCTCGCCTTCGCCGCGCGCCTCGCGTGGGCGACGGGGGACGACGTTGCCGCCGCCGCGCACGTCCGGGCGGCCGGCGGCGCGACGCCCGGGTTCGTCGCCTGGTCGCTGCCCCCGGCGCCGCTGCGCGTCGAGAGCGCAGGCCACGCCTACGTCGTGACGGCTCG
>CAJBVW010000151.1 GCA_903959175.1 uncultured Pseudomonadota bacterium
CCTCCCCGTGCGCCACCTGCATCAGCCGGACGTAGTCGGCGTCCGCGTACGCCGAGCGCGTGATGCGCGAGCGGCCGTGGGACGAGCCGCGGTCGTGCCCGAGCGCGTGTTGCTCCACAACGGCGACATGGGCGCCGCGCCGATTCAGCCACCACGCCGCGCAGAGGCCGTTCACGCCTCCGCCAACGACGATGACATCAAACTCCCCGAGCATGTACCGCCCCTTCACGGGTGGACGAGCCCGAGCCGCTCGCGGCACTGCTCCACGGTGGCGATCTCGCGCCCCTGATCCCGCACCATCCGCACTGCCTTGGCCACGAGCTCCCCGTTCGAGGCCGCCATCTGCCCGGGTGAAAGGTAGAAGTTGTCCTCCAACCCCACGCGCACGTTGCCACCCATCGCCGCGCCCGCCGCCAGGAGGCGCCACTGGTCGAGGGAGAGGGCGATCACCTCCCAATCCGAGTTGGACGGGAGGCCCTCCACCTGGCGGAGGAGCTGGGCGACGGTACCCGGAACGCCGCCGATGACGCCCATGATCAGCGAGACTTGGAAGGGCGCCGCGAGCATCCCCATGTCGATGAGCGGGTACAGGCTGCCGACGTGACCCGCGTCGAAACACTCACACTCGGGCTTGATCCCCGCGGCGTTCATGCCCTCGAGCAACGCCCGGATCTCGGAGAGCGGGTTGGGGAACACGAAGTCGAAGACGAAGCTCTTCTTCTTCTGGTTGTACTTGGCGTAGTTCATCGACCCCATGTTCAGGGCCGCCACCGCCGGTTTCACCGCGGTGAGGTACGCGAGGCGCTTCTCCACCGACACGTCGAGCGCACCCGTCGAGAAGTTGATGATGACCGGGCACTCGGCCACGATGGCGTCGCGGATGGCCTGGTAGTCGGCGATCTCGAAGCTCGGCGCCCCGTCCGGCGAGCGCGCGTGGAGGTGGACCGCGGCGGCGCCCGCCTCGTACGCCCGCTTTGCCTCCTTGGCGTACTCTTCGGGGGTGTACGGGATGGCCGGGCACTGCGCGCGATTGGCGACCACGCCGGAGAGCGCGGCGGTGACCATGCACGGGCGCGAGGGGTCCTGGTTGGGGCGGGCGTAGAGGTCCATCAGCGGTCCTTCCAGGTGGGGGTGCGCTTCTCGAGGAAGGCAAGGAAGCCCTCGGTGGCGTCCTCCGTGTCCATCACGTCGCCCAGGCGCTCGGCGAGGAGCGCGAGGGCGTCGTCCAGGGGCAGATCGGCGGCGTCCCGCCACGCCCGGCGGCCGATGCGCGCGGCGGCGGGGCTGCGCGCGAGGATGGCGTCGGTGAAGGTGGCGACGGCGGCGTCGAGGTCGGCGCGCGGGACGGCGCGGTTGACCAGCCCGAGGCTCACGGCCTCCGCGGCGGTCACCTTGCGGCCGGTCAGCGCGAGCTCCATCGCGAGCTTGCGGGGCAGATCGCGAAGGAGGAACGCCCCGATCATCGAGGGCCACATCCCCACGGCGGTCTCGGGGAGCGAGAGGATGCTGTCCTCGGGCATGACCGCGAGGTCACACGCGAGCAGGAGCCCCACGCCGCCAGCGAGGCAGTGCCCGTTCAGCCGCGCCACGATCGGGCGCTCGAAGCTGGAGATCCGCATCAACAGCTTCGCGTAGGCCCGCCCCGCCTCGCGCCGCCCCTCGGGGTTGGTGGCGACCTGCGCGAGGTCCGCCCCGGCGCAGAACACCTTGTCGCCGGTGCCCGTGAGCACGACGACCCGCGCGCCCACCGCGAGGTCCAGCGCGCCGTGGAGCGCGGCGATCGTCTCGAGGTCGAGCGCGTTGCGCACGTGGGGACGATCGAGGGTGATCGTG
Source organism: uncultured Pseudomonadota bacterium (assembly GCA_903959175.1). GTDB lineage: Bacteria > Myxococcota_A > UBA796 > UBA796 > SXON01 > CAJBVW01. Next base: position 1,834 of record CAJBVW010000151.1, read on the forward strand.
GTGATCGGGCCTGCCTGGAGCTGGATCACGTACCCTCCACCACGACGAGCTCCTCGCCCGGGCGCACCTGCTGGCCCGGCACCGCGCGCACCGCGGTGACGACGCCCGCGCGCGGGGATCGCAGCGCGGTCTCCATCTTCATCGCGGCGACGGTCACGAGCTTCTGCCCGGCCTCCACCGTGTCCCCGACCGCCACGAGCACCTTCACCACCGTCGCGGGCATGGGCGGCGTCACCGTGGTGGGCAGCGGCGCGGCCGACCCGCCGGCGACCGGACGCACCCGGCGCACGCGGCCCCCGATCGAGACCTGGTCCCCCGCTACGAACGCGGTGCGGACGATGCCTCCGACGTTGACGAGCACACTCCCGTCCGGACGGCGCTGTGGTTCCTGGGGCGGGGGGGAGCCCCCCGCAACGCCCCCCGGAGCCACGACGTCTGAATCCACCACCTGATGCCCGACCTGCACCTTCACCGCCACCTCCCGAGCGTCGCCCACGGCGAGGGCTCCGCGGTAGGGCCAGCTCCGTGCGCGATAGCGGTCACGACGGGCGCCGCCCGCCACGCCGCCGCGTACGCTGCGGCGTCCACGTCGGGGGGCGACCACGCGAAGCGCTCGAGGAAGTCGGTCGTGGTGTCACCCGCCGCGAACGGCGCCGAGGCCACCACGTCCATCAACAGCTCGGCGGTGGTGTCGACGCCGAGCACCACGAGGTCGGCGAGGGCGTTGACCATCCGCGCGCAGGCGGCCGCGCGGTCGGGCGCGTGCACGATCACCTTGGCCAGGAGCGGATCGTAGAAGAGGCCCACCTCGGAGCCCTCCTCCACGCCGGCGTCCACCCGCACACCCGGCCCGACGGGGAGCCGCCACCGCGCGATGCGCCCGGGCGACGGGAGGAAGCCGCGCGAGGGGTCCTCCGCGACGATGCGGCACTCGATGGCGTGGCCGCGCGCGGGGACCTCGGTGTAGCCGAGCGCCTGCCCCATCGCGATGCGGAGCTGCTCGCGCACGATGTCGACGCCCGTCACCAGCTCGGTGATCGGGTGCTCGACCTGGATGCGCGTGTTCATCTCGAGGAAGTAGAAGTGCCCCTCGGCGTCGAGCAGGAACTCGACGGTCCCGGCCCCGGTGTACCCGACGGCGCGCGCGGCCTCGACCGCGGCGGCGCAGAACCGGGCGCGGGTGGCGGCGTCGAGCGCGGGGGACGGCGCCTCCTCCACGAGCTTCTGGTGGCGACGCTGGATGGAGCACTCGCGCTCGCCGAGGTGGGCGATGGTCCCAAACGTGTCGCCGAGGACCTGCACTTCGACGTGCCGCGGGCGCTCCACGAGGCGCTCGGCGTAGACGCGGCCGTCCCCGAAAGCGGTCGTGGCCTCGGAGCGCGCCTCCGCGAGGGCCTCCGCGAGGGCCTCGACCGCGTCCACCCGGCGCATCCCCTTCCCACCGCCGCCGCCCGCGGCCTTGACGAGCACGGGGAAGCCGAGCGCGGCGATGGTCGCGGGATCGTCCGATTCGACGCCGGGGACCACCGGCACGCCCGCCGCGCGCATGCGCTGGCGCGCCCCGACCTTGTCCCCCATCGCCGTGATGACCGCCGGCGCCGGCCCCACCCACGTCAGGCCCGCGTCGAGCACGGCCTGCGCGAACGCGGCGTTCTCGGCGAGGAAGCCGTAGCCGGGGTGCACCGCGTCGGCGCCGGAGACGCGGGCAGCCGCGAGAAGGCGGTCGACGGCGAGGTAGCTCTCGGCCGGGGGCGCGGGCCCGAGCCGCACCGCCGTGTCGCAGGCGCGCACGTGGGGGGCGTCCGCGTCGGCGTCCGAGTAGACCGCGACCGTCGCGATGCCCATCTCGCGGGCGGTGCGCGCGACGCGGATCGCGATCTCGCCCCGGTTCGCGATGAGGAGGCGCTGGATCGGCATGGTTCGTAGTTAACCGCCCGCCCCGCGGGAACGGCGCTATCCTCCCGCTCCCACTCGGAACTCGGCGTGCTCCTGCTCTCCGCCCTCGCCTGCACCGGCGCCTCCCCCGACGACACCGCCGCCGCGTCGCCCGCCGACACCGCGGCCGACACCGCGGCCGACACCGACGGGCCCGTCCGCGACGCGTCGGCGTGCGCCGGCACGATCCTCGCGCCGCTCGACGCCGCCGTGGTCACCGTCGACTGGAGCGGGCGCACCGCCCCCGATCGATCGGACGCGGCCGTGCTCGCCGGCCCCGCAGCGGACCTCCAGGTGCGCGCCTGCGCCGGCGACCTCACGCAGGCCGAGGTCGAGGCCATCTGGACCTACGACGCCGCGCGGGACGGCGTCGTCACCGCCGGCACCTTCGATCTCGCCCCGTACGCGGGCGCCGCGTTCCTCCTCCGCCTCGAGGACGCGTCCGGGGAGACGACGTGGTTCGCCGACATCCTCCCGGGCGGCGTGGCCGTGATCAGCCTGGAGTGACGGGCCTCGCCCCCCCCCTCACATCCGGAACGTGCCGTACCCGACCGGGTTCTTCCACGGCGTGTTGCGGGTCGCGGCGAGCGAGAGGCCGATCACGTCGCGGGTCTTCCGGGGGTCGACCACGCCGTCGTCCCAGAGGTTCGCCGTGGAGTACCACGCGTCTCCCTCGCGGCGCGCGTTGTCCTCCATCGGGCCGCGGATCATGTCCGCCTCCTCCGGCCCGATGAGCGGCAGGCCCTCGCGCACGCGCTGCGCGTTCTGCACGCTCACGAGCACCTGCGCCGCCTGCGCCCCGCCCATCACGCCGATCTGTGCGCCGGGCCACATCCACAAGAAGCGCGGCGAGTAGGCGCGGCCGCACATCGCGTAGTTGCCCGCCCCGAAGCTGCCGCCCACGATCATCGTGAGCTTCGGCACGGAGCAGGTGGACACCGCGTTGACCATCTGGTGGCCGTGCTTGGTGATGCCGCCGCGCTCGTAGTCGCGCCCGATGATGAAGCCCGCGATGTTCTGGAGGAACAACAACGGGATCCCGCGCTTGTCGCAGAGCTGGATGAACTGGGTCGCCTTGAGCGCGCACTCGGAGAACAACACGCCGTTGTTCGCCAGGATCCCGACCTGGTAGCCGTGCACGTAGGCCCACCCGCACACCAGCGTCGGCCCGTAGCGCTCCTTGAACGGCTCGAACTCGCTGCCGTCCGTCACGCGCGCGATGAGCTCGCGGATGTCCCACGGGGTCGAGAGGTCCGGCGGGACGATGCCGAGCAGCTCGGCGGGGTCGTACAGCGGCGGGCGCACGGCGCGGGTCGACACCGCGGAGCGCTCGGGCGGCGGCAGGCGCGCGACGATGGCGCGGAGGTGCGCGATGGCGTCGGCGTCGTCCTTCGCCCAGTGGTCGCTCACGCCGGACACGCCGCAGTGCACGTCGGCGCCGCCGAGGTCCTCCGCGGTCACGTCCTCGCCGGTCGCGGCCTTCACCAGCGGCGGCCCCCCGAGGAAGATCGCGCCGGTGCCGGCGACGTGGACGACCTCGTCGCTCATCGCGGGGATGTACGCCGCGCCCGCCGTGCAGAGCCCCATCACGGCGGTGATCTGGGGGATGCCGAGCTTCGACATCAGGGCCTGGTTGTAGAAGATGCGCCCGCCGTCGTCGAGGTCGGGGAACACCTCGCTCTGGAGCGGCAGGAACGCGCCGCCCGAGTCGATGAGCGAGACGAACGGGAGGTGGTTCTCCATGGCGATGGCCTGGAGGCGGAGCGCCTTCTTCACGCCCATCGGGTAGATCGTGCCGCCCTTGACCATCGCGTCGTTCGCGTTGATCACGCACTCGCGGCCGTTGATGACGCCGATGCCCGCGAGGCTCCCGGCCTTGTGCACGCCGCCGTCGTACATGCCGCGCGCGGCGAGCGCGCCGATCTCGAGGAAGGGGCTGTCGGGGTCGAGCAGGCGGTCGAGCCGCTCCGCCGCGGTCAGCTTCCCCTGCTCCCGGTGCCGCGCGAGGGCCTTCGCGGAGCGGTCCTCCCGCGCGACGCGCAACGCCTCGTCCAGCCGGGCGAGGAGGCCCTCCTGGTGGGCGCGGTTGGCGAGGAATTCCGGCGAGGACGGGTCGACCTGGGAGGGGAGAACCTGCATCTCCCGATCCTAACCGCGGAGCCCGGGAAACCGCGGAGCCCGGGAAACCGCGGAGCGACGGGCGGGCCCGGCCGATCCCCGCGAGGGAGGACCGGCCGGGCCGCTACGGGCTAGGCGCCGAAGGGCGGGACGGCCTCGGTGCGGCAG
>CAJBVW010000152.1 GCA_903959175.1 uncultured Pseudomonadota bacterium
TCTCCCCGTCGGCCGAGGTCGCGCCGCCCCCCCCGCTCCGCCTCCCCCCGCAGGCGCTCTCCGCCGAGCCGACATCCGCCGCGGCGGCCGGCGCCACCTCCCACGACCCGCGCACCGACCTCTCGATGGCCCTCGTGGCGCTCGTCGTCTCCGTGGTCGGCGTGCTCGTGCTCTCCCTCTCGGCGTGGCTCCAGAGCCCGGTCGTGACGGGCCTCGGCGCGTTCCTCGCGCTCTTCGGCACCTTCGTCGTCGCGCTCATCCTCCTCACGGGCGGCCGCGGCACCCGCGCGGCGAGCCTCGCGATCGCCTTCCTCGGCGGGCTCGTCCTGTCCGGCGCCCTCGGCGGCGTCATCGGCGCGCTCCTGATGGTGCTCGCGCCGTCCCAGCCCAGCCTCCCGCTCGTGGCGACGCCCACGCCGCCCGCGCCCGTCGTCGAGGCCCCCCCGGTCGCGCCGGCCGTCGTCGAGGCCCCGCCCGTGGTCGAGCCCCCCCTCGCGGTGGCCCCGCCCGTGGTCCAGGCGCCGCCCGTCGCGCCGCCCCCCGCCGTGGTGACGCCCCCGGCCGCGCCGCCCGTCGCCGTCGCCGCGGCGCCCGCCGCGAAGAGCACGCCGCCCGCCGCGTCCTCCACCGCGCGAACCTCCACGGCCACGAAGTCGACAACCAGTGACGCGCCCGCGCGCATCGCCCCGAGCACGACCTCGTCGTCGTCCTCCTCGACCAAGAGCACGGCGAGCACCGCCTCCACGAAGACCACCGCGCCCGCCTCCACCTCCACCGGCTCCTCCTCGAGCGGCGCGGCCGCGTCCTCAGGCGTGTCCGTCGTCGTCATCGACACGATGATCAAGAGCAATAAGGCCGTGAAGTCCTGCTTCGTGCAGCAGCGCAACGAGACCGGCGAGCTCCCCAAGGGCGTCAAGGTCAAGCTCACGATCCAGGACTCGGGCAAGGTTTCCAGCGCCAGTCTCCCCAGCGGTGACCTCAAGGGATCGGACTTCGACAGCTGCCTTTCCGGCGCGGTGAAGTCCATCCAGTTCCCCCCGTTCGAGGGCGATCCCGTCACGGTGACCTACCCCTTCGTGTTCTGAGTCGCAGAGCCGTCGCTTGACCGGGGGCGCAAGGCAGGGCATAGGGCGGCCCCGCTTCCGGAGCCCGCTTTGTCCTCCATTCGCAACATCGCCATCATCGCCCACGTCGACCACGGCAAGACCACGCTGGTCGACGGGCTGCTCAAGCAGGCCGGCACCTGGCGCGCCAACGAGCACGTCATCGACCGCGTGATGGACTCGATGGACCTGGAGCGTGAGCGCGGCATCACGATCATGGCCAAGGTCGCGTCCGTCCAGTACGGCGACACCAAGATCAACATCATGGACACGCCGGGCCACGCCGACTTCGGCGGCGAAGTCGAGCGCATGCTCAAGATGGTCGACGGCGCGATGCTCCTCGTCGACGCGTCGGAGGGCCCCCTCCCCCAGACCCGCTTCGTGCTCCGCAAGGCGCTCGAGGGCGGCCTCGCGGTCATGGTCTGCATCAACAAGATCGACCGCCCGGACGCCCGCGTCCAGGAAGTCCTGAACGAGGTCTACGACCTCTTCATCGACCTCGGCGCCGACGACAAGCAGATCGACTACCCGGTGCTCTACGCCGTCGCCCGCGACGGCTGGTGCACGAAGACCTACGGCGAGAAGGAAGACAACCTCAAGTCGATGTTCGACACGATCGTGAAGCACATCCCGCCCCCGGCGGGTGACCCCGAGGCGCCCCTCCAGCTCCTCATCACGGCCCTCGACTACGACTCCTACGTGGGCCGCCTCGCAGTGGGCCGCGTCTTCAACGGCGTGCTCAAGGAGAAGTCCGAGTGCGCGCTGATCGGCGCGGACGGCGTCCCCAAGAAGGTGCGCGTCAACCAGCTCTACACGTACGACGGCATGAAGCGCGTCCCCGGCACGGACATCGGCGCCGGCGACATCTGCGCCGTGGCGGGCCTGCCGAACATCAACATCGGTGACACCCTCACCCTCGTCGATGATCCCCGCCCGCTCCCCCGCCTGAAGATCGACGAGCCGACCATCGGCATGACCTTCTCGGCCAACAACAGCCCCCTCTCGGGCCGTGACGGCAAGTACGTCACCGCGCGCCACATCCGCGAGCGCCTCGACAAGGAGATGCTCACGAACGTGGCCCTCCGCATGGAGGACACGGGCAGCAGCGAGACGATGAAGGTGTTCGGCCGCGGCGAGCTCCAGCTCGGCATCCTCATCGAGCAGATGCGCCGCGAAGGCTACGAGATGAGCGTCTCGAAGCCCGAGGTCGTCATCCGCGAGGTCGAGGGCAAGAAGCACGAGCCCTACGAGATCGTGCAGCTCGACTTCCCCGAGATCTTCATGGGCGTCGTGACCCAGAAGATGGCGCTCCGCAAGGGCCGCATGACCGAGATGCGCACGGACGGCTCCAGCCGCGTCCGCGTCTTCTACCGCCTCCCCTCGCGCGGCCTCATCGGCTTCCGCGGTGAGTACCTCAACGACACCCGCGGCCAGGGCCTGCTCAACACGCTCTTCGACTCGTACGACGAGCACGCCGGCTTCATCCAGAGCCGCGTGAACGGCAGCCTCGTGTCGGATCGCACCGGCGAGACCACCACCTACGCGCTGTACCATCTCCAGCCCCGCGGCCGGATGTTCATCGGCGTGCAGGTCGAGGTCTACGAGGGCATGATCATCGGCGAGAACGCCCGCGAGAACGACATCAACGTCAACGTGTGTCGTGAGAAGCACCTCTCCAACGTGCGCAACTCCGGCGCGGAAGAGAAGCTCATCCTCGTGCCGCCCATCCAGATGACGCTCGAGAAGGCCATCGAGTACATCTCGGAAGACGAGCTGGTCGAGGTCACCCCGAAGAGCGTGCGCATCCGCAAGCGCGTCCTCGCGGGCAACCAGCGCACCATCGTCCGCACCGAGCGCGACGACAGCTAGTCGCCCCCGCGCCGCGCCCGCCCCCGGTCACGAGATGTGACCAGGGGCGGGCGTTGCTCGTTCAGGGCTATGCTCCCGTGTAGATCACCGCGTCGAGGGGTTCGGGTATGTCGCAGAAGCTCCGTGTCCTCCTCGCCGTGTTCCTCGGCACGTTGTTCCTCGACCAGGCCTCCAAGGTGTGGACCGTCGCGTCCCTCGCCTACCGCGGCCCGCGGCTGGACGAGCGCGCCGCCGCCGGCCTCGCCCAGCTCGGCCACTCGTCGACCCACCCCGTCGAGCTGGTCGTGTTCCCCAACCTGCTCGAGCTCGTGCACGCGCAGAACCCCGCCGCGGCGATGGGCATGATGCTCGGCTTCGAGCACCGCTACATCGTGTTCGCCGTCATCACCGTCGTGGCGGTGGGCGTGCTCACGATGATGTACCGCGCGCTCCCGCCGACCGACCGCTACCAGGCCGCCACCATCGGGTTCCTGCTCGCGGGCGCCCTCGGCAACGCGATCGACCGCGCCCACAAGGGCGCCGTGACCGACATGATCCGCGTCATCGTCGAGCCCGAGCCGTTCAAGTCCTGGATGATCGCCGCGATCGGCACGAACCAGTGGTACACGTTCAACGTCGCGGACGTGTCCATCTTCGTCGGCGTCGGGCTCTACCTCCTCGTGTCCCTCTTCCAGAAGGACGGCGCCCCCACCGAGGAGGACGCCGGCGCCTCCCCGCTCGAAGAGACGCCTACCGGCGTGTAGGCCACGGGCCTGCTCCCCCGCGCCGGGGCGGCATAGATCGCCCGGATGCGCCTCTCCACGTCCGCCGCCGCCGTCGCCGCGCTCACCGGCGGCACCCTCGCCGGGCCCGACCGCCCCGTCACCGGCGTGGCCCCGCTCGACCGCGCCGGCCCCGACGCCCTCGCCTTCCTCGACCGCGGCCCCCCTGGGGACGCCGGCGTGCTGCTGGCGCGGGCGCCCCTGGACGGCCGCACCGTCGTCGTCGTCGCGGATCCGCTCGCCGCGCTGGTGGCCCTGCTGGTGGCGCACTTCCCGGACGAGGCCTCGCCCCCCGTCGCACCGCCGTCCCCGGCGCACCCCGGCGCGTTCGTCCACCCCACCGCCCGCGTCGGCGCCGCCACGCTCCACCCCGGCGTGGTCGTCGGCGCGGACTGCGTCGTCGGCGACGGGACGGTGCTCTTCCCCAACGTGGTGCTCTACCCGCGCACGCGGATCGGCCGGGGCACGCGCGTGCACGCCGGCGCGGTGCTCGGCGCGGACGGCTTCCGCTACCACCCCACCGCGGGCGGCCTCCTCCGCGTGCCGCACGTCGCGGGCGTGGTCGTCGGCGACGGCGTGGAGATCGGCCCCAACTGCACGATCGACCGCGGCTTCCTCGAGGACACCACCCTCGGCGACGGCTGCCGGCTCGACGCCCTCGTCCACGTCGGGCACAACGTCACGCTCGGGCGCACGGTGATCGTCGCGGCGCAGACCGGCCTCTCGGGCTCGGTGCGCGTCGGGGACGGCGCGGTGCTCGGCGGGCAGGTGGGGGTCGCGGACCACGCGGAGATCGGCCCCGGCGCGCGCGTCGGCGCCCAGAGCGGCGTGCACGGGCGCATCCCGGCGGGCGAGGCCTGGCTCGGCACCCCGGCGCTCCCGCTCGCGATCACGCGCCGCGTGTACGCCACCATGCGGTATCTTCCGGAGATCTGGCGCCGCCTCCGCTGACGCCGCCTCCGCTGACGCCGCCCACGAGGTCCCGATGACGCTGCTCCTCCTCTCCCTCCTCGCCTGTGACGGCCCCGCGGAGGACACCGGCGGCAAGGTCGAGGACACCGATGTCCCCGTGGTCGACGCCGACGGCGACGGCGTCCCCGAGGGCGCGGACTGCGACGACACCGACCCCTACACCTACCCGGGCGCGCGCGAGCTGCCGTACGACGGCGTCGACCAGGACTGCGACGGCGCCGACCTCGTCGACAACGACGGCGACGGCTACGTCGGCGAGGACGGCGGCGGCGACGACTGCAACGACGCCAACCCGGACGTGCACCCCGGCGCCACGCCCGTGTGCGGGAACCTGCTCGACGAGACCTGCGTCGGCGAGGGCTGGACCCAGTACGACTGCGACGGCGACGGCTACGACGACGTGGACGACTGCGCCGCGGAGGACCCCGCCATCCACCCCGACGCCGAGGACGCCTGGTACGACGGCGTCGACAGCGACTGCGACCTGCGGGACGACTACGACCAGGACGGGGACGGCGAGGCCACCGTCGCGAGCGGCGGCACCGATTGCGACGACCTCGACGCCGCGATCAACACCGCGGGGGACGAGGCCTGGAACGGCGTCGACGACGACTGCACCGGCGGCGTGGACGACCTCGACAACCGTGACGCCACCGGCTCCTGGAGCGGCGACAGCGGCGACAGCGAGGCCCAGTTCGCGGGCGCCTTCGCCTCCGTGGAGGACCTCGACGGGGACGGCCTGCGCGACGTGATCGTGGGCGTGCCCGGCTACGCCGACTCCACGGGGCGCGCCTACATCCTGCCGAGCGGCGCGGGACGGCAGGTTCCGAGCGAGACTGCGCTCGCGACGATCAACGCGACCTCCGGCTACCTCGGCACCGCCGTGACCGGCCTGCGCGGCGCGGACGGCGGCGGGCGCGTGGCCGTGGCGGAGGCCGGCGCGGCGAGCATCTACCTCTTCGACGCCGAGACCCTCACCGGCGGGGCCGCGCTCACCGGCGCGGACGCCGACGCCTCCATCACGTCCTCGGCGTACTACCTGGGTGGAGCCCTCGCGCCGTGGGACGACGGCGCGGGCGGCCAGTCGCTCCTCGTGTCCAGCTACGAGGTGGAGGGCTCCGGCACCTACGTCGGCCTCTTCCCCGGCGCGGCCCTCGTCGGCGCGGTCGGCACGGACGCCGCCACCTGGGCGGTCGAGCTCACGTCGGAGGTCTACGACACCACCGTCCTCGGGGACCTCGACGGGGACGGCCTCGCGGAGATCGGCATCGGCCTCCCCGGCTTCAGCGGGACGCACCGGCTCAACCTCTACCTGGGCGACGGGGTCGCGGCGGGCGACACCGACGCCGTGGGCCTCACGGGCTTCACCGGGCGCCTCGCGTCGGGCGCCGCCGGAGACCTCGACGGGGACGGCTACGGAGACCTCCTCGTGTCCGACCTCGAGGCCGCGGGGGCGGGGAGCGCCGCGGGGGTGGTGTGGGTGCTCGGCGGGGACCGCGCGGTTGCCGGCGGCGTCGCGGCCGACCTCGCGCGCGCCAGCATCTCCGGGAACACCGACGGCGCCGGGATGCACGCGTGCGCGGGGCACGCGGACCTCGACGGGGACGGCGTGATCGAGGTGCTGGTCTGCACGCCGGGAGACGGCGTCTCGGGCGGCTACGGCGGCGTGGCGTGGGTGTCCGCGGCGGCGCTCAGCGCGGGCGGCGACCACGCGCCGGGCACCGACGGCCCCTCGTGGGTCAGCCGGAGCTACGACGATCTGTTCGGCGCGGACGCGCTCCCCGAGGACATCGACGGCGACGGCGACATGGACCTCTGGATCAGCGCCCCCGGCACCCCCGGCGCCCTCTACCAGTTCCTCCAGGACTGAGAGAGGGAGCGGCGCGGATCTTCCCGTCGTCGTGTCACGGTTTGTGTGGCGCGGACGCTCGCCGATCGGGGGCTCGGGGATTAGCCCTTGCCCGCTGGAGGAAGCATGCCTCTGTGGCTGGTTCCACTCTCGTTCGCGTCTGAACCGGTGGTCGTCGGGGGTCCGGACCTCCGCAACCCCGCCCCCGTCACGGTCGAGGTCGTCCTCTCCTGGGCCGAGGTCGGCCTGCTCGCCGCCCGCCCCGAGTCGCCGGCCATCGGCCCCGACCTGCTCGCGCTCGGCCCGTACGACACCGCCGCCGTCTACGATCCGCTCCGGCGGCGCGTCCTCTACGTGAACGGCCCCAGCTTCTCCGTCCCCGGCGCGGACGGCCTCGCGTTCACCAGCGCCGGCATCCTCCTCGTGATGGACGGCTCCGCGCGCACCCTCCGCACCTACGACCAGGACGGCGTCCTCGTCGACGAGCAGCCCTTCCCCGGCATCGTGCCCCCCGGCGGCAACCTCGCGGTGGACGAGCCCCTCGTCCTCGCCATCGATCCCTTCGGCAACGGCCACCCCCTCGCCCTCGTGACCCTCTCCGGGGCGCTCTCCGCCCCCAAGAGCCTCTCCCTCGTGCCCCCGGCCCACCGCGTGGTGCGCTCCGGCAGCTCCCTCCTCGTGGACGGCGCCACCATCGCCACCTTCGAGGGCCGGGGCGGCGGGCGCCTCCTCGGAGACTGGCTCGTGGTCGAGGCCATGAACGAGGGCAGCGTCTCCCGCATGGCCATCTCGCTCGAGGGCGGCCTGCAGGTGTCGCTCCCGGTCGGCGGCCGGCTCTACGCCCCCGCGCACGACGTGGCGGTCGGTACGGACGGCGGCATCGGCTGGCTCGACCCCCAGAGCGACGGGCTCCACCTCGTCCGCGTGTCGCGATGATCGCGCTGCTCGCCCTCTTCGCGGCCCCCCCGGCCCTCGCCATCCCGCGGGAGGACGTGCTCGACAACGCCGCCCTCTACGCGTCCCACGTGTGGGAGTCCCGCTCGATCAACCAGTACGCCGAGTGCACCGACGGCGACTACGAGAGCGACTACCCCCCCGGCGACTACGTCGGCGTCCCCTACGACTGGGGCGGCTACGTCACCCTCGGCGAGTTCGACGACCAGCTGGACGACGGCTACGGCGCCGGCAGCCACTCCTGGCACGGCGTCCTCTCGTGCACCACCGGCGTGGACTGCTCCGGCTTCATCTCGATGGCCTGGGAGACCGACCACTACTCGACCTCCACCTTCGCGGACGGCCCCACCTCCGAGATCACCTGGTCCCAGGTGAAGCGGGGAGACGCCGTGAACGACGCCGGCAGCCACGTCGTGCTCTTCACGCACGAGACCGACGCCGGCTGGCCCGTGTTCTACGAGGCCGCGGGCGGCGCCGAGAAGGTGCGCCTGAACGCGACCGGCGGCTGGTCGTACGTAGACGGCTACCAGCCCATCCGCTTCGACGACATCACGGACGGCCCCTCCACCGGCACCGAGAGCCGGCCCCGCGACATCACGGCCTTCCCCTACAGCGACTTCCGCTGGACCGCCGGCGCCGCGTCCGACCGCATCGACACCTACGCCTGCGCGCCGGACACCAACGAGTCCGGTCCCGAGGTCCTCTACCGCTTCCAGGCCGCCACGGCCGGCACGCTCGAGGTCGTCGTGAGTGACGACGTCGGCGCCGACGTCGACGTGCACGTGCTCACCGCTCCCGACGGCGCCGCCTGCCTCGAGCGCGCGGACGAGTCCCTCTCGGTCGAGGTCGAGCCCGGCGAGGTCTGGATCGCGGTGGACACCTGGGTCGGCTCCCAGGAGTTCCCCGGCTCCTTCATCCTCTCCGCCACGTTCGACGGCGAGCTCGGCGCGCTCGAGGACACCGAGGACACCGGCACCCCCGAGGACACCGGCGCCCCCGCGGACACCGGCGCCCCCGACGAGGATCCCGCCGACGTCGGCGGCGCGCGCGACGCCCCGCGCGCCAACCGCCTCGTCGCGCCCGAAGAGCCGAAGGGCTGCGGCTGCGCGACCACCCCGGCCTCCGCGCCACTCGGCCTCCTGGGCCTGCTCGGCCTCCTCGCGCTCGGCCGTCGCCGCCGCACCTGAACCCGCCCCCCGCGTTCGCCAGGGCGCGGCCCCGGCGGGCGCGCGCTATGCTGCCGCGTCTGTCGAGGTCCCCATGCTCGTCGCCCTGCTGTCCGCCGCCGCCTCCGCCCAGGAAGCCCCCCCCATCGTCAACGGGTCGACCACCCGGGACTACGGGCAGGTGGTCACGCTCTACGCGATGGACGCGGACGGCTACGGCTACAACTTCTGCTCGGGCACCCTCATCGCGGAGGACTGGGTCCTCACCGCCGCCCACTGCGTCGTCGCGATGGACGACAACGAGCGCAGCGGCCTGCCTTACCTCGCGGTGCTCGTCGGGTACGACATCAACACGGACGCCGGCATCACCGACTACGCCCAGGCGAGCCAGTGGGTCGCGCACCCGAGCTACAACGACTCGACGCTCCAGAACGACATCGGCATCATCGAGCTCGACACGGCCATCACCAGCATCCCCTTCATGCCGGTCAACAAGGACGCCATCCGTAGCTCCGACATCGGGGACGACCTCCGCTACGTCGGCTGGGGCATCACGTCCGACAGCGGGACCGACTCGAGCAAGAAGCGCACGGCCGACATCCCGATGTACGACTACGACGACATGTTTATCTACGGGTACGACCCCGTGGACAACCAGAACGTCTGCTCCGGTGACTCCGGCGGCGCCGGCCTCCAGATCCTCGGCACGGGTGCGTACGAGCTGGCCGCGGTCAACTCCTTCGTCTCCGACGACGACTCGACCTACTGCGAGGGCGGCTACACCGGCGGCGTCCGCGTCGACAAGTTCATCAGCTGGATCGAGCGCTACACGCCGACGTACACCTACGCCGAGCTCGAAGGCGACGCCGACACCGACACCGACACCGATACGGACACGGACACGGACACCGACACCGACACGGACACGGACACCGACGCCGACACGGATGCCGACACCGACACCGACACCGATGCCGACGCCGACGCCGACGGCGCGTTGACCGACCTCGGCGAGGACCCCGTCCGCCCGCCCGACGTCGGCGAGGACTACTCCTCCGAGAGCATGTTCTGCGCGACCGCCTCCCCCGGCGCGACCGCGTGGCTCTTCGCGCTCGCGGGCGTCGCGGTGGCCGGGCGTCGTCGCCGGGCCTGATCGGCGGCGGCGGGCCTGATCGGCGGCGGCGCAGGTCGCGCGGGTGACGTAGCTTCGCGGCGGATCAGCGCCGCTCGAGGCCCCGCACGGCGTCGGCGTCGAGCCCGCGCACGAGGTCCGCCGGGAGCGGGGGCAGCGGCGCCCCGGAGGCCCGCGCGAGCAGGCGCTCGGCCTCCCACGCCAGCAGGTGGAAGCCCCGGGCGGCGGCCTCGACGCGCACCCGTTCGGCGCGCGTGGCGACCTCCGGGAGGTCTCCCGCGGAGAGCGCGGCGCGGGACAGCAGCACGTCTGCACGCAGGCGGAGCGCGAGGCGGCCGCGCGCGTGGGTGACGGTCCCGCCGCCGGGATCGACCTCGGCGAGGGCGCGGCGGTACATGCGCACATCCCCGAGGACGCCGGCGGCCTGGGCCCACACGCAGTGCCCGAGCAGGCGGAAGCCCTCCGGGTCGGGCGCGGTGGCGCGGAGCTGGGGGAGGAGGCGGTCGAGCGCCGCGGAGGCGGCCGTGCGGTTGTCGGGGCGCTCCTCCAGCGTGGCGCGGGCGCGGAGGACCTGCGCGGTGACACGCTCCTCGGCGAGGTCGGCGGCGCGGGCGAGGGCAGAGGCGTCCGCGAGGCGGCGCCCGGCCTCGGCGGAGAGCCCGGCGTCGAGCAGCACCTGGCCGAGGTGGCGGATGGCGGCGGTCTCGAGCGCGCGGTCCCGCAGGCCCTCGGCGAGGGCGAGGGCGCGGCGGGCGGCGCGCAGCGCGTCGGCGAGGGCGCCGGAGAGCGCGCGCGCGGCGGAGAGGTGCATCGAGGCGAGCGCGGCGGTGTGAGCGTCCCCCGCGAGGTCGGCGTCGGTCGCGGCCTCGGTGAGGCGGTCGAGCGCGGTGTCGAGGTCACCCGTGTGGAGGGCGGCCACGCCGAGGGCCACCGTTGCGCTCCTGCGGGCCGCGGGGTCGACCAGGGTGGCGAGGGCCTCCTCCAGCACGGCGCGGGCGCTCACGGCCTCTGCGGCGGCCCACAGCAGCTGTCCCAGGGCGAGGAGGCGGGCGCCGCGTACGTCGCCACCGTCCGGCTCGGCGAGGGCGGCCACGAGGCGGGCCTCGGCCTCGGCGGGGCGGCCGGCGGCGCGCAGCGCCTCGACCTCGACGAGGACGGGGTCGAGCGCGGCCTCGTTCGGGCGGGCCTCCAGCGCGGCGGCGCGCGCGTCCACGCTCTCGGGGTCGGGCAGGATGGCGCGGATGGGCCCGCGGAGCACCTCGGCGGCGAGCGCCCAGCGGTCTCCCGAGCGGGCGGCCACCCCGCGCGACACGAGCGCGTCCAGCGCGGCCTCAGGGGGCACCAGCGCGATGGCGGCGATGCGCGCGAGGACCGCCGGCTCCGTCAACACGGCGAGGGCGCCCGCGACGGCCTCCTCGTCGAGGTCCAGCCCCTCGACGAAGCGCGACGCGTCCACCGCGAGCGGGCCGTCGGGCAGGACGAGGCGCCCCTCTGCCGCGTGCCGCGCGAAGAGCTCCAGCACGAGCGCGGCGATCCCGCCGGTCTCGCGGTGAAGGCGATCGGACACCCGCGCGAGGTCGGGTGTGGCGGGCGCGAAGGCGTAGGCGGAGCGGCGCAGCTCCGCGAGGGTGAGCGGGGCGAGCACGAGCTCGGCGGCCCCGACGAACGGCAGCGTGGTGACGACGAGCAGCGCCTCTCCCGCGGCGACATGGGCAGCGGCGGCGGCGAGCGCAGCGGCGTCGTCCGTCGTGACGCAGGTGAGCCCGCGGCGGTCGGCGGCTTCGCGCGCGAGGGCCTGGATCCACGAGCGGCCCGAGCCGCGCGAGCCCACGAGCCGCACGATCACGCCCTCGCCGGCGGCCACGCGGTCGAGCGCGGCGGCGAGCGCGTCGATCGTGCCCTGGCGGCCCGCGAGCAGGAGGCCCGAGGGTGCGGCGGTGGAGAGGGCGGCCTCGGCGTCCGCCATGTCGAGGAAACGCGCGGCGGGGTCCTTCGCCATCAGGCGCAGGACGAAGGCCTCGAGGTCCGGGGCGACCGTGGGATCGCGCTCCGAGGGGGGCCGCGGCGCGCGGTCGAGGTGGGCGTGGAGGAGGCCGGCGGTGTCGACCTCATCGAAGGGGCGGCGCCCGGTGAGGAGGTAGTACAGGGTGCAGCCGAGGCCGTATTGGTCGGCCCGCGCGTCCACCCGGCGGCCCTCGATCTGCTCCGGCGCGGCGTAGGCGGCGGTGCCGACGAGCATGCCCATCGCGGTGGTCGGCGCCTCGTCCGCCGCGAAAGCCACCCCGAAGTCCGTCAGGAGCACGCGGCCCTTGCCCTCGAGGAGCACGTTGCTGGGCTTCACGTCGCGGTGGACGAGCCCCTGGGCGTGTACGTACGCGAGCGAACGACACAGCGCCCGTGCGATCTCCCGCGCCCGCTGCTGCCGCTCCCCCGGGGGCCGCAGCCGCAGCTTCTCGGTGTAGACCCGGAGGTCCTGCCCCTCGACGTACTCCATCGCGACCCAGGGCAGCCCGCGCTCCATCCCGTGCCCGCGGTAGCGGACCACGCCGGGGTGGTCGAGGCGCTCGAGGAAGCGCACCTCGTCTTCGAAGCGGGCGAGGATCGCCGGGGTTCCGCGGTGGAGCCACTTGACGGCGACCACCCGCCCGTCGTCACCCACCGCGCGGTAGACGCGCGCCATCCCGCCCTGCCCGAGCAGGCGATCGAGCCGGTAGGGGCCGAGGCGCTCGGGGAGCGGGGGTTCGCCGGAGGGGGGCACGGCGGGGGACGTATCGTGGTGGAGGGCGGGGCGTGGGGACTACGAGCGCCGGAGCAGAGCGGCCTCACGCACAGGTGCGGTCCTCCCAGGAGCA
>CAJBVW010000153.1 GCA_903959175.1 uncultured Pseudomonadota bacterium
CCAGCGCCGGCGTGCGCGCCCACCTCGACGCCGCCCTGCACGCCGCGGGCCTCGACGCCGCCGCGATCCTCGCGGGTGCGGAGCCCTGCGCCTCCCACCGGGACGCCGTCCTCGCGGTCCTCCGCGGCGACGCCGACGTCGCCCTCGCCACCCACGCCTGGGCCGCCCGCGCCGGCCTGACCTTTCAGCCCCTCGCTACGGAGGCCTACGGCCTCGTCGTGCGCGCGGCGGACCTCGGGGATCCCCGCGTCGTGCGCCTCTGCGAGGTGGCCCAGCGCCCTGCCTACCGGCGCGCGCTCGCGATGGTCCTCGGCTACGACGCCACCGGCGCCGGCGACATCCGCTACGACACCGGGCCCGCCGCCACCTGAGCCGGCCGCTCCGGAATACGCCGCCGGATGCCCACCCTGATGCGCGTCGTCCGCGTCCGCGAGCCCGGCGACCCCGACGTCCTCGAGGTCGCCCTTCGCCCTCTGCCCGAGCCCGGCCCGGGCGAGGTCCGCATCCGCGTCGCGGCCATGGGCGTCAACCGCGCCGACGCGCTCCAGCGCCGCGGCGTCTACCCCGCGCCCCCGGGCGTCGCGCCCGACGTCCCCGGCCTCGAGGTCTCCGGCGAGATCGACGCCGTCGGCCCCTCCCGCGGCCCCGGCCCCGCCGTGGGCGACCGCGTCATGGCCCTCCTCGCGGGCGGTGGCTACGCCGAGCACGTCGTCGTCCACGCGCGCGAGGTCGTCCCCGTGCCCGCGGGCTGGTCCATGATCGAGGCGGCCGCTGCGATGGAGGCCTACCTCACCGCCTTCGACGCCCTCTTCGAGCGCGGCGGCGCCCGGCCGGGCGAGCGCGTGTTGGTGACCGCCGTGGGCTCGGGCGTGGGCCTCGCCGTGGTCCAGCTCGCGCGCGCCGCGGGCATCGTGACGCACGGCACCTCCCGCACCGCCGACAAGCTCGTCCGTGCCGCCGCCGTGGGCCTCCACCACGGCGTGCTCGCGGGCGCTGCGCTCCCCGAGGTCGACCTCGCCATCGACCTCGTCGGGGGCCGAGGCGTCGAGGACCTCCTCCGCGCGCTCGCCCCGCGCGGCCGCCTCGTGCTCGTCGGCCTCCTCGCGGGCGCCACCGCCACCCTGCCGCTCGGCCTCCTCCTCGCGCGCCGCCTCCGCGTCGAAGGCACCGTGCTCCGCAGCCGCCCCCTCGAGGAGAAGATCGCCCTGATCCAGGCGTTCGCCGCGCGCGGCCTCCCGCTCCTCGGCGCCGCGCGCCCGGTCCTCGACACCGTCTTCCCCGCCACCGAGGCCGCCGCGGCGCACCGGCGCATGGAGGCGGACACGAGCTTCGGCCGGATCGTCCTGGCCTGGTAGCGGAGGCCCACGGGGGCGGAAGGCCCACGGGGGCGGCCAACGGGGTCTGGCCTCATCACTTATCACCTGGCGCCCCGGGCCCCGCGCCGGCCCGCTCCAGGTGACACGTCGTAAGGTCAGCCCCCATACCCCGGATTTCCGGCGTAGCTCCGTCGTAGGTGATAACTGATGGGGTCTGACCCCCTCGGCGTGACCCCCTCCGCGGCCGCGCCAGGCGCCTGGAAGGCGGCCGGCTCTGCGGCCGGTCCCCGTCCGGGCCCCGCTCGGGGCGACCGGACGGGACCGAGGCGCCCCGCGCCGAGCCTGCAAGGGGCCGCCGGGGCCGCGTCCGCGCGGCACCGGGGCGCCCGCCCCCTGTCACCCGCTCAGATCAGCCCATCGAGGTCGATGTAGCGCTCCGCCACCGCCGCCAGCACCGCGAACGTGGCGGCCTCCGCCCCCTCCACGATCGCGACGTCGTCGAGGCCCCGGCGCGCCCGCAGCGCCGCCACCAGCGCCCCGCGGACCTCGGCGCCGTCGAGCACCCCGTGGACGTACGTGCCCGCCACCAGCGCCACGACCGCGCCCTCGGGGCCGTCCACGGTGAGGAGCGGGGCGCCGCCCTCGACCCGGGTGCGCCCCTCGTGGATCTCGTAGCCCTCCACCGGTAGCCCCGCTGGTAGCAACCACCCGCCCGCCGTGCCCCCGCGCACCGGCCGCACCTGCTTCTCCGCGGCGTAGGACGTCGTGACCGGCAACAACGCCAGCCCGTCTACTTCGCCGAGGCGTCCGCCGAGCATCTGGTAGCCGCCACACAGGCCGAGCACGGGGATGCCACGCGCCGCCGCGGCCACCACCACGCGGTCGAGCCCACGGGCGCGCATCCAGCGCAGGTCGCTCAGGGTGTCGCGACTGCCGGGGAGCACGAGCAGGTCGGGGTTGCCGACGGCGCCGGCGTCTCCGACGTAGCGGACCCCCACCCCGGGCGTGCGCGCGAGGGCCCCGAGGTCGGTGGCGTTGGCGACGGTCGGGAGGTGCAACACGCAGATGTCGATGCTCCCAACTTGGGAACGTAGGGTTGCGGCGTCTTCTTCGTCGACGGGGAGGTCCCCACGGTAGGGCACGACGCCGCGCACGCGCACGCCGGCGAGCGCCTCGAGCGGCGCCAGCCCGGGCCGCAAGCTGTCGGGATCGCCGCGGAAACGGTTCACGATCAGCCCGGCCACGCGCGCGCGGTCCTCGGGCGCGAGCAGCATCACCGTGCCGTAGAGGCTGGCGAAGACGCCGCCGAGGTCGATGTCGCCCACCAGCAACACCGCGGCATCGGCGTGGCGGGCCATCTCCATGTTGGCCATGTCCCCGCGGAGGTTGATCTCCGCCGGGGAGCCCGCGCCCTCGATCACGACGACGTCGGCGGTGCTCGCGAGGCGCGCGTAGGCGGCGGTGACCTCGCCCCAGAGCTCCTCCCGCGCGGCCTGGTAGGCCTCCGCGCGCATCGGCCCCCGCGACCGCCCGCACACCACCACGTCCGCGCCGGAGAGCCCCATCGGCTTGAGCAGGAGCGGGTTCATGTCGACCGTCGGCTCCCGGCCCGCCGCCCGCGCCTGCACGGCCTGCGCGCGCCCGATCTCGCCCCACCCGTGCGGCCCCAGCGCGGGCGCGGCGTTGTTGCTCATGTTCCACGCCTTGAACGGCGCGACGGCGAGGCCCCGGCGCGCGAGGGCGGCGCAGATCGCGGTGGCGACCCAGGACTTGCCGACGCCGCTGGCGGTGCCTTGGATCATGAGGGCGGGGGGCAGGGGGGCTCCTGGGGCGGTCGGGGGCTGTCAGCTACGCCGCCGGGCGTCCGCGTGCAACGGTGCGGCACACCCCCGCAAAAACCCCTCCACCATCCCCACGTTCGACCCGAAATGCGCGTGCACGTACGTCCCCAGCACCCGCCCCTTCGCCCAGCCCTCCACACCCTCGCCGCCCCAGCCCTTCGTCTGGAACACCGGCGCCAGCGCGTTGCTCGCGAGCTCCGAGTAGTGGAACTCGTGCCCCTTCCAACGCGTCCCCGCCGGGCCGAACAGCGTGTCGGCCGTCGCGACCACGTCGCGGTAGCCAAACGAGCGCAGCGCCGGTGTCATCCGCGTCGTGAGCGGCAGCACCCCGCACATCGGGTGCGCGCCCGCGGCGTCCTCGAAGGCGTCGCCCAGGTACATCAGGCCGCCACACTCGGCGTAGATCGCGCCGCCCGCCTCCGCGAACGCCCGGATGGACGCCCGCATCGACGCGTTGGTCGTCAGCGCCGCCGCGTGCTCCTCGGGGTAGCCGCCGCCGAGGTAGAGGCCGTCCACGTTTGGGAGCCGCGCGTCCGTCAGCGGCGAGAAGGGTACCAACTCGGCGCCGGCCTCCTCCAAGAGGTCGAGGTTGTCGGCGTAGTAGAAGTGGAAGGCCGCGTCCCGCGCGACGCCGATCCGGACCCGTCGCACGGAGGCCACGGGCGCCGGCACCTCGTCCTCCACGCCGCCCCCCTCCTCCACGCCGCCCCCCGCCAACGCCACGCCGCCCCCCGCCAACGCCACCACCGCGTCCAGATCGACGAACTCCGCCGCCCACGCCGCGAGCCGCCCGATCCAATCGGGATCCGCCACGAGGTCGGCCGCGACGAGCCCGAGGTGGCGCTCCGGCACGGCGAGGTCCGGCCGCGCGGGCAGGCCGCCGAGCACCGCAACGTGCGGCAACGCCGCCGCCATCGCCTCGCGCAGGATGCGCGTGTGCCCCTCGCCGCCCACCCGGTTGAAGATCACGCCGGCCACCCGCACCTGGGGGTCGAACGTCGCGAGCCCGTGCACGACCGCGGCCGCCGTGCGCGCCATGCCGCCGGCGTCCACGACGAGCAGCACCGGCGCGTCCAGCAGCACCGCGAGCTCGGCGCCCGAGCCGGTCAGCTCCGTCGGCGACCACCCGTCGAACAGCCCCATCACGCCCTCGACCAGCGCGAGGTCACCCCCCCGCGATCCGCGCCGGAACGACGCGATCACGCCCTCGGGGCCCGTCATCCACGCGTCGAGGTTGCGCGACGGGCGGCCGCTCACCTTCGTGTGCCACGTGGGGTCGAGGTAGTCGGGGCCGGCCTTGAAGAGGCGCACGTCGCGGCCGGGGGCGCCGGGCGGGCGCGCGCGCAGCGCGGCGGTGAGCGCGCACACCACGGTGGTCTTTCCGGAGCCGGTCGAGGGGGCGGCGACGACGAGGGCGGGGGTGCGCGGCATCCACCCTGCTACCCTGTCGGCCCGCCCCCCTGGAGACAATGTCCACCCTCCGCGACGATCTCGGCGCCCTCCTCCGCGGCCCCCGCGACCTCTGGCTCATCTATGGCATCAAATTATTGGAGTCGATCGCCTACTTCAGCGTCTACACCCTGCTGGCGATCTACCTCACGACCGACCTCGGCTATACCGACACCGAGTCCGGCTCCATCACCGGTACCTGGCTCACCGCCATCAGCCTCGTCGTCTTCGGCGCGGGCTTCGTAGCGGACGGCATCGGCATCAAACGCGCGCTCCTCATCGCCGCGGTCTCCGCCGCCGTCGGCCGCGGCCTCCTCGCCTTCGCGGACAGCCCCAACGCCGTGTTCGTCGGCCTCGCGACGAGCGTGTGGGGCATCGCCTGCATGAAGCCCACCATGAACGCCGCGGTGCGCGCCTACACCACCCCCGCCACCGTCGCGTTCGGCTTCTCCTTCTACTACGTCGTGATGAACATCGGCGGTGTCACCCAAGGCCCGCTCATCTCGGGCTTCCGCTCCTGGTTTGCCACCGGCACGACGGTGCTCGGCCACCACTTCAGCAGCTCCCAGCTCGTCTTCCTGGTTGGGTTCGTCGTGTCGGTGCTCAACATCGGCCTCGTCAGCCTGCTCCGCACCCCGACGGTCGAGGAGGCCCCCGCCACCGGCAACCCCTTCCGCATCGCCGCCGAGGTCCTCAAGGTCCGCACCTTCTGGACCTTCCTGGCGTTCGTCGCCCTCCTCACCTTCGTGCGGCTCATTTTCCAACACGGTCACCTCACCTGGCCCAAGTACGCCATCCGCGAGTTCGGCGACACCTTCCCCTTCGCGACCTATTGGTCGTTGAACCCCGCGCTCATCATCGTCCTCGTCCCCATCGCCACCGCGCTCACCCGCCGCTTCCCCCCTTTTCCTGTCATCCTCGTGGGCGCCTTCCTCACCGCCTTCTCGGTGTTCGCGATGGCCTTCGCCACGACCGTCGCCGCGAGCGTGACCTTCATCGTCATCCTCTCCATCGGCGAGGCCCTCTGGAGCCCGCGCCTCTACGAGTACACCGCCACGATCGCGCCGCGCGGCCGCGAATCCAGCTACATGGGCCTCTCCGAGATCCCCTTGTTCTTCGCCAAGCCGGTCGTCGGCTTCCTCTCGGGCGCCCTCCTGACCAAGTACTGCCCCGAGGTCGGCCCGCGCGACAGCCAACAGATGTGGCTCATCATCGGCCTGATGACCATCGCCGCGCCCGTGCTGATGGTGCTGTTGCGACGTTGGCTGGTCACCAAACCAAACGAGGACGCCCTCGCCGCCTGACCGCTCCCAGGTCGGGCGCCCCGCCGCCGCGGACGGCGTCGGCGGGTGTCCTC
>CAJBVW010000154.1 GCA_903959175.1 uncultured Pseudomonadota bacterium
AGCACCCGGCCGGCGCAGCCGGCGCGCCCCAACGACGAGGACGCCGCACTGCTCCTCCCGGGTGACGCCCCCGCCGCCCGGCCCGCCTACAACACGATGCCGAACACCCCCAGGCACATCTCGTCCAGCGTGGACTCGCCCAGGTACACGTCCGAGGGCGCGTCGCGGCCGGCGTCCTCGAGGGCGGTGCGCACGCCGGGGTTGGCGACGGTGTTGTCGTAGGTGCAGCGCAGGCGCAGGGTGTCGCCGCCGCGGATCACGGGGACCTCGTCCAGCGGCGCGTCGTAGGCGTACGCGCGCTGCCAGTTGAAGTCCCAGCGCGGGGTCTGGACGAGGCACTCGGTGGCGGGCTCGTCGCCCTCGGGCGCGGCGTGCTCGACCTGCACGAGCATGTCGGTGCCGACGTAATGCATGTGCGTCCCCGCCGAGAACACCTGGTAGGGGCCGTCGCGACGCGGGATCGTGTAGGCGATGGACTCGACGTGGTCGGGCACGTCCGCGGGGATGCGGAACTCGGCGGTGTCGCCGCGGTCGTTCACGCCGGCTTCGAGCCCGTCGGACGCGCTGGAGGCGTTGCCGAGCAGGGCGAGGACGGCCTCGCGCGCGGGGGCCGTCTCGGTGAGGCGGAGCTGGACCGCGGTGGTGTCGGGCTCGGCGACCTGACCGGCCGGGTGGTAGTGGATCTGCATCACGATGAGCGACCCGGCCTGGAGGGCGATGCCGGTGCCCTCGGGGGCCTCGAAGGGGAAGGCGCCGGGCGCCCACGCGCCGAGGAGCGCGCCGCCCTCGGAGAGGCCGCTGCCGCCGAAGCAGTCGTAGCTGCCGTCCTCGCCCACGAGGCTGGCGCCCTGGCCGGCGGGGTCCGCGAAGACGAGCACGTGGTGGACCACCTCGGGGTTGCCGGGGACGACCTGGAGGCCGGTGAGCCACGCGGCGGACGAGAGGCCGGGATCGATGGAGAAGCAGCGGAATTCGTCGCTCGTGCCGGAGGCGACGAAGGAGGCGTCGGGGGCGACGACCACGGTGGGATCGACCAGATCGAGCTCGACGGGCGCGGGGAGCACGGCCGCGGTGGCCGGGTCCCCCTCGGGGGCGCCGGCGTCGGCCCAGGCGCGGAGGAGGGCCTTCTCGTCGTCGGAGAGGCGGGGGTCGTCCTTGAAGCCGAAGCGCGGCGCGCACTCGGCGGTGGTCTCGGCGCCCCAGGGCGGCATGGTGCCGGCCTCGACCGCGGCCACCATGCTCGACGCCATCGGCGCGGCCGCGTCGTACCCGTCCAGCGCGAAGGGCGCGACGCCCCCGGCGACGTGGCACGATCCGCACCGCTCCTGCACGATCGGGGCGATGTCGGCGTGCCAGGTGGGGGCGTCCTCGCCGGGAGAGGCGGCGCCCCCGGGGGCGCAGGCGGAGAGGAGCGAGAGGAGCAGCATCGGAGACCTCTACGTAGAGAACCACGGATCGCCGTGGGCCGAAAGTAGAGGTTCACGCGCCCGCCGTCCCGGCACGGACTCTCTACCTTGCCTCGCGCCCCCCGCGCGCGCGCCGCCCGGTGTAGAAGGCCGGATCATGTCGCCCTACGCCCCCCGCCCCTCGCTCGAGCTCCCGGCGCCTCCGCCGCTCCCCATCCCGGACGACTTCGCGGAGCGCCTCGCCGCCCTGCCGGTCGAGCTCGACGACGAGAAGCTCGCCAAGATCGCCGACTTCCTCGCGCGCCTCCTCGCGATGAACGAACTGGTGAACCTCACCGCCGTCACCGACCCGGTCGAGGTGTGGACCCGCCACGCGTTGGACGCCGCCACGCTCCTCCCCGGCCTCGTCTTCCTCACCCCCGGCGGGACGGTGATGGACATGGGCTCTGGCGGCGGGCTCCCCGGCATCATCCTCGCGATCGCGCGCCCGGACCTCGCGTTCACCCTCGTCGAGGCGACCGAGAAGAAGGCCGCGTTCCTCACCGCCGTGTCCGCGGCGATCGGGCTCACGAACGTCACGGTCATCAACGATCGCGCCGAGAAGCTGATGACGACGGAGCTCGCCGCCTCCTTCGACGTCGTGACCGCGCGCGCCGTCGGCAAGCTGCCCACGCTGCTCGGCTGGACCGCCCCCTTCGTCAAGTCGGGCGGGCGCCTCCTGCTCGTGAAGGGCGAGCGCGCCGAAGAAGAGCTGGTGGACGCGCGAAAGGCCATGATGAAGCTGTTCTGCAGCCACTCGCGCACCGTGCTCACCCCGACGGGCCGCATCGTGGTGTTCAAGGTCCGCTGACGGCAGGGGCTACCGACCGAAGCCGAGGGAGAACGTGGCGTCTCCCACCTTCGCGTCCAGCATGACGAGGCCGCTCGGGGCCACCGCGGCGGAGAGCGCGCCGGTCGCGGCGTCGAAGGTGAGGGGCACGGCCTTCCCGGCGACGGTCGCGGTCCCGCTCACGGCCGCCTTCACGGGCACGCGCTTCGCGTCGGTGACGTAGAAGCGCACCGCGTCGGCGCTCGCGACGTACTCGACGTGGTGGTCGCCCCACATGCTCACGACGCCCCCGTGAAGCGCGGTGTGGTCGTGCTCCGCGAGGCTGCCGACGGCGGCGGTGCGGAAGTCGACGCTCACGGCCTTGCCGCCGATGGCGAGGGTCACGACAGCGTCCGCGGCGGTGCCCTCGGGGAGCGTCATCGCGGCGTGGAGGTGGTCGCCCATCGAGGCGAGGAGCACCGTGGTGACGCCCGCGGGGCCCTTGATGACGGCGGTGCCGCTGGCGGTCGCGAGGTCGATGGGCGCCTCCGCGGCGTCCGCGATCCACACCATGAGCCCGCTGCGCAGGAAGCGGCCTTCGACGTGGTAGGCGCCCGCGACCTTGACCTCGCCGCCGTGCCCCGAGCCGTGCGCATGCGCGGTGCCGCCGTGGTCGGCGTGGTCGCCGTGGTCGCCGTGGTCGGCGGTGGGGACCCTGGGGGCGACGGGCGCGGGGCGCGCGGGCAC
>CAJBVW010000155.1 GCA_903959175.1 uncultured Pseudomonadota bacterium
AGTAGGGAAGGGGGCGGATGGACCGCGCGCGGACGCGCGGCCCCCGCGGTGGCAGGGTGGGCGGGGCGGGGGGAGGGTCCCCCAAGGGCTGAGGAGCGGGCGGGGATCTTCCGCGCGATCAGGCTTTGGTTCCGTCGAGCCCGAAGGGCGCGCCGGCGTCGAAGGCGGGCACTTGGCTCCGGAGGTCCATCTGCAGGCGCACCGGGCAAGGAGCACCCGCGTCGCGCGCCCCTCGAGCACCGGGAGCGCGAGCGCCGCGGCGGCCGCGTCCGCCAGGAGCCCGGGCACCACCCGCTCGTCGAGCGTCTCGACGCCGAGCTCCGTCAACAGGTCCCGTCCGCGCAGGCGCGGCAGCGTCAGGCGCACGCGGGGCACCAGCCAGGGCGCGACCACGCGCAGCCCGAGCAGGTCGGGCAGGGACGTGCCCTCGCGCCGCGGATCCTGGTCAACGCCGTGCTTCAGGTCCTGGCGATGAACGTACCGCAGCGTGTTGGCCAGGTGCGCGAGGTGCTCGATCGTCGTGACGCGGGCGGGCTCGCAGCGCGCTCCGAGTTGGGGCCTGGGGATCGCTCGCCCGCACTCCGTCGCGAGCGCGCTTGGCCGCTCGGCCCCCAGCACGATCAGGTGCAGGTGGTTGTCGGCCAGGCCGAAGCCCAACACCCCGCAGCGTGCCAATGGGCCAACGCCAGTAAAGGCGTCGGCGGGCTGACAGTGGTCCGTCAGGCTGACGGACCACTGTCAGGGGGTGCCGGGTCGTGTGCGGGAGGAGCGCGTCGCGAGCGGTGGACCGCGGGCGACCCGAGACCGCGCGCGCAAGGAGCCCGTCCTGCGGGGGGGGGGCCGCGGCCGACGAACGCCGGCTGAGGGGCGGTGCGCGGCCGACGGGGGCGCGGGTGGGGACTGTAGCGGACCAGTCCGAGTGGCCCCGCCCCGCGGTTTCCAGCGGGCGACGGCGCGGGTAAGGACCCGTAGCGGACGAGACCGAGCGGCCGCGCCCCACCCCAACCCGTCACAACCCCCGGGGTGGCGCGTCATGGAGGCCGTTGTGACGGGTGCGGGCCCGGCCGGGCGGGCCCCGCCACCGCGGCGCCCGCTTGGGTGAACGTGCAAACGCCGATGATCCGCTTGATGTGGTCCCGCGCCGTCGGGCTGACCCGTCACAAGCTCCGGGATGGCGCTTCATGGAGGCCGTTGTGACGGGTGCGGGGCCGTGTGGGCGGGGCGGGGAGTGAGCCGCGTGGTAGATGCGGCCATGCGCTTCCTTCACACCATGCTCCGCGTCCGCGATCTCGACGCCGCCCTTGCGTTCTGGTGCGCCGCCCTCGGTTTTGTCGAGACGCGCCGCAGCGTCGTCGAGGCCGGGCGCTTCACGCTGGTGTTCCTGCGCGCCCCCGCGGACGGGCCTGGCGGCGCGGAGATCGAGCTGACGTTCAACTGGGACCAGGTGGACGCGTACGACGGCGGCCGGAACTTCGGCCACGTCGCCGTCGCGGTGGACGACATCTACGCCGCGTGCGCGCGGCTCCAGGACCACGGCGTGACCATCCTGCGGCCCCCACGCGACGGGCGCATGGCCTTCGTGCGGAGCCCGGACGCGCAGTCGGTCGAGCTGCTCCAGCGCGGCGGGGCGCTCGCGCCGGCCGAGCCGTGGCTGAGCATGGGGAACACCGGCACCTGGTAGCGGCCGGCGGGGGCGCCCTCGCGGGCACCGCCTCCGCGCCAACCTGCGGCGCGACCCTTGCGCGCGGCGCGGTTCGTGAGTAAGGACTCACAATGGCCCCGCGGACCCGCACCACCGACACCGAGATCCTCGACGCCGCGCGCGCCGTGTTCCTCGAGTTCGGGAGCGACGCGACCACCGTGGCCGTCGCCGCGCGGGCGGGCATCTCGGAGGCGCTGGTGTTCAAGCGCTTCCACACGAAGGAGGCCCTCTTCGAGCGCGCCCTGGCCGGCGTGACGCCCGCGTGGGTGTCGGAGCTCGAGGCGACCGACCGGCCCTTCCCCGAGCAGCTCGAGCGCCTCGCCCTCGGCATGATCGAGTCGATGCGCGCGGAGATGCCGCGGACCATGCTCCTCTGGAGCCGGCACCCCGGAAAGGCTCGTTTCGAGGGCCTGAACTCGGCGCCGGTGCAGGGGATGAAGATCCTGTCCGCGTGGTTCGAGGCGCAGATGATCGCCGGGCGGATGCGCCGGTCGGACCCCGAGATCTTCGCGCGGGTGTTCTCCGGAGCGATCGTGGCGTATTCGATGAGCCACATGACGGGCCTCGCCGAGCAGATGCCGATCGCCACCACCACCTTCGTCCGCGGCCTGGTCGACGTGCTCTGGATGGGCGCCCGGCCCGACGGACGCGCGTCGTGAGCGCCGCTCGCCCGTCTGCGCGCCCGCGCCTCCCCCTCGCTCGCGGAGCTCGCATGGTCCGACCTCGCGTCTTTTTTATGTCTCTGCTTGTGAGTGTGTCCTCACTTACATATTCGGGGGCGGCCAGGGCCGGGGGCCTCGACACGCTCCTCGCGCGCGCCGTCGAGGCGGACCCGCGGCTCGCCGCCGCCATCGCCGAGGCCGAGATATCGGCGGCAAAGGTGGGGCAAGCCCGCGCGGCGCTCCTGCCGCGGCTGACGGCGAGCGCGGGCTACACGCGCAACGAGGTCGCCAGCGAGGTCGAGCTCCCCGGAGAGGACCCCGTCGTCATCACCCCCCTCGATCAGCTCGAAGCCACCGTGCGCCTGGACGTGCCGCTCGTCGATCTCGGCGCGTGGTCCGCGCTC
Source organism: uncultured Pseudomonadota bacterium (assembly GCA_903959175.1). GTDB lineage: Bacteria > Myxococcota_A > UBA796 > UBA796 > SXON01 > CAJBVW01. Next base: position 2,769 of record CAJBVW010000155.1, read on the forward strand.
GCTGCGGCCGCCGACTGCCGGGACGCGGCGGGCGCGCAGGCCATGGCCACGACACAGGCCACGCTCCTCGCGGTGGCCCAGGCCGCGTGGGACCTCCGCACCGCGACGCACTCCCGCGACGCCGCGGCGGCCGCCGTCACCGCCAACGAGCGCGTGCTCGCGCGGGTCACGGCGCGCCGCGAGGCCGGCACCGGCGCCGCGGTCGACCTCCTCCGCGCCACGGCAGACCTCGCCCAGACCCGCGGCGCGCTCGCCGAGGCCGAGGCCGACCTCGGCGCCGCCAAGCGCGCCCTCGCCGCGCGCACCGGCGTCGACGCCCTCCCCGCCGACCTCGCGGCGCGGCCCCGCCCCGACGGAGACCTCGACGCCGGCGCGCGCGGCCGCCCCGAGGTCGAAGCCGCGCGCGCGACCGTCGCGTGCCGCGCGCGCACGGTGGCCAGCACCCAGCTTGAGATCGCGCCCACGTTGGGGGGCTTCGCGCAGGAGCGCGCGAGCAACGCCACCGGCTTCTCCGGCCAGGCGACCCAGTGGGCGGCGGGCGTGAGCCTCTCGTGGACGCCCCTCGAGGGCGGCCGGCGGGCCGCCCAGGTGGCCGAGGCCGCCGCCGCCCGCCGGATGGCCGAGGCCACGCTCCAGGAGCGGGAGCGCGAGGCCCTCGACGCCCTCGCAGACGCCCGCGCCCGCCTCGACGCCGCCGCGCTCTCGCTGGATGCCGCCCGTGTCCGTCGGGACGCCGCGAAGGGGGCCGCGGCCGACGCCGAAGCGCGCTTCGAGGTTGGCACCGGCGACGCCGCGGACGTGTCCCTCGCGCTCGGGGACGCGCTGGACGCCACGGTCGACCTCGCCCGCGCCGAGGCCCGCCAGGCCCTCGCGGTCGAGGCCCTGCGCGTGGCCGCCGGTCAGCCCCTGCTGCTCGCCGGAGGTGCCCCGTGATGCGGCTCCTCCCACGCATCTCCGTGCTCTTCGAGACTGCGGTGCGGATGGCGCTCCACGATCGGATGAAGCTCGCCGGGGCCCTCCTCGGCGTCGTCTTCGCGACCTTCCTCGGCGGCCAGCAGCTGGGGATCTTCCTGGGGCTCGTGCAGAAGAACACCCTCCTCGCGGACGGCGTGAAGGCCGACATCTGGATCGCCCCGAAGAACACGCGGCAGGCGGAGGCCTCGACCACGCTCCCCGAGCGCTCCGTGTTCCTCGCTCGCACCACGCCGGGCGTCGCCTGGGCCGATCCGCTCCTCTTCCAGACCGGCACCCTCGTCACCGACAACGGTACCGCCGAGCCCGTTCGCATCCTCGGCTTCGACGCGAGCACCGGCCGGGGGGGCCCCTGGAACGTCACCGCGGGAGACCCGGCGTTGCTCCGCAACCCCGGCACCCTCTTCCTCGACACCATCGACCGCAAGCGGCACGGCGGCACCAACCTCGGCTCGGTCCGCGAGGTGATGGGCCACCAGATGCAGGTGGTGGGCTTCACGTCGGGCCTCCAGCCCTTCGGCCCCACCTTCGCGTTCACCGACTTCGACGAGGCGCTCCGGCTCTTCTCCCGCACGGACCGCAACCCCCACTTCGTGCTCGTCGGCGTCGAGCCCGGCGCGGACACCGCGGCGGTCGTCGCCGCGCTGCAGGCGGCGCTGCCCGACTCCGACGTGATGACCGGGGCCGAGTACCACGATCGCATCGTGAACTACCTGCTCACCGAGACGCAGATCGGCGTGAGCTTCGGCACGAGCACGGTGTTCGGCCTCATCGTCGGCTTCGTCATCGTCGGCCTGACGATGTTCTCCGGCGTCGTCGACAACCTCCGCGAGTTCGGGATGCTCAAGGCGATCGGCGCCACGACCTTCGACCTCGCGCTCGTGCTCATGCTCCAGGCCGCCGGGTACGCCATCGCCGGCTCGGGCATCGGGCTCCTCCTCGTGGGGGGGCTCGCGGCGGGCATCCGATCGCCCGCGCTCGTCGTCATCCTCCCGCCGTGGCTCATCTTCGGCGCGCCCGTCCTCATGCTCACCGTGTGCATCTCGGCGAGCTTCCTCGCCCTCCTCCGCATCCGGGGGCTCGAGCCCGCGATGGTCTTCCGTTGAGAGGCTCCATGAACGCGATCGTCGCCAGGAACCTGACGAAGCGCTACGGCGAGGGCGAGAACGCCTTCCTCGCCCTGCGCGGCGTCGACCTCACCGTGCCGACCGGCGAGGTCCTCTTCGTCACCGGGCCGTCCGGGAGCGGGAAGACCACGCTCCTCTCCATCCTCGGGTGCGTGCTCTCGCCGACCGACGGCACCGCGCAGGTGCTCGGCCTCGACGTCGCCGGGCTGCGCGAGGGCCGGCTCGCGCCCTTCCGCCGCGCGTCCATCGGGTTCATCTTCCAGGGGCACAACCTCATCGCGAGCCAGGACGCGATCGGCAACGTGCGCCTCCCGCTCATGCTCAACGGCGTCGGCTCGGCCGAGGCCACCCGCCGCGCCGTCGCCGAGCTCGAGGCCGTGGGCCTCGGCGACAAGACGATGCGCCTCCCGCGGGACCTCTCGGGTGGCCAGCGCCAACGCGTCGCCATCGCGCGGGCCACGGTGGGCCGACCGCCGCTCATCCTCGCGGACGAGCCCACCGCCAGCCTCGACGCGAAGAGCGGGCGGGAGGTGATGGAGCTCCTCACCCGGCTCGCCCGCGAGCGCGGCACCACCGTGCTCGTCGTGACGCACGACAACCGCATCTTTCCCTACGCAGACCGCGTCGTCGCCATCGAAGATGGCCAGCTCGTCCAGGAGGCCGCATGAACCCTACCTTTACGCGCCTTCGACGCGCGCTCGCCCTGCCGTCCGTGGTGGGGGTCTCCGTGATCCTCCTCGTCGCCGGCCTCGCCTTCGCCACGGCGAACGGCAAGCTCACCGCCGCGTCGGCGGCCGACATCGCTGACGCGAACGCCCCCTACGCGCCGAGCACCGGGCTCGACACCCTCGCGCCGATCCCGGTCGGCGGGGAGGTCGGCGGCGCCGGCGCCATCGAGCCCGCGGACCGCCCCGTCTCGCTCGCGCCCGAGGTGAGCGGGGTGGTCGCCGCCGTGCTCGTGGCGGAGGGCGATCGGGTGGTCGCCGGGCAGCCGCTCGTCCGGTTGCGCGACGAGACGGCCCAGGCCGAGCGCGCCGAGGCCGAGGCGAACCGCCGCGCCGCCGCGAGCGATCTGTCCGCCGCCCGCGGGGACGCCGCCGCCGCCGCCGCGC
>CAJBVW010000156.1 GCA_903959175.1 uncultured Pseudomonadota bacterium
GAGCCCATCTCGAAGCGGCCGATCTCGGCGGCACGCGCGAACGCGGGGGCGGGCGTGAGCGCCACCTCGGCGCGCGCCTTGCCCTCGTTGGTGACGACGCCGTCGTAGACGACGCGCATGCGGCCGACGCCGAACGCGCCGACCATCACCAGGGCGTACTCGCCGAGGTCGCTGCGGATCCAGGAGGTGAGGCGCTCGTTCCGTGCGAACAACGCGTCGATCTTGCGGGTGGCGGCCGGGAACACCGGCCAGAGCGCGCCCGGGAGGTAGGAGTAGCGGAACACGGCGCCCTCGCGGGGCACGTGGACGCGGTGGTAGTCGCGCGGGGACAGGTAGAGGACGGCGAAGTCCCCGCCTTCATAGCGACCGTCTCCGCCGAGGAGCTCCCGCACGTCGTAGGACTTGCCCTCGGACTGCGGGATGCGCCCGCCCTCGATGCGGCCGACGGCGTAGGCCATGCCGTCGCACGGCGAGACGATGGCGCGCGGGGCGGGATCCACGGGGCGGACGCCGGGCTTGAGCGCGCGGGTGAAGAAGTCGGTGAGGCTGGCGTAGTCGGCGAGGGTGCCCTCGCACTCGGACAGGTCGACCTTGTACTTGCCGACGTACCACTTCAGGAGCGCGCGCTGGGCCGCCGCCGGGAGGCGCGTGCGCGCGAACACGCCCATCAGCCGCGCCGCGTGGTTCTTCGGGACGACGGAGAGCGCGGAGATGATCAGGGCGTCTTTCATCGGCGCGGCTCTAATTCGCCGCGCCGCCTCCGCGGGCGGACGACGCGCGGCGGGGGCGCCGGATACCGGGGCGGCATGCGGATCCGGCTGCTCCCCCTCGTGCTCGCGGCGTGCGTCGCGCCCGAGGCGGACGTGGGCGGCGGCCCCCCCGCGCCGGAGCCCGAGGGCCAGCCCGTCGAGTCCGTCGGCGACGCCGAGGCGGTCGACGAGAGTGAGTTCGTGTTCGACCCCACCGTGGTCCACCGGATCGACCTCACGATGGACGCCGCCGCCTGGGCCGACATCAAGTACAACTACACCGCCGAGAACTGGCAGGTGACCACCTTCGCCATGGACGGCGAGGTCGTGGATGACGTCGGCGTGCGCGCCTTCGGGGCCGGCAGCCAGTCCTACGGAAAGACACCGATCAAGCTGTCCTTCGACCGCAACGTGGACGGCCGGGAGTACCGCGGGCTGGAGCAGCTCAAGCTCGACAGCTCCACGCAGGACGCCGGCTTCCTCAACGACGCGCTCGCCGCCTGGGTCCTGCGCGAGATGGGCCTCCCCGCGGCGCGCACCGGCTGGGCGGAGGTGTACGTCAACGGCGAGGCCTACGGCTTCTTCGTCGTGCTCGAGCCCATCGACGACACCTTCCTGCGCCGCTGGTACGCCGACGACGCGGGCGCGCTCTACGGCACCTGGGACTGGCGCTACGGCCAGGGGCTGAACCCCATCACCTGGGGCGGCCCCCTCGACTGGTACGTGCCGCAGACCGCCGTGGAGACCGACGGCGCCGAGCTCGTCGCGGCCATCGACGCCGTGAACGGCGGCACGGACGCGGAGTTCGCCGCGCGCGTCGACGTCGACGGCCTCATGCGCGTGTCCGTCGCCCGCGCGATGATGGGCGCGATCGACGCCTTCGCTGCGGACGGCAACAACTTCTACCTGTACGACGATGGCGGCCGCATCACGATGATCCCCTGGGACATGGACGCCGACCTCGGCTACCCCGGGTACTTCGCCAACGCGCTCGAGATGGGCCTCGAGGAGCCGTGGCTCTGGTCCCACGCGCGGAGCAACCCGGTCACCGGCGCCACCTACAGCGACCCCGTCTACGCCCGCGCGCGCGCCGCCGGCTGGGACGTGCAGGGGTGGGCGGGCGCGGTCGCGGCGGGGCCGCTGGACTGGGCGACGGTGGACGCCAAGGTCGTCGCGTGGGCCGACGTCGTCGGCGACGCCGCCTGCGCCGACTGGTTCCACAGCTGCGCCGCCCACGAGGCGCGCGTGGCCGACCTCCGCTTCTTCCTGCACGCGCGGCTGGCGCGGCTGGCCGGCGCCGAGGTTGCCCCGTGCCCGCGGTCGTCACGCACCTATACCTCCGGGGGCACCGCCGTCGCCGCCGACGCCTCCCCGTGGGGCCCCGGCTTCGTCGTGAACGGGCAACACACCTGCCACGGCGTGTGGGCCGGCGGCGCCGCCACGCTGACCACGACCGTGGCCGCGGGGACGCTCGCGGGGGCCGTGGGGGTCCACGACGCGAACGGGGCGTGCCAGGGCGGGGTCGGCTTCGTGGTCTCACAGGGAGGAAGCGTGTTGTTCGACAGCGGGATGGTGGCCCCCTACACGGACGCGCGTGCGTTCGCGGTCGCGGTGGCCGCCGGAGACGTGACCCTCACGACCACGCCCGGCGGCGCCTGCGCGACCGGGGCGTGGCTGGGGCTGACGCAGTGAAGATCTGGTCCTGCGCCCTGCCGCGCCCGCCCGTGCCGAGCCCCAAGCTGCTGCGGGCGCTCGCGCCCATCCTCGCGGCGATGCTCGAGACCCCCACCCACGCCGGCCCCATCGTGGCCCAGGGCCTGCGCGAGACGCGGGCCTTCGGCTCGAAGGAGCGCCCCGTCGCGGGGGACCTCCTGCTCGGCCTCATCCGCCACCAGCGCGCCCTCGCCCGCATCGACGCCGACCCCCTGACCGCCTGGCTCCGGCTCGCCGCGGAGGGGCCCCCCGACCTCGACGATCCCGACGACGCCTACGCGATCGCGCTCTCGCTGCCCGCGGACATCGCTGCCGAGTGGTGGGAGCGTCTGGGCCCGACCGAGGCGATCGCGCTGGCGCAACGCCTGGCCGGCCGCGCGCCGGTGGCCCTGCGCGTGCTGCGCGAGCCGGTCGACCTCCCGGTGCCCCACCGCCGCGTGGGCGCGCTCGGCGTGGTGCTCGACGGCCGCGCGAACGTGAACCTGCTCGACGCGTGGCGCGAAGGCCGGGTGGAGGTCCAGGACCTCGGCAGCCAGGCGATCGTGGACTTCGCCGCGGTGACGCCGGGGATGCGCGTGCTCGACCTCTGCGCGGGCGCGGGCGGCAAGAGCCTCGCGATGGCGGCCCTCGGCGCGCGGGTGCAGGCCTGGGACGTGCGTCCCGCCGCGCTCGTAGAGCTGCGCAAGCGCGCGGCGCGCGTGGGCCTCGACGTGCAGGTGGGGCCCCCGTCGGGCCACTACGACCTCATCCTGGTGGACGCCCCGTGCTCCGGCACCGGCGTGCTCCGGCGCCACCCCGAGAACAGGTGGAAGCTGGCGTTTCCCACCGACGTGCAGACCACGCTCGTGCAGCGCGCGCGCCCGCACGCCGACCGCGTCGTCTACGCCACATGCTCGCTCATGCTCCGCGAGAACGACGCGCTCGTGCGATCCGCCCTCGGCGGCGCCCCGATGCGCGAGGCGACGGTGTGGCCGGACGCGGATCGTGAGGGCTTCTACATGGCAGAGATCCTGGGGATCTGAGGGCCGGTCTGGGCGGCCCGGCGCCGCGGCGGCGCCGTCGGCGTCCTGCGGGCGCGCGCTTCGCGCTTGGTCCGGCGCGCGGACGCGCCGGGACCGGCCGGCAGAGCCGGCCGCCCTCCGGATGCCTGCCGCGGCTCCGGAGTGGGGTCAGACCCCATCACTTATCACTTGGGCGCCGACGGCGGCGCGGGGCGAGTCCGGAGTGGGGTCAGACCCCATCACTTATCACTTGGGCGCCGACGGCGGCGCGGGGCGAGAGGGTCGGGGGCGCGGGGCGGGATGGGGGCGCGCGGCGGCGGGATGGCGGAGCGCCCCCCGGGGAACCAACCCCCCCGTTCGGGGGGCTCGAAACGGCCTATGCCCCCCGAAAGGAGACACGCCCGCACCTATGCCCCTTCGTTGGAGACAACGGTGCAAACGTAGCCGCTTTACGACGGCGTTCCGAACGGACCAACGCCGCGAATCGCGAGGAGTGCGGGTGCGGCGCGAAACCGAGCCGCCGGGGCTCCGCGCCCCAGTTTTGTCCCCTACGAAGGGGCATAGGTCGACGGCAGTCTCCCCGCGGGGGGCATAGGTGGTACC
>CAJBVW010000157.1 GCA_903959175.1 uncultured Pseudomonadota bacterium
ATCGCTGAGCCCATCACCGTCACGGCGACCCTCGACACCGCCTCCTTCACCGCCTCCATCATCATCGTCGCCGCAGGCCGCGTGCCCGCCCCCATCGCGGTCACGCCCGCCACCGTCATCACCCGCCCCGGCGACACCTTCGACGTCGAGGTTGTCCTCGACATCCCCGCCCGCACCGGCGGCACCGATGTCACCATCACCACCTCCGACCTCGCGATCCTCCTTGCCCCCGACACCGTCAGCATGCGTGCGGGCACAACCCGCGCCTCGCTCTCCATCGAGGCGCTCTCCATCGGCGATGCCACCGTCACCTTCTCGACCAGCGCCGGCAGCGTCACGCTCACGGTCACCGTCGCCGAGAGCCTGCCCCGCGGCCTCATCCTGAGCGAGGTCTTCTACGACCTCACCGGCACCGACGACGGCTTCGAGTGGGTGGAGATCCTCAACGACACCGCCGCCGCCATCGACCTCTCCACCTACAAGCTCGGCTACGGCGGCGGAACCTACGCCACCGCCAACTACGCCCTCTCGGGAACCATCCCCGCCGGCGGCTGCATCGTCGTCGGCGGCACCCAGTCCACCGCGACCAACTTCGCGCCCGTCTACACGATCGCCCGGGACTTCAACCCCGACATCCAGAACTCCGGCACCCGCGCCGACGCCATCGGCCTCTTCAACGGCACCATCGGCACCACCCCGCTCGACAAGGTCATCTACGGCGGCGGCAACGACGACAGCTTCCGCGACCCCTCCGGCGCCGTCTCGGCGGTCGACGTCGAGGACGCCCTCCCCAACTCCTCCATCGAGCGCACCGCCGCCGGTTGGCGCGTTCAGGTCGCACCCAGCCCCGGCAACTGCGGCGCCGCGTTCGAATAACGAGCTCCGCCGCAACAACGGCGCGCAGACGACGATAACCAAAGTGGGCGCAACAGATGCGTCCCCACTTCAGGAGTCGTCATGTTCTCTCGCGTCCAAACCGGCAGCGTCATCGGCGTCGATGCCATCACCGTCTCGGTCGAGGTCGACCTCGGTCCAGGCATCCAGACCTTCTCCATCGTAGGCCTCCCCGAGGGCGCCGTCCGCGAGGCCCGCGTGCGGGTCAAGTCGGCCCTCGAAAACGCCGGCTTCTCCTGGCCGGAGTGCCGCGTCAGCATCAACCTCGCCCCCGCCGATGTGCGCAAAGATGGCACCGGCTTCGACCTCCCCATCGCCCTCGCCACGATGGCGGCAGACGGCCTCTTCAAGTCCGACGAACTCGCCCGACTCGACCGCTACCTGGTGGTCGGAGAGCTCTCGCTCGACGGCCAGCTCCGGCCCGTGCGCGGCATCCTCCCCATGGCCATCGCCGCCCGCGACAAGGGCTTCGCCGGCCTCATCGTCGCGGCCGAGAATGCCGCCGAGGCCGCGCTGGTGGACCGCATCGAGGCGGTCGGCTGCGCCCGGCTGGAGGAGGTGGTTCGCTTCCTCCGCGGCCTGCATCAGCCGGCGCTGCCCGTCGTCTCGCGCGGACTGGTCCCGCCCCCCGACTACCCCTTCGACCTCGCCGACGTCGCCGGCCAGCAGCAGGCCAAGCGGGCGCTCGAGGTCGCGGCTGCGGGCGGCCACAACCTGCTGCTCGTGGGCCCGCCAGGCTCCGGCAAGACCATGCTGAGCAAGCGGCTGCTTACCATCCTCCACCTCAACGATCTCCCGGGGGACAGCATCTTCGCCCCCGACGGCGTCACCACCCACCTCCTCGGCGTGGAGGCGGTGG
>CAJBVW010000158.1 GCA_903959175.1 uncultured Pseudomonadota bacterium
CCGCCCCGGCGCCGCGACCGCGACCGCGTTCGTGCGCGTCGCCGTGCCGCTCCCCGTCTTCGAGACCTTCACCTGGTCGGTCAAGGCGCCGGTGCCGATCGGCACGGAGGTCGTCGTCCCCTTCGGGAAGCGGCGCATCAACGGCTGGGTCGTGGAGAACCTCGCCACCTGCGACTTCGCCGACCCGAAGCCCGTCGAGGCGGTGCTCGAGCGCGTCGCCTTCGACGCCGAGCAGCTCGCCTTCTACCGCTGGATCGCCGACTACTACCTCTCGCCCCTGGGCGAGGTCATCGCGACCGCCACGCCCTCCGGCGCCGCCGTCCGCACCCGCCACACCTACCAGCCCACGCCGGACGGCATCGAGGCCATCGCCACCGGCGCCCCCGAGGGCACGCCCGCCGCGGTGCTCCGCGAGGTCGTCGCGCGCCCCGGCCTGACGAAGAGCGCGCTCGAACGCCGGCTCCACGGCGAGGTCCAGGACGTGCCCCGCTCGCTCCGCGCCGCGATGGACGCCGGGTGGGTCGTGAGCGCGGACGTGGTGGTCGAGGGCACGCAGGACGTCGAGGACTGGATCACGCTCGTGGGGGACGCCACGAAGATCCCCGAGAAGGCGACGAAGAGCCGCGCCGTGGCCGACGCCCTCGCCGCCGGGCCGCGCCCGCTCTCCGCGCTCGACGCGCCGGCCGTCCTCCGCATGGAGAAGACGGGCATGGTGCGCCGCGAGACGCGCGAGAAGCGCGACCCCTTCGTGCCCGACGTCGCGCCGACGCCCCCGCCCGTGCTCAACGCGGAGCAGACCGCCGTGGTCGAGGCCGTCCAGGGCAAGGGGACGTGGCTCCTCCACGGCGTCACCGGCGCGGGCAAGACCGAGGTGTACCTCGCGCTCGCGACGCGCGCGATCGAGGCGGGCAAGCAGGTGCTCGTGCTGGTGCCGGAGATCGCGCTCACGCCGCAGCTGATGGCGCGCTTCGCCGCCCGCTTCCCGGGGCGGGTGGCGGCCCTCCACTCCGCGCTCACCGGGGCCGAGCGCCTCCGCGCGTGGCGCCGCATCGACGCCGGCGAGGCCGATGTCGCCATCGGGGCCCGCAGCGCCATCTTCGCGCCGATCCCTCGCCTCGGCCTCGTCGTCGTGGACGAGGAGAACGACGACTCCTACAAGCAGGAGGACGGCGTCCGCTACCACGCGCGGGACCTCGCCATCGTGCGCGGGCGCTCCGCCGGGTGCCCCGTGGTGCTCGGCTCCGCGACCCCCTCGCTGGAGACCTGGGAGAACGCCCGCACCGGGCGCTTCCACCTCGTCTCCATCCGCAACCGCGCCACGCCCCGGCCGGTGCCGACGCTCCAGATCATCGACATGCGCGAGGAGCTCAAGGTGGACGGCGCCACCCCCCTCCTCTCGCTGCCCGTCCACGCCGCGCTCACGGAGGCGCTGGCGGCCGGCGGCAAGGGCATCCTCCTCTACAACCGTAGGGGATACGCCAGCTTCGTCGAGTGCTCCGGCTGCGGGCAGGCCTACGACTGCCCGAGCTGCGGCATCGCGATGGTCTACCACCAGAACGTGCGCCGGCTGGACTGCCACTACTGCGGCTTCCACCGCCCCTTCCAGCCGGACTGCCCCAAGTGCGGCACCACGCTGTCCATCCTGGGGCGCGGCACCGAGCGCGTGGAGGAGGCCGTCGCGGAGGCCTTCCCCGACGTGCCGATCGGCCGCATGGACGCGGACACGACGACCGGCCGCGGCGCCCACGCCCGCATCCTCGACGACTTCAAGGACGGCCGCACCCGCCTGCTCGTCGGCACCCAGATCGTGGCGAAGGGCCACGATTTTCCGGACGTGCACGTCGCCGCGGTGCTCGGCGCCGACCACGTGCTCGGCATGCCCGACTTCCGTTCGGCGGAGCGCACCTTCTCGCTCGTCACCCAGCTCACCGGCCGCGCCGGCCGCGGGGCTGTGCCCGGGCGCGTGTTCCTCCAGACCCACCACCCCGAGCACCCCGTGTTCGGCTGCATCGGTGACATGGAGGCCTTCGCCGCGCACGAGGCCCGCGTGCGCCGCCTCCTCGGCTACCCGCCGTGGTCGCGCCTGGTCCTCGTGCGGATCGAGTCGACCGACCGCGTCCAGGGCCGTGACGCCGCCGCCGCCTTCGCCGCGCAGGCCCGCGAGCAGGCCCGCCCCTACGCCGGGGTGGACGTGCTCGGACCCGCCCCCGCGCCGCTCGCGCGCCTCGTGGGGCGGTGGCGCTATCAGGTCATCCTACGCGGCCGGGACCTCGCGGCCCTGCGCGCCTTCCTCCAGGCCCACCACCAGGGCTGGAAGGCCGCCGCGGGCGTGCGCCGCATCGTCGACGTAGACCCCCGCTCGCTCGCCTGAGGTTCACGGTGCCCGGGCCCCCGCGGCCGGCTACGGCGCGCGGATGAAGCGCCTGCTCTACGTCTCCCAGCTCGCCGACGCCTCCGACGCCCGCCGCGGCGCCGTCGAGATGGAGGCCACGGCGGTGTCGGCGGTCTTCCGGGACCTCGGCGCGGAGCTCGTCCGCCACGACGCCACCCTCGGGGCCCCGCCCGACCCGACCGGCTTCCACGGCGTGGTCGTGGGCGGCAGCTTCGGCTCCGCCAACCACGAGGAGCCCTGGCGCATCGCGTTGCGGGAATGGTTGGGCGTGCACCGGAGCATCCCCCTCTTCGGCATCTGCGGCGGCCACCAGCTCCTCGCGCGCGCCCTCGGCGGCACCGTCGGCGTCGCCCCCGGCCCGCAGCTCGGCGTCTACCCGCTCGACCTGCCCGGCGTCCCCGGCTTCACCGGGCGCGTCGTTCAGCTCCACTTCGAGCGCGTCGAGGTGCCGCCCGAGGGCGCGGAGGTCTGGGCGACCGACGAGATGGGCATCCAGGCCCTGCGCTACGGCCCCACGCGGTGGACCGTCCAGTTCCACCCCGAGATGGACGACGCCGTGGCCCTCTACGCCGGCGCACTGAGCGGCCTCGACGAGGGCGCGTGGGCCGAGCTCGACGTGGCCGTCGCCGGGGGGCGCGTCCTGCTCGCCGCGTGGGTCGCCGCGTTGTAGCCCGAAGACCGAGTAACTACAGGTAGTAGTAGTAGTAGTAGCTGGTCGACCGGGCCAACTCGACGGAGCTGGCGTCCCCCGACGTCTGGTAGAAGCCGTAGGAGGGGAGGTTGCCCGCGAACACGATCCAGTCGGACCCGGGCAGGTAGAGCATCACCGCGTCTTCGAAGTAGTACGTGGTCGAGCCGTAGTCGTAGGCGAACGAATAGGTGAAGCCCCACGAGTAGTCGAAGTACCCGTCGAGCGCGCCGTCCGCGCCGTAGGCGAACTCTGAGCAGTAGGTCCCCGTCGCGACGGAGCCGGTGATGGGGGAGAGGTCGAAGGACCACTCGCAGTCAGGGCAGCCGGGCTCGGCCGCGCCCTCTTCGAGCAGGGCGCCCTCGTTCTCGCAGAGGGAGGTGCCGTCGAGGGAGTAGTAGCTGAAGCCCAAGTTGGCGGCTACCAAGGCGCCGTCGACGGTCTCGAAGTTGCCCGTGAAGTAGAGCTGCGCGACGCCGGTGTCTGTCCCGGTGCCGCCGCAGACGTCGCCCTCGTCGATCTCGCCGTCGCAGTTCTCGTCGCGCCCGTTGCAGGTCTCCTCGGCGCCCGGGTTGATGCGGACCTGCCGATCGTTGCAGTCGCCCTCGTTCTCGGTGTAGCCGTCGCCGTCGTCGTCCACGTCGTCGCCACTGGGCTCGGTGTCCGTGTCGGTGTCGGTGTCGGTGTCGGTGTCCGTGTCGGTGTCGGTGTCGGTGTCCG
>CAJBVW010000159.1 GCA_903959175.1 uncultured Pseudomonadota bacterium
CTTCCACAAAGGACAACTCCCATGACCATGGCACCCATCTGGGCCCTCGTGACCTTCACCGCATCCGGCGAATGCCTCGTCGATCGCACCTCCCTGCGCGCGTCCCTGCGCGTCGCCGACCGCTCCGAGCCCAACTTCGGCGCGGACCTCGATGACGACGAAGACCTCGATGACCTCGACGGGGACGACCTCGGCGATGACCTCGGCGACGAGACCGGGGACGACTTGGGCGACGACTTGGGCGACGACCTCGGCGACGACTTGGGTGACGACCTCGGCGACGAAGTGGGGCTCAGCCCCCGCGAGCGCCGCATCCGTCGGCTCCGTCGTCGGCAGGCCAAGCTCCACACCCGCGAGGAGGCGCTCGAAGCCAAGAACCGCCACCTGAAGCGCAAGCTCCACCACGCCAGCAAGGGAAAGATCGTGCAGCGCAACGTCACCGTCACCGGCATCGTCGCCACCACTGTCGGCCAGTCGATGAGCATGACGCTCACGCCGCGCACGAGCCTGCACCTGTCCAAGATCTTCGCCACCGGCGACTCGGCGGCGACGATCAACACGATCATCTCCGGCGACGACCCGGTCGTGCTCGACAACCTCGACGCCGCGCTGATCGCGCCCACCGCGTACCACGGGCCCAGCTTCGGCGGGCGCGTGCTCCGCGCCGGTGTGCCGGTCACGATCAACTACACGGCGGGCTCGACCACGGCTGCCCTGAAGCTCAGCTTCTACGGCAAGGCGCGCGTCAAGAACCCCAACTGTTGATCGGGCCGTAGGAGGAACTGACCGTGGGCGCATGTCGACTCTCCCGCCGCTCTGGCACCGCGAAGCTCCCCGCTTCAACGGTCGCCGGGAACGCGGGAGCAGAAGGCGAGGTGCTCACGGCACAGTCGGTCGGCGCGGGCGACGGCGACTGGCGCATCATCGACCTCTGGTCGGACGAAGCGACTCCCTGGGAGGCGCGGCTCGTCTGGTCCGGCGGCGGCGGTGCCCAGCGCACGGCTCTCCTCGACGTCCCCCGGTGTACGCGGGTCTGCGTCCACGCGACGATGCTCCAAATCTTCGGCTCGAACCTGTCAACCTCGTCGGACATCGCCGCTCGCGCGGCCATCGCAGACGGTCAGTGTGACACCGAAAATCAATGGACCGTCCGTGGCAGCAGCGCCCAACTCATCGGGGGCGGCGCAGGCAGCGTCAACGTCGTCCCGCCGCCGTGGGCCCGGTTCGTCCGCCTCGAGCTCTCCGATTCCACGCTCAACGCATCCACCTTCATCGAGCTGCTCGACGTCAACGCCACCTCCCGCGCCCGGTACGCCGTGGACCAGCAGCCCAACCCGGGCGTGCCCCTCGGCGACGCCGCCACCGTCCGCTGTGTGCTGCCCGCTGGCACCTTCGCCTACCGGGTGGTGTTCCTGCTCCACCTCTAAACCGCTTCCGATCCGTCACGCTTCCCGAGGACTCCCGCCATGAAATGCTACTGCAACCGCTTCGGCTCGAAGCTGCTGAACATCGCTCCCGCCGCCCCGGTGACGGTCACCACGGTGGGGACGCCCTACCGCATCCTGCCCGACCAGTCGGACGGGCAGACCGACGCGGCGCAGGACTACAAGTTCGTGACCACGCTGAACGTCGTCGGCGGCTCCGGCACGCCCGCCGCACAGCTGGTCATCCAAGGCTCCGTGGACGGCGTCCTCTGGTTCGACGTCGCGGTGGGCGCGAGCCGCACCGTAGCTGGCGTGTACGCCGAGGTCATCGACTCCGCCAACGGGCTGCTCATGCCCTGGGTGCGCGCCAAGGTCACCGTCGCCGGGACCACGCCGCCCGCCGTCGACGCGACCATCGACGTCGTGTCCACCGGCCCCTTCCAGCTCTCCAACTCCTGATTCGGAGCCTCCCTCGTGATCATCAAGGTCGCCCTCACCTTCAACGAACGCGATGCCGTCAGCTTGCTGAACTGGCTCGC
>CAJBVW010000160.1 GCA_903959175.1 uncultured Pseudomonadota bacterium
CAGAGCGCCCCGCTCTTCCTGGCCTGCTTCTTCCTCTTCGACGTGCCGCTCCCCACACGCGCGTCGACCTGGGCGCTCACCCTCCTCTCGCTCCTGCTCGGCCACGCGACCAACTACGGGCTCTCTTTCCTGGTCGGCGTCGCGAGCCTGCCGCTGCAGAACATCTCCGGCCTCACCCACCTCAAGGGCACGCTGGTGTCGGTGTTCTCGGGGGCGCTCATCCCGCTCGAGCTCTTCGGCCCCGCGCTCCGCCCCATCGTGTACGCCCTCCCCTTCCGCGGCATGGCGAACACCCCTGCCACGCTGTTCCTCGAGCGCGCGGAGGCCGGCCCCCTCCTCCTCCAGCAGGCCGCATGGGCCCTGGCCCTCACGTTCGTGGGCACTCTCGCGTGGCGCGCCGCCGCCCGCAGCCTCACGGTCCAGGGCGGATGACCCGCCTCGTCCGGCTCTTCCTCGCCCAGCGGCTCAAGACGCGGCTCGCCTACCGGCTGGACTTCGCGATCAACGCCGTCGGCGACGTGCTCCTCGCCGGCGTCGGCCTCGTCTTCCTCGGCACCCTCTTCGCCCACGTCGACGCGCTCGGGACCTACACCCGCGCCGAGGTGCTCTTCTGCTGGGGCTTCGCGGAGACCGTCGTGGGGCTGTTCTTCGTGGCGTTCCAGGGCCTCTGGGTGCTCAACCAGCGCTACATCGTCGGGGGTGACCTCGACCGGGTGCTCCTGCGCCCCATCGACCCCTACGCGCAGGTGCTCCTCGACAACGTCTCCTGGGAGGACCTGCCGATCGCGGTCCTCGGCGCCGCCGTCATGGCCGCGGCCGCGCCCGGCCTCGGTGATGTCCCCGCGTGGCACTGGGCGCTGCTGCCCGTCCTGCTCGTCAGCGGCGCGTGTGTCCTCGGCGGCGTGCTCACCGCCGTCTGCTCCGCGGGCTTCCACCTGCATCATCGTGGCACGGCCGTCGGGCTCGTCTTCCAGCTCTCGACCTTCACCCGCTACCCGATCGACCTGTTCGCGCTCCCCCTCCGCCTCCTCCTCACCTGGGGCCTCCCCCTGGGCTTCGCCGGCTTCTACCCTGCGTCCTTCCTCATGGACCGCCCGGAGTGGCACGCGTACGCCCTGGCCCAGCCCTTCGTCGGGGCCGCCGTCCTCGCGCTCGGCTATGGCGCGTTCCGGTTCGGGCTCACGCGCTACGCGTCCACCGGCAGTTAGCGTAGGAAGAACATCCCGATCCCCATCGCCCCCGCGATCACGACCGCCGGGTGCACCTTGAGCACCAGCGCCACGAACGCCGCCAGCGCGATGACGCCCGCCGGCACGTTGCGCACCCCGTCCGGCGCGAGGCTCCACGCCGTGTACGCCAGCAATCCGACGACGGCCGGCCGCACCCCCGCCATCGCCCCGGCGACCGACGGCGCGTCCCGGTAGCGGGCGTACAGCGCCGCCAGCCCGAGCATCATCGCGATGCTCGGTAGGTTCAACGCCGCGAGCGCGACCACGCACCCAAGCCACCCACCTGCCTGCATGCCGACGTGCGCGGCGAGCTTCACCGCGATGGGGCCGGGCAGCGCGTTGCCGAACGCCAGGGCGTCCAGCAGCTCGGCGTCGGACATCCAGCCGTAGCGGTCGACACACTCGTGGCGGATGAGCGGGATGACCGAGGGCCCGCCGCCGAAGCCGAACAGGCCGATGCGCAGCCAGGCGGCGCCGAGGTCGACCCAGACCGGCACCTACTCCTCGCGGTCGGCGGAGAGCACGGGGCGGCCGAGGAGGCGGTTCACCGCGGTGCCGGCCATCATCAGGCCGAACATCGAGGGCACCCACGACACCGAACCCTGCACGACGTTGCGCTTGTCGCAGCTGTGGTGGTCGTTGTCAGTGGGGCAGATGCAGTGGAACGCGTCCGCGACCTCCTGGTCGAGCACGTTCGGCTCCTCGTCGGTCCACACGGCCTCGATGCCGCCGTTGATGCCGCGCGCACGCAGCTCCTTGCGGACCACCTTCGCGAGCGGGTCCTTTTGCGTCCGACTGATGTCGGTCACGCGGATCCGCGTCGGGTCGGTGCGGCCGCCCGCGCCCATGCACGCGATGACCGGCTGGTTGCGGGCGACGCAGGCCTCAAGCAGGTGGATCTTCGCGGTGACGTTGTCGATCGCGTCCAGCACGTAGTCGTAGCCGGGCGCGAGCAGCCGCTCCGAGGTGCTCGCCTCGAAGAAGACCTGCTCCGGGACGATCGTCGCCTTCGGGTTGATCGTGCGGCACCGCTCCGTCATGATCCCCACCTTCGCGGCCCCGACCGTGCGGCGCGTGGCGTGGAGCTGGCGGTTGAGGTTGGTGAGGCACACCTGGTCGAAGTCGACGAGGGTGAG
Source organism: uncultured Pseudomonadota bacterium (assembly GCA_903959175.1). GTDB lineage: Bacteria > Myxococcota_A > UBA796 > UBA796 > SXON01 > CAJBVW01. The sequence continues at coordinate 2,366 of CAJBVW010000160.1, forward strand.
GTGCCCGACGCCGGCGCGCACGAGGGCCTCGGCCGCGTAGCTGCCGACGCCGCCCAGACCGACGACCATCATGCGGGCGCCGCCGAGGCGGTTCCACGCGGGGGTGCCGAGGAGGAGCTCCGTTCGCTGGAAGGGGTGCATGCCGCCCCCTTACCGCACCGGCCGGCGCTGCGCCGGAGCGACGCCCTACTGCGGCGCGGCGGTCCAGCTCCCGACGATGCGGACGGAGTCGCCGGAGTCGCGGTGCGTCGTGTCGAAGCTGGCGCCGATGGTGTCGCCGGAGGTGCCGGTGCCGTCGTACGGGGTGCGGGCCTCGGTGCCGTCGAACGTCATGATGAGCGCGCCGGAGACGGTGCCGCCGCGCACCGTGCCGTCCATGTCGAAGGCGATGGGGTCGAAGCCGAAGTCGCCGAAGACCGCGCACACGCCGGAGCCGCTGAGCACGCCGGACTCGAGGTTCACGGAGACGGCGGTGGAGCAGTGGTCGTCGAAGCTGCCGTAGTCGGCGGTGTCGACGATGACGTCCGCCTCGAGCGTACCCGCGTACACCCACGAGGTGATCGCCGGCTCGAGGATCGTGATGTCGACGGAGGAGGCGTACGTCTCGCCGTCGACGGTGACCTCGACCTCGACCGTGTGGGCGCCGGAGGGGAGGCCGCTCGCCTCGGTCTGCGCGCCCTCGCCGTGCCAGGCGCCGATGGTCCACGAGACGCTGTCGGCCTCGGTGGCCTTGGCACCCTTCTTGGTGTTCACCTTCAGCGGGATGGCGGTGTCGGCCTCGAACTCGGCGCCCGCGTCGGGCGAGGTCACCGTGATGGTGACCTCCTTCGCGGCGGCCTCCTGCTCGAGGCGCTCTTTCTCGGCGGCGTCGGTTTCGGTGTCACCGGAGCAGCCCGCGAGGGCAGAGAGGGCAAGGAGGGAGGAGACGAGGACGACGACGCGCATGACGACCACCGGATCCCACCGATCGTAGCACTACCCCAGCGCCGCGCACAGGGCCGCGAGCGCGCGGCCGACGCTGGCGTCCCCCAGGCGGTCGGCAGGGAGCACGCCGAGATCGACGACCTGGATGGCGCGCCGGCCCGTCGGGGGCGTCGGGGGGTCGGGCAGGCGCTGCGCGTCCGCGTCGGGGCCCGCGCGCAGCGTGAGGTACGGCACCTGCCGGTTCAGCTCGGTGTCGAAGGCGGCGTGCGTGAAGTGGGTGGCCAGCCACTCGGCGTCGAGCGTGGGCGCGACGAGGAGCACGGCGCGGAGCCGGTCGCGGAGCCCGTGGGCGTCGTGGAGCAGGCGGAGCACGGCGTCGGCGCGCGCGTGCGCGGCCAGGATCAGGCGGGTGTCGGCGCGCGTGAGCAGCCGGTCGAGCGCCTCGAGGTCCACCGCGTCGAGCACGGTCGTCTCCAGGCCGTCCACCATCACGGGGGGCGGCTCGAACCAGACGAGGCGTACGTTCTCGACGCGGCGGGCGACGGCGCTGCGCGTGGCGTCGTTCCACCCCGCGACCTCAGTCCAGCCACAGTCTGCCCCGAGCCGGAGGCGCGGATCGTCGACGGCCTCGAGCTGCGCGGGCGTGCCCTCGAAGCCCTCCGCGGGCACGGGGCCCCCGGTGAGCGGGAGGTTGCCGGGCCCGGAGAGGGCGGCGAGCACCGCGGCGAAAAAGGAGGCGGGGTCCCAGGGCGGGCCCGCGGCGCGGGTGAGCCAGACGACGACCGCGAGCAGGCCGGCGGCGACGGACCACAACACGGCGTCGACGAGGAGGAAGGAGTCGGTCATCGGATGGAGAACGTCCAGGCGGGGATGGGGGTGCCGCCGGGCTCCTTGGCCCGGCGCGCGAGGAGGTGGAGCGCGGTGTAGACCGCCAGCCACTCCCAGAAGGGCTTCTCGTCGAGGCTGAACTCGACGAAGCTCCAGGCGAAGTATCCGGCCATGCTCGCGGGCATCGCCCAGGCGAGCACCTCTGCTTCCGTACCCTTGGTGTCGCGGATGGTCTGCATCGTCATGCGTGCGAGCACGACGACCATCGCGACGAGCTGGAGCACGCCGACCAGGCCGCCGTGCGCGACCTGGCCCCAGAAGATGCCGTGCGGGTAGCGGTAGACGGAGTGGTACAGCCAGTCACTGTACTTCTGCAGGTTGTCGATGTACCCGCCGGGGCCGATGCCGACGCCGTTGGTGTCGAAGAACATGCCGATGCACGCGGCCCAATTCAGCCCGCGCACGTCCTGTGCGAAGAGCACGTCCACGTTGGCGGAGATGCGGTTCAGGCCCTTGCCGATGTCGCCGATGTCGCCGACCGCCGCGACGAAGAAGAAGACAGCGCCGACGCCGAGGAAACGGATGAACCACTTGCGGAACAGCGGCTGGCCGAGGGCGACGAGCATCCCGCCGATGACGATGGAGTAGGCGCCGCCGCGCGAGCCGCTCGTCATCATCGAGAAGAAGATGAAGAGGGTCGCGAGCATCAGGCCCCACCGCAGCACCGCGCGCCGCTGCACGAGCGCGAAGGCCGCGCAGGTGTGGACCACGAACATGAGGTTCATCGCGAACCAGTTCGGCTGCTGGCCGAGGCCGGTCTCGCGGCCGCCGCCCGCCGACGCCTTCCACTGGCTGCCGTAGTCGGTGATGCCAAGCGCGTCGCCGAAGATCGCGAGGATCCCGATGAGGATGCACGCGCCGATCCAGGCCCAGATCGCCGTCTTCACGTCGTCCCACGTCCGGAGGAACGCGAGGATCACGGTGGTCGTCGCGAGGATGACGCCGAGGGTGACGACCTCCTTCGCGCCGTCGGAGAACTTGGTGCACCACGCGAGCCCCACGACGGCCCAGGCCATGATGGAGAGGAACACGCCCTGCCACGGCCACGGCCGCCAGAAGCGCATCCCCGCGAACACGCCGCGGAGGCCGAGCGCGATCAACGCGACGAGGAGCACGGGCTCGAACAGTCCGATGCTGATCTTGCCGATGGTGAAGAACGAGGTGGTCCCGGTGGAGATCAACCGTGCCGCCAGCATGCCGCCGACGGCCCAGACCGGGCGATCCAGGAGCACCGCGCCGACGACGAAGCTCGCCGTGATCAGGACCGGCAGCCGCCAATCGACGACGAACAGCCCGAGCAGCACGAGCTGCACGGCCAGGACGAGGGCCGGGATGGCGAGACGGCCGACGTTCATCCGCGCGTACAGGGCCCGCTCCGCGAGCGGAAGCCGTTACCGCCCCACCCCGGGCGCGTCAACCTCGCGGCCCGCCTCGCGGGTCAGGGGCTCGGGCGGGCGAAGCGCCGCGCGGGAGGTGTGCTCGCGCCGCGTCCTTGGTACCTTCCCGTCATGACGCTGCTCCTCTCCCTGGCGACGGCCCACGCCGCCACCCTCACCGTCGGCCCAGCCGCAACCTACACGACGATCGGCGCCGCGGTGCGCGCTTCGGCCTCGGGCGACACGATCCGCGTCCAGGCAGGGACCTACGCCGAGGATCTCGACCTCCGCGGCCGGAACCTCACCATCACCTCGGCTGACGGCCCCGCGGTCACGACGCTCTCGCCCACGCTCTCCATCCGGCTGGACGCAGGCACGCTCGAGGGCTTCACGATCTCCCCCGCGCCGTCCACCGCGGTCGCCGTCGCGAGCGGCTCGCCGACCCTCCGCGAGCTCTACATCCTCGCGCCCTCCGGCGCGGGCGTCGCCGTCTCGGGCGGCTCCCCCACGGTGGAGGAGGTCGGCGTGTGGGACTCCGGGCTCAGCAGCTTCATCGTGACCGGGGGCACGCCGCGCTTCGTGCGGGCGTTGAGCTACTCGCCGGTCACCTACGGCTTCCAGGTGAAGGCAGCCTCCACCCTTGACAACTGCGTGTCCATCGGCGGCGCCTACGGCTTCGTGTTCGAGAACGCGGCCTCGACGGCCACCAACCTCGTGGCGGTCGGCGCGTCCACCAGCGCGACGGCGGCGCTCGGCCCCGCGGCCACGCTCACGAACTCGGCGTTCGAGGACAACACGCTCCTCCTCCGCTGCTTCTCCGGGAACACCCTCACCTTCCCGAACGGCGTCGCCTACAACACCGCGGACGCCTCGGGCTGCACCGGCACCCCGCTCGCCTCCGTGCGCGTGTCGGACCCCGCGTTCACGAGCTGGGGGGGCACCCTCCCCTTCGAGCAGATCGACCTGCACCCTGGCCGTGGCTCGGCGATGATCAACGGCGGGAGCGGCCTGGACGCCGACGGCACCGTGGCCGACCTCGGCGCGTTCGGCGGCGTCGAGGGCGACTGGACCGACGGCGACGGCGACGACTCCCCCGTGCTCTTCGACTGTGACGACCACGACGCGAACACGGCCCCCGGCGTCACCGAGCGCGAGGACGACCGCGACAACGACTGCGACGGCGTGGTCGACGAGGACATCCCCGTCGACACCGGCGGCGGCGACACCGACGTGGTGGACACCGGCGGCGACACCGACGTGGTGGACACCGGCGGCGACACCGACGTGGTGGACACCGACACCGACACCGACGTTCCCGCCGACGGCGACCTCGACGGGGACGGCTTCCCCGCCTCGGCCGACTGCGACGAGCACAACGTCGCGACCTACCCCGGGGCCCCGGAGAGCACGGATCGCGTCGACAACGACTGCGACGGGCTCGCGGACGAGGGCACCGCCAGCGGAGACGACGACGGCGACGGTTACGCCGAGCTCGACGGAGACTGCGACGACACCCGCACCGACCGCTACCCGGCCGCGGACGACGTGGATCAGGCCGACGGCGTCGACAACGATTGCGACGGGCTCGCCGACGACGCGACCGGCCTGGACCGCGACGGCGACGGCCACCTCGACTCCGTGGACGACTGCGACGACACCGACGCTTTCTCCAACGTCGACCGCTCCGACCCCACCGACGGCGTCGACGACGACTGCGACGGCCTCGCCGACGACGACGAGCTGCGCAGCGACCGCGACGGGGACGGCTTCACTCCCGAGCAGGGCGACTGTGACGACGGCGACGCCGGGGTGAACGCCGCGCTCCCGGAGATCAACGACGACTTCATCGACCAGGACTGCAACGGGACCGACAACTACGACGCCGACCGCGACGGGGACGCCGCGCCCGCCTCCGGCGGCACCGACTGCGACGACACCCGCAGCACCGTCTACCCGGGCGCCCCGGAGCTCTGCGGCGACACCGCCGACAACAACTGCGACGGCACGGTCGACGAGGGCTGCGAGGACGACGGCCCCGCTGACGACGGGGACGGCTGCGGATGCGCTGCGTCCGGCACGAACCCGAGCGCGGCCGTGCTGGGGGCGGTAGCCGTCTTGTTCGCGGGCCGCCGCCGACGTTTACGCGTCAGGTGAGGCTCGGTCTCTTGACGCGCCGATGACGATCGGTCATACTCTCCGGCGCCGCTTCGAGCTCATCCACATGGGCCCGTTCGCGACCCGGCCGCCGGTCCGCATTCCGGACTCACCGCAAGAGGAGACTCACATGTTCAAGCCCGCGCTCGTTTTCGCCTTCGTCGCCGCCCTCGCCGCCTCCCTCGTTGCTTGCTCCGGTGGCGACACCGGTGACAACACCGAGAACGCCGAGAACGCCGACATGTAGTCGGCTGCGTTCGCCAGCGATGGCGCACGCACAGGAGCCCCCGGGTCGCGCAAGCGACCCGGGGGTTTCGATTTTTTCCTTCTGCGTCTCGCGCGAGCGGCTCGGCGCACCTGTCACGCGGCCGCGCACCGCCACCGCGGGGCCCGACGATCCGCTACCGCCGGCGCCGCACCGGCACGGGCACCGGCATGGGGGGGTTGACCAGCGTGTCGATCCACTCGGCCAGACGGTCGCGCAGGTCATCCAGCCAAGTGGGCTTGGGGGGCTGGGCGGGGGGGGTCGGTCGGTTGTCGCTCATCGCCGCTCCGCGCGCCACGGGGACGCTCATTCGAACTATAGCTGCCATGTGTGCACCGTGCAGAACCCACATGGATTCAAGCGCAGAAGGCGCCGCGGGCTCCCGGCATTCCCGGGTCCCACATGATCCCCTCGCCCCGCCGCTTTTCGGCGACGCTCCTCGCCGCGCTCGTCGTGTACTTCTTCGTCGTTTCGGTGACGGTGCGCTCGGTGGGCCTCGTCGGGGAGGTCGCCATCGGGTGGGCCCTCCCCACCCCGCCGACCGTCCTCGTCGCGCTCGACCCGCCCGTGAGCGGCGTCGAGGCCACCGGCCTCCTCCGCGCCGCGCGCACCCGCCCGACTGAGCGCCTCGTCCTGCCCACCGGCGGCGGGGGCACGGTCGAGGTCCCCCTCGCGGTGAACGCCTACACCGGCGGGATCGCCGATTGGCCCGCCCGGATCGTGCGCGCCGCGACCGGCTCCCTCGCCGCGGGCCTCGCCGTCCACGTGCTCCTCGGCGCGCTCCTCCTCGCCCTCGCGCACCGCTTCACCGCGCTCCACGGCTCGCGCATCGCGGCGGGCGCCGTCGCCGCGGTCCTCGCGACGGACTGGTGCTTCGTCTTCTACCGGAAGGTCCTGGGCGGCACCGAGCTCCTCCTCCAGGCCGCCGCGCTGCTCGTCGTGTGGGCGCTCTGGAGCCGACGGTGGAAGGGCGGGGCGCACGGCACCACCGCCCTCGCGCTCGGCATCGGCCTCGGCCTCGCCGCGAAGGCCACCTTCGCGGCCACCCTCGTCGCCTACGGCCTCGCCGCGCTGCTCACCCGCTGGGACCGCCCCGCGACGCTCCCGCCGCGGCGGGTCCAGCTCGGGCGCCTCGTCGCGATCCCGCTCCTGTGCGTCTCCCCGCTGATCCTGGCGAATGTGCATCAGTACGTCTCGCCGCTGCCCTCCATCGTCTCCCACGACACGCTCGGTCTCCAGTTCGGCCGGCTCTGGCACGGGTGGACCGGCCCCTCGCCCGCGCGCGAGGGCCTCGCCAACCTCCTCCACTTCTTCGGCAACCCCCTCGCGTTCTTCGCGGACGCCTACGGCGCGGATCCGGTGCCGCCGGTCTCCGTCCTCCGGCTCGTCGGCTTCTCCGCCACGATCGCCGGGATCGCGCTCGCATGGCGCCGCCCCGCGGGCCGCGCAGCCCCCGGGGACGCCCTCCTGCGCTTCCTCTCCGTCGCGGTGCCCCTCCAGGTCGGCCTCGTCTCCCTCGCCAACCGGGACCTCCACCACCTCGCCCAGATCACCGTCCCGCTCGCCCTGCTCGTCGGCCTCGCGGCCGAGCGCCTCGCCGCCACCGTCGCGCCGCCTCGCTCCCTCCCGCGCGCCCTCGCGGCCGCCCTCTTCGTCTCGCCCCTCGTGCTCGCCGGCGCGCTCCACCTCGCCGACACCGACCGCGTCGTCGGCACGATCGCCTCCCCGTCCTTCACCGAGGCCGGCCAGTCCGCGCTGGTCGGGCTCCTGCGGGAACAGGGCGTCACCCGGCTCGTGGCCGTCGACTACGAGCTGTACGGGATGCTCGAGGCGCGCGCACCGGAGATCGCGGTCACGCACGCGTGGGGCGCCCGCTCCCGCGGGAAGGCGCCGCCGGCCGAGGTGCTGAAGCTCGCCGAGGGTGGCTGGTTCCTGTCGGTACGCGCGAGCGCTCCGATGCTCTACAACTGGAGCCCTGACGAGAAGAAGGTCGCGGCCGCAGCCGCAGATGCGGGGGTGCTCGCCACGCCGGTCGGGCGCCTCACCGACGCCACCGGGGACTGGGCGACGCTCTACCGTGTGACGCCGGCGCTATGATGGGCGCCATGTTGATCCTCGTCGGCGCCGCCTTCGCCCTCGAACCCGTCGAGCAGGCGGTGGGCATCCACGTCTCCGAGCGCGGCTTCGACCGCCTCGGCGAGGCCATCGCCGGCATCATGCCCGTCGCCTTCCCCGTCGGCGCGCTCAACGGCGCGCTCGCGTGCGACGAGGCCGATCCGACGCAGGTCCTGGCGTGGTCGCTCGACTCGATGGTGCTCGACCTCGACATCCAGGAGGTCGAGCTCGTCCCCTCCCCCGGCCGGCTCGATCTCACCGTCTACGGCGCGCTCTCCTCCTCCTCGACCACCCTCCGCGCCACCGGCGCGTGCGCCCCGCTCACGTCCCTCGACGAGACGTGCGGCGTCGAGCTCCCGACGGTCGCCCTCGAGATCCACCTCCCGCTCGCCATCGCCTACGCGGACGGCGCCTTCGACGCGACCGCCGGCACCGTCACCTTCGACCTCGCGCCCATCGGCAACCCCCTCGACGACTGCCTCCTCGCGGACGCCATCGGCACCCTCGTCGGCCTCGATCCCGAGGCGATCACGCGCATCCTCGAGGACGCCGTGGCCCCGTCGCTGGCGGACCTCGGCGCCACCCTCGAGCCCACGATCGAGGACGCCCTGGGCGCCCTCGTCATCGACACCACGCTCGCGCTCGGCGAGGGCGAGATCGCGCTCGGGCTCGCCCCCTCCGCGTTCACGCTCGACGATAACGGCCTGTTCATCGGCCTCGGCGGCACCGTCACGCCGAGCGTCGTGTCCACCTGCGTTCCTGCCGGCGTCGGCCCCAGCGGCGCCGATCCCTGGCCGGCGCTCGTCGGCGTCGCCCCGGACGGCGCCCTCACCTACGACGCCGCCGCGGTCATCCAGCAGGCCTTCGTCGACCAGGTGCTCTTCGCCGCCTACCAGACCGGCGCCCTCTGCATCGACGTCGCCGACCTCGGCGGCGCGCCGCTGGACTCCTCGCTCTTCGCGCCCGTCTTCGGCGACACCTGGGCCGAGCTGTTCCCCGAGACCGTCCCCCTCGCCCTCGCCGTGCGCCCGCTCGCCGCGCCCACCGCCGGCTTCGCGGAGGACGGCCCCCCGCTCCGCGTCAACCTCGACGGCCTCAACCTCGCCGCCTACGGCGCGATCGACGGTCGTGAGACGCGCGTGTTCGGCGTCACCCTCGCCGGCTCGATCGGGCTCGATCTCCCCCTGGTGGACGGCACCCTCACCCCCGCCATCGTCGTGGACGACTCCCTGCTCTTCGTCGAGGACGACCACGAGCTCCTCCCCGAGGGCTACTCGGACGGCCTCGCCGCCTTCGTCCCGACCATCCTCGGCTCCTTCCTGCCCGAGCTCCCGTCGGTCGCGATCCCGTCGTTCCGCGGCATCGGCCTCGACTTCATCTGGTGGATGCCCGAGGCCTCGTGGCTCGGCGGCTACGCGGTCGTGGACATCGACGATCTCGAGCCCATCGAGCTCTCCGGCTGCGCGGGCGGCGCGGTGGGCTGCGAGGGAGGTAGCCTGAACACCGGCGACATCGACATCGCCTCCGAGCTCGGCTGCGACGACGCGAGCGGGTGCGGCGCCGACAGCAGCGGCTGCGCCGGGGGCTGCGAGGGCGGCTCGGGCTGCAACCACATGCCGCTCGGGGTGCGCTTCCTGCCGTTCCTGGTCGCGATGGTGGTGCCGGCGCTGCGTCGGCGGAGCTGAGCTCCAGCGTCCACCCGCCAAGCGCGCCCCCCGACTACCGGGAGGCCAACCGCGCGTCGAGCTGCGCCGCGAGGTCCTTGCGGGCCTGCTCGAAGCCGGGCATCGCGTCCGGCGGGAGCTGGCGGCGCAGGGTGCCGTGGTAGTCGATGGGGTCGACCACGGTGCTGCCACGCTCGAGCTGGTAGTGCAGATGGGGCCCGGTGGAACGGCCGGTGTTCCCCGTCTTGCCGATCTCGGTGCCGGCGCTGAGCGTCTGCCCGTCCTTGACGACGTTCTCGTTGAGGTGCAGGAACTTGGCGAGCACGCCGTCCCCGTACTGGACCTCGATGCAGTTGCCGTTCGCTGCGTGGTTCCAGTTCGTCCGCGTCACGCGGCCGGCGCGGGGCGCCACGATGGGGGTGCCGATGGGGGTTTTGAAGTCCATCCCCTCGTGCGTCGGGCGGTCCTTCAAGAGGCTCGTGATCTGGTCGTAGTCGGGCAGCGGGCCGTCGATGAGGCGGCGGGGCACCTCCTCGCCGGTGTCCGACCAGTAGGACGGGAAGCGGTCGCCGGGGGCCTGGTAGCGCCACGCGGAGAAGACCTTGGCGCTCGCGCCGCCGGGCTGGCTCAGGAAGCGGCCGGCGAGCACGAGGGGCTCGGCGCCGTCAGGCTGCTCGTAGAGCACCTGCACCGTGTCGCCCTTGTGGAGATCCCGGCGCAGGTCGAGGTCCCACGCGAACAGGCGGGCGTACACCGCCGCGAGGGCCGCGGGGCTGGCGGCGGTGGCCTCCTGGAAGGTCACGGACATCGAGCTGTTGACGACACCGGTGAAGACCTCGGTGCCGGCGGCGCGCGCGACGCCGAGGGGCTCCGGCAGCGGCGCGACGAGGGCGACCGGGACGGAGGGGTTGGAGATGGTCGTCTCGTCGCCGATGGGGGCGACCATCGACGCGGGCGCCACCGCGGGCGCCTCGTCCGCGCCGCCGTACTTGACCGCGAGCGCGAGGTTCAGCACGAGGCTCGACCCGAAGAGGCCGTAAAGGAGCCAGGGCTTGCCGCCCGGGGGAAAACGGAGGGACTCGGGGAGCATCGGAACCTCGGACGCGCGCGGAAGGTTGAGATAGATTCTCATGGTTGTATTTACGCGTCAAGGCTGATCGCGACATTTAGATCACGGTGTCCGGCGCGGTGCCGACGCTGTCGCAGGTTGCCGCAGCCGCGTGACGTCGCCCCGCGACAACGATTAGGGAGGGTGCTCCTCCGGGGCCACCGTTGAAGCCGTTCTTCCCAGCCGTGATCGCGCTCGTCCTGGGCATCGTGCTTGGCGCGTGGCAGCCCCGGGGCGAGCTCCTCGAGATGCGAACCGAGCTCGACGCGATGAAGACCGCGGGCGGGAAGCCGTGCCGCGCGAGCGCCGCGGACAGCCTGCGCGACCTGCTGCGCGCGCCCGGCGGAGCCGTCGACGACTCGCGCCGCGTGCGCAACGCCGCCCCCGCCGGCGCGCCGACGGACGAGGGCGTCGCGACCGGAGGAGCGACCGTCGAAGGGGGCGAGCTCGACCCGAACGCCCCGAGCGTCCCGGTCTCCGACGCGGACGCCTTCGAGCAGGGCCAGGAAGCGATGAGCGCCGCGCTGGACGCCCGCCGCGCGCAGGCCCTCGCCGCGCTCACCGAGCAGGCGGACCTCGAAGAGGAGGACGTGGCCGCGGTCAACGCGGCGATGAAGCAGATGAACGACGAACTGGGCGCGCAGATCGACGCGATGGTGACCTCCGCCGTGAGCGACGGAGAGCTCGATCGGCGCGACATGATGGAGTTCGGCGCGGAGGCCCTCGACGTGGTGCTCGCGGCCGACGACCGCATGCGCGACATCATCCCGCCGGAGGTCTACGCGCAGATCGACGCCTCCGCGGTGGATCCGCTCTCCTACATCTCGGGCGAGACCCTCGACACCGTCGCGCGGCTCAAGGACGTGAAGGGCCCGGACTGGGGCCCGGAATGAGGCGCTTCGCGGCGGATGTCTGGTGGGTGGCGGTCTACGAGCTGGGCGAGGCCGTCCGTACGCGGCTCTTCCAGCTCGTGTTGCTGCTGTACGTCGGAGGGATTGCAGGGTCCACCTGGTTCTTCGTCAAGCTTCTCCAGGGGGCCGAGGAGTCTGCCGCCAGCACGCTCGGCGTGCCCGGGACCGAGCGCCCCGGCGCGATGATGGGCACCTTCCTCCAGAACGCCGAGCTGATCGCGTTCGTCGGCCGGTTCGCCGGGCCCGCCGCCAACGTGCCCGAGCTCCTGAAGGAGCCCCTGCTCGGCCTCTTCATCGGCATGGTCTCGATGGCGCTGCTCCCCGCGGTGCTGACGTTCTCGGCCTCCGGCTCCATCGCCGCGGAGGTGAAGAGCCGCAGCATCCGGTACCTCCTCTGCCGCACGGGCCGCCTGCAGATCGGCCTCGGGAAGCTCGCGGGGCAGCTCCTGATCGCGCTGGTCGCGACCGCCTTGGGCGGCGCCGTCTGCTGGGGGATGGGGATGACGCTGATGATCGGCAACCCACCCACCGATCTCGCGCTCTCCCTGCTGGAGCGCAGCGCGCGCGCCTCCATCTGGGCGCTGCCCTTCGCCGGCCTCGGGCTCGCGGCGTCGCAGTGGATCCCGTCGCCCAACGGCGCCCGGGTCGTGGCGGGGAGCGTCATCTTCGCCATGCCGCTCGCCGCGTTCTGGCTTCACCTCAAGTCGGGGACCGACCTGCTCGGGCGCCTCGCCGACCTCGCCGGCATGTTCATCGCCACCACCGCGTGGACCGACTTCTGGTCCACGGACCCCTCCGTCTTCGCCGCCGCCGCCGTGCGGAGCGTCGTGCTCGCGGTCGTCTACTACTCGCTCGGGCACGTCATCTTCGCGCGGAGGAACCTATGAGCGACGCCATCCGCTGCGAGGGGCTGTTCAAGCGCTACCGCAAGGCCAACGCGCTCGACGGGCTCGATCTCGTCGTGCCCGCCGGGACGATCTGCGGGCTGATCGGGCCGAACGGAGCCGGCAAGACGACGACGATGTCCATCCTCGCCGGCTTCCTCGCGCCGGACGCCGGCACGGTGGACCTCCTCGGCCGCGGTCGCTTCACCCCGGAGACGCACAGCGGGCGCGTCGGCATCCTCCCGCAGGACGCCGAGCTCCCCACCGCGTCGACGCCGCGCCAGCTCCTCTCGGTGTGGGCGCGCCTCCAGGGCCTCGACGGACCGAGCACCCGCCGTTCCGTCGACGAGGCCCTCGCGGCCGTGCTCCTCCACGATCGCGGCGACGTCCGCATCGCGACGCTCTCCCACGGCATGCGCCGCCGCGTGACCGTCGCCTCGGCGCTCCTCGGCGACCCCGAGCTCGTCCTCCTCGACGAGCCCACCTCCGGCCTCGACCCCGCCCAGGCGCGCCACCTGCGCGAGCGCATCGCCGCCGAGAAAGGCCGTCGCACCGTGCTCCTCTCGTCCCACAACCTCGCGGAGCTCGAGCAGATCTGCGACTGGGTCATCTTCATCGACAAGGGCCGCTGCACGCGCTCCGGCGCGATGGCGACGCTCACCGGGCGCGACCGCGAGGTGTTCGTCCACCTCGCGGCCCCCTTCCCGCCGGGGCGCGGCGCGGTGGTCACCCTGAAGGTCCCCGAGGGGGTCCCGCCGGAGGACGCCACCTCCGACCTGCTGCGTGCGCTCCTCGCGGAGGGCGCGCGGATCACCGAGGTCCGCCGCGGCGAGTCGCTCGAGCGCCGTTACTTCGCCGAAGGGGAGGTCGCGTGAGGCCCGTCGTGCTCCTGCTCGCGCTCTTCGCCGGGCCCGCTGCGGCGGACGCGCCGGACCTCGCCCCCGGCGTGCCGGAGCTCCTCGGCGCGGAGTCCCGCCTCGACGCCCTCCTCGACACCGCCCAGGCGACCGGCCGCGCCACCGCCCGCCTCCAGGCCGCGTGGACCCGCCTCCCGAAGCCGAAGACGCCCTGCGCGGACGCCGAGCGCGTCGCCCTCGGCTGGCGCATCGAGCGCTTCGGCAGCGCGTGGCGCGAGGCGAGCCAGGCCGCGCGCGCCCAGGCCGACCGCGTACGCCGCATCCGCGCCGCCCCCACCGTCGCCCCCCTCGTGGACGCCCGGTGGACCGCCCGGCTCGACGCGCAGCTCGCCGAGGCCGACGACGCCGGCCTCGGCCTCCTCGAGGCGAGCGCGTGGGAGGCGTCGTTCGTGCGCCCGACCCTGGCCGCGTGCCCCGCCGCGACGCTCGTCAACACGCCGGGCATCCCGATGCTCGAGACCCCCGTGCGCGGCGAGCACGAGGCCTACGTCGCGATCCTCGCGCTCGGGGACGGCTGGGTGTGCCCCGGCGCGGCGCGCGCGGAGGAGGCCGTCGTGCTCGTGCCCGGCCGCGCGTGCTGGTCGGCGAGCCCGACCTGCGGCTGCACCCCCGAGACGGTCGATCCCGGCGCGATCCTCGGGCCCCCGGTCCCTTAGAGCTCTGGCCCCATGCGCCCCGGGGCGACGGCCGCGCCGGCCTCCGGCGGCACCTCGCGCACGACGTACTGGAACGCGCTCGCGATGCGCGTGACGGTGGCGGGGCCGCCCTCCATCGCGGGATCGAGCTCCCACGCGCGCTGCCACGCGGCCGAGGCGTCCTCCGTGCGGCCGAGCCGCTCCAGCGCCCGCGCCCGCGCGGCGTGGGCCTCCGCGCGGTAGGGGCGCTCCACGAGGAGGGCGTCGATCAGGGCGATCGCGTCCCCCGCGCGGCCCTGGTAGACGAGGCCGTCGGCCCGGGCGAGGCGCCCCTCGAAGTCGGTCTCGCCGAGGCCGGCGAGGGCGGCGCCGGGATCGAGGGCGCGGTCGGCGCGGGCGTTCAGGCGCGCGGCGACCTCGGGCGGGGCGTGGTCGGCGGCGTCGCGCACGCGGCCCACGGCGACAAGCAGGGCGACCTCGAGCGCGTCCGTCGCGGCGCCCGGCGCGCGGGTGCGGAGCGCGGGGAGGAGCGCGAGGGCGTCGTCGAAGCGGCGGTCCTGGACGCGCAGGTCGAGGCGACGGCGCACGGGCTCGACGGCCTTCGGGTCGGTCTCCTGCCAGTGCGCGAGGAGCGGATCGAGGCCGGACGTGCCCTCCACGGCCTCGGTGACGGCCACCCGCAGCTCTGCCACGCGTGGGGCCCAGCGGAACTCGGCGGGGAACACCTCGAGCACGGCGCGGGCGTCCGCCGGGCGGCCGGCGGCGAGGAGGGCGCGCGCGGCGGGCTCGAGGAAGCGCGGATCGTCGGGAGCGCTCTCGCGCAGCTGCTCCCAGACGAGCACGGCCTGGTCGAGCTTTCCAGCGGCGGCGAGGATCGTGGCACGGTCGGCGTCGAGCACGGGGGAGTGCGGGCGCACGAGCGCGGCGCGGGCGAGGAGGTCGGCCGCCTTGCCGCCGTCCGACGTGCTGCCGAGCTCCCACCGGGCGAGCGTCCAGAGCGCGAGCGGCTGCCGCGGGTCGATGAGGACGGCGCGCCGCACGGAGTTCTTGCGCGTGTCGGCGGGGTCCTCCGGGGGCGGGAGGATGCCGTAGTACATCGCGGCGCCGCGGCCGGTGATGAGCTCGGCGTAGGGGTCCTTCGAGCCGGGGGTGCGCCACGCCTCCGCGACCTCGGCGGACACGGCCACCCCGAGGCCGGACGCCGCGCCGTCGAGCAGCGCGCCGAAGGCCTCCCACGGGGCCGCGCGCGTGCCGGTCGCGACGGTGGACTCGCAGCCCTCGCCCGCGACGCAGAGCTCCAGCTCGAACTCCAGCGCGTCGTCCGTGCCGCGGGCGAGGAAGCGGGCGTCCACCAGGCGGCGGCTCACGGGCAGCGACACGAGCACGCTCGGCGGCGCGGCGTGGCCGGGCACGCGCACCACCACGCCGGGGAGGTCGGAGAGGCCGAGCTCCATCGCCATCGTGGCGAGCCCGCGGAGCTCGTCGTCCCACTGGAAGCCACGATCGAGCTCCAGGAGCGGGAGGCGGACCTCAGTGAGGACCGGCGCCGTCTTGACGGGGGACGCGGGGGCCGGCGCGGGGGTTAGGCTCTCGCGCGTACATGCCGACGACATGAGCACCAGCCCGCCGAGCCCGACCGCCTGGGCGACCTTCCGCCGGAGGCTCGGCACCGCCGCCCGCTGGGCGGCCGGAGCGGGCGTGATCGCGCTCGTGGTGGGGGGCGTGGCCGCGGGGTTCGGGTATTCCTGGTTCAACCGGGAGATCCTCTCTACCCTCCCGCCGGAGCTCGGTCGGGATGCGGAATTCCGTATCCCGTGTAGCGTGCAGGTGTTCGCCGCCGACGGCACGCGCGTCGATCAATTCTACCTCGAACGCCGCGTCTGGGTGCCCATCGCAGAGCTGCCGCCGCACGTCTGGCGCGCCTTCGTCGCCAGCGAGGATCGCCGCTTCTTCGAGCACGAGGGCGTCGACCCCCTGGGCATCGCGCGCGCGCTCGTGGTCAACCTCCGCGGCGGCGAGACGCGCCAGGGCGGGTCGACCATCACTCAGCAGCTCGTGAAGAACCTGCTCGTCGGGAAGGAGCGCAGCTACCGTCGCAAGCTGCGCGAGGCCGTGCTCGCCTACCGCCTCGAGGACGAGCTCGACAAGATGGCCCTCCTCGAGCTCTACGTGAACTACGCGGCGCTCGGCAGCGGCAACTACGGCGTCGAGGCCGCCGCGCAGGACTACTTCGGCATCTCCGCCCGCGAGCTCGACCCCGGACAGGCCGCCATGCTCGCCGGGCTCGTCCCGGCGCCCTCGCGCTACTCGCCCCGGCAGGACCCCGAGATGGCGGCGAACCGCCGGGAGACCGTCCTGCGGCTCATGGTGGCCCAGGGCTTCCTCGATGCGGCCTCGGCCAGCGAATACCTGACCGATCCCGTCCTCGTCCCGCGTCAGTCCCCAGATCGCGGCGCGAACACCGCCTTCCTCACCGAGGCCCGCCGAGAGGTCCGCCGGATCTTCGGGGCGGACGTGCCCTTCCTCGAGGGCCTGCAGGTCTACACCCCGCTCGTCCCCGCCGTGCAGACGGAGGTCGAGGCCGCCGTCCGCGAGGGGCTCTCCGAGCTCGAGAAGCGCCAGGGCGCGCGCGCCCCCACCCGGAACATCCCGGCCGCCGCGCGGGACGCCTTCCTGCTTCGCGGCGACGGCCTCCGCCTCGATCCGCAGTCCGGCGCCTTCCGTGAGCCCGGCGCTGGGGAGTGTTTCCCGGCCCTGGCGGCCGACACGACCGGGGGCGTCACCGCGGGTCCCTTCCGCTTCACGCTCGCCGCCGCCGACCTCGAGAGCAAGGTCCGCGTCGCGCCGGGCAAGCCCCCGCAGACGCTCGCGGCGGCCCTCCAGCCCGGAGACGTGCTGGAGGTGTGTGTCCCCGCCGTCGACGCCGATCTCTCCGGCTCCCCGGCCGCGGGGACCGTCCACCGGCGTGTGCGCCCCTGGGCCGAGTCCGCCGCCGTCGTCATCGAGAACCAGACCGGCAACGTCGTCGCGATCACCGGCGGCTACGACGTCGGCCTCGAGGGCTTCATCCGTGCCACCCAGGCGAAGCGGCAGCCCGGCAGCGTCTTCAAGCCCTTCGTGTACGCCGCCGCCCTCGCCGCAGGCCACCGGCAGACCGACATCGTCGTGGACGCCCCCTTCGCGCTCCCCGGCACGAACGGCCTGCTCTGGCAGCCGAAAAACTACGATGGGAAGTACCACGGCCCCATCCCGCTCCGCAGCGCCATCGCGTTGTCGCTCAACACCGTCGCGGTCCGGCTCGGCAACGAGGTCGGCATCGAGACCGTGACCTCACTCGCCCGGGCGCTCGGGGTGAACACCCCCCTCCGCCGCGATCTCACCGTCGCCCTCGGCTCCTCCGAGGTCACGCCGATGGATCTGGCCGTTGGCTACAGCTCTTTCGCGCGGCTCGGCGTCCGCATCGACCCCGTCTTCCTCACCCGCGTGCTCGACCGCAGCGGCCGCGAGCTCGCGCGCGCAGGACAACGTGTGGCCGTGCCCGGGGCGGGCGAGCGCGAGATGCCAGGCGGCGCGGGGACCCGCGTGATGGACCCCGGCACCGCCTACGTCATGGTCGACATGATGCGGAACGTCTTCGACGCCGGCACTGCCAAAAAGGGCCGCCGTCCGGGCATGGACTTCGCCGGAAAGACAGGCACGACCTCCAACTTCGTGGACGCGTGGTTCGTCGGCTACTCCCCCCGCTACACGGTCGCGGTGTGGGTCGGGACCGACGGCACGAGCTCCATCGGAGACAAGGAGACCGGCGGAAAGGCGGCCCTCCCCGTGTGGAGCCGCATCATGGCGGCGCTCCCGAACGTCCCGGACGAACGTTTCCCGGTCCCGGACACCGTCGTCCTCCTCCCGTCGGACAAACGATGGCTGGGCTTTGTCCGCGGAAACACGCCGGACGGCCAGCTCAGCGTCCCGACGCTCGCCGACGGCGCTCCCCTCCCCCCCTTCGGCCTTTCCTACCCGGAGGCCCGGGCCCCCGAGGCCCCCGAAGTCGAGCTTCTCCCGCTCGCGATCCCGCCCCTCCCCGAGGGAGAGGGCGCCACCGGAGACGTGGAGGCCGGCGCGGGTGATCCCGAGGTCGCGCCCCCGACCGTAGTCCCGTAGGAGCCGCGCCCGAGCCACGGCCGTGCCTACGCTTCGGGGGCTGGGGGCGGAGATGGGGTTGTTGTGGTTCCTCGCGGGATGTTGGATCGACCTCTCGGATCTCGACGGGGAGGACCAGGCCGTGTCCTGCTCCGGGGGGGAGGCCCCGCTGACCTGGTTCCGCGATGCGGACGGCGACGGCTACGGGAGCGACGGCGACCCGCGCGTCGCGTGTGATCCGCCGCTCGGCCACAGCGCGGTGGGCGGCGATTGCGACGAGGCGGACCCCTCGGTCAACCCCGCCACCCCCGAGATCTGCAACGGCGCCGACGACGACTGCGACTTCCAAGTGGACGAGAGCGGCGCGATCTGGTGCAACGACGCCGACCTGGACGACCACGGCGACCCGGAGGAGGTCATCTACGCCTGCGAGCAGCCCATCGGGTACGCCGCCGCGTGCGATGACTGTGACGACGGCGACCCCGCGACCTACCCAGGCGCGGCCGAGGTCACGACGGACGAAGTAGAGAACGACTGCGACGCGCGGCCCTAGCGGGGAGGCGCGGTACCGCTTGCGTTGCGCGGCGCGGCGCGGTATTGATTGATCGTTCAATCAATATCGAGCGCCGCCCATGTCCCCTCGCGCCAATTCCCCTCGTCCCCCTGGGAAGATGAGAGACCACCTGCTGCACGCGGCGCTCCGTGCGTTCGCGGCGGGCGGCTACGAGGGCACCTCGATCAAGCGCGTTGCGGCCGAAGCGAAGGTCGCGCCCGCCTTGCTCTACCACTACTTCCCGAGCAAGGAGGCCCTCCTCCTCGCGCTCTTCGCGCAGAATCAGGCCCAGATCTCCGCGCCCTTCCTCGCCATGGCGGCGGTGGAGGACCCGCGCGAGCAGCTCGGCACCCTCCTGCGCCTCTCGGCCACGAGCGTGAAGACGAACCTCGACTTCTGGCGGCTGACCCACCGCCTACGTCATCACGCGGACGTGTTGGCCAGCCTCGGGGACGGCGTCGCGGCCTGGAACCAGGCGCTCATCGGCGCGTTCACCGCGCTGCTCACCGCGATTGGCCGCCCCACCCCCGAGGTCGAGGCCCTCCTCCTCTTCGGCGCGATGGACGGTGTGTTTCAGCACTACGTCCTGGTGCCCGAGGGCTACCCGCTCGACGCGGTCATCGGGACGCTCATCGCCCACTTCGGCGGGGCCGAGCCCGCCCTCCCCCCCACCCCCACGGCGGCCTCATGAAGCGCATCCACCTCGTCGAGCTCGAAGATCTCCCCTGGTTCCCGGCCGTCCTGCGGGACGGCGGGACGTCCTACCTCGAGCTGGTGCTCCGCCTGTCCGGGCACGCGCGGATGCTCGCGCCCACCCTCGCTGCGGCGATGAAGCGCACGGGATCGACCGAGATCGTCGACCTGTGCTCCGGCGGCGGCGGCCCCGTCCGCATCGTGGTGGACGCCCTCGCCGAGGGTGGCCTCCCGGTGACCGCGCGCCTGACGGACCTCTACCCGAACACGCCCGCCCACGCGCACATCGCCGCCGCCTCCGGCGGCCGGATCTCCTTCGAGCGCGCCCCCGTCGACGCGACCGCCGTTCCGGCGAACCTCAAGGGCTTTCGCACGATCTTCAACGCGTTCCACCACTTTCAGCCCGACGCCGCGCGCCGCATCCTCGCCGACGCGATGCACGCCCGCCAGCCCATCGGCGTGTTCGAGGTGGTCAGCCGGGAGCCCCTGCCGCTCTTCGGGATGTTCACCGCCCCGCTTGGCGTGACGCTCACGATGCCGTTCTGGCGGCCGTTCCGTTGGCAGTGGATCCTGTGGACGTGGATCGTTCCGATCATGCCTCTCTTCGTCGTGTGGGACGGCCTCGTCTCCTGGCTGCGCGTCTACGGAGAGGACGAGCTGCGGGAGCTGATCTCCGGCCTGAACGATCCCGGCTACACCTGGGAGATCGGCCGCATCCGCCTCGGCGATGCCCCCGCGCACGCCACCTGGCTGATCGGCACGCCGGCCGGGGCCGCCTCCGCGCCCGCCGCCGAAGCGGGGGCCGCCGGATAAGGGGCCGCCGGAGGCCACGATGGACCAACAGACCCCAAGCCGCGTGCTCGTCACCGGCGCGGCCGGCTTCATCGGCAGCCACGTGGCCGCGCGACTCCTGTCCGACGGCGCCGAGGTCCTCGGCCTCGACGACCTGAACCCGTACTACGACCCCGCGCTCAAGCGCGCGCGCCTCGCCCGGCTCGTCGCCAAGCCCGGCTTCCGTTTCGTCCACGCCGATCTGGCCGACGCCGCCGCCGTCCTCGCCGCGTTCGACACCTTCCGCCCCGACGCCGTCGTGCACCTCGGCGCGCAGGTGGGCGTCCGCTACTCGCTCGTCGACCCGAACGCGTACGTGCAGAGCAACCTCGTCGGCTTCGCCAACGTGGCGGAGGCCTGCCGCCGCTTCCCCGTCGACCACCTCCTCTTCGCCTCGTCGAGCTCGGTGTACGGCGCCAACACGCGCCAGCCCTTCGCCGAGTCCCACCCCGTCGACCACCCCATCAGCCTCTACGCCGCCACCAAACGCGCGAACGAGCTGCATGCGCACGCCTACGCCGAGCGCTTCGGCATCCCGTCGACCGGCATGCGCTTCTTCACGGTCTACGGGCCCTGGAGCCGGCCGGACATGGCGATCTGGACCTTCACCGCGGCCCTGCTCGCGGGCCGCCCGATCCCGCTCTTCAACAACGGCGCGATGCGACGCGACCTCACCTACGTGGGCGACGTGGTCGAGGCCGTCGTTCGCCTCCTCCCGCGCCCGCCCGGCGCCGACGCGGGCTACGACACGCCCAACGAGTCCGCCGCGCCGTTCCGCCTCCTCAACGTGGGCCGCGGCGCGCCGGTCGGGCTCCTCCCCATCGTGCGCGCCCTCGAAGCCGCGTTCGAACGCACCGCGATCCTCGATCTCCGCCCCGCCCAGCCGGGCGACGTCGCGGAGACCTTCGCCGACGTGCGCGAGCTCTACGTCGTCACCGGCTACCGCCCGGCCACGCCGCTCGACGTGGGGCTGGCGGCGTTCGCTGCGTGGTGGAAGACGGGCGAGGGCAGGAACTGAAAAGGGGGCCGCGGCGCGGTGCCGGGCCCCCTCGTCAGTCGCGTACCGTGCTTAGAGGCGGTACATCATGTACTGAAGGGTCGCCACCACGTCGTCGTTCGCGTTGCGCGCGACGCGGAACGTGCTGAACACCACGCGGCCCGCGCCGGCGTTGAAGCTGTAGAGCAGCGGCACCGAGGTGAGCGTGTAGTCGGAGAGACCCTCCGAGTAGGGGACGCTGCCGGTGACGTGCACGGACACCGAGGCCGAGACGCTCTGGACCGGCGGCCACACGGGGAGGTCGTAGGTCACGTCGAGGTAGGAGGAGCCCAGGAACTCGGCGAGCGAGGTGTCGCTGACGGCGGCGGTGACGGTCTCGTAGTCGCCCACCTGGGCGTCGTCCGGGATCTCGTCCGCGCCCACGAAGTCGGCGCGATCGGGCCAGCCGATCTCGACCACGTCGTACGCCCAGTCGGAGGCGTAGATGCTGCCGCCGTTCTCGACGTAGCTCACGATGTTCGCGATGCGCTGGCTCGGCTCGAGGTTGGTGGCGTCCTCGACGTCGTAGATGACGCCGTCTTCGACGAAGCCGCCGTTGAAGAAGATGATGTCGTACTTGGCGAGCTCGTTCGGGTCGTCCAGGAAGTCGGTGAGCTCGGACACGTCGAGGCCGTCCACCAGGACGTAGTTCGCGAAGCCCATCTCGTTCAGGACGAGGTTGAAGTCGTCGTAGTCGCCAGTGACGATGGCCACGTCGAGCGCGAGGGGGTCGAAGCAGTCGGGGTCGGCGATCTCGTAGGTCTCGCCGTCGCCGAGCCAGATGGTCTCGGTGGAGAGGACCTCGGGGCCGTACTGCACGAAGTAGGTGTACTCGCGCTCGGCGGGGAGCTCGCCGATCTGCCAGTGCCCGTCGACGTCGGAGTAGGCGATCTTGGTGTCGACGATGACGCCGTCACCGTTGACGATGTTCACGTAGGCCTGCGCGTCGGCCAGCCAAGTGCGCCCGGACGGATCGCAGACGCGGCCCTTGATCGCGCCGTCCTCGATGACGACCGGGTCCTTCTTCTTGTACACGAGGGTGGTGTCCGAGCAGGCGACGAGGGCGAGAGCGAGCGTGATCAAGCGCATGTGAACTCCACGACGGGGCCACTATAGCGCCACCTGCGCCGCCATGGATCATTCGTCTTCGGGGATTGGCGCGGAAGTCGCGGCCGGAGCCGATCCCAACGCCGCCAGCCGCCCCGCCATCTCCGCGGGACACGACGGGTCGTCGCGCGTGAGGTCGCGCGTTTCCCCTGGATCCGCGAGGAGGTCGAAGCAGGCGAGCGACGGGAGACGCCGCACGCCGGGGGCGCGGCGGAGCACCTGGACGAGCTTCCGCCCGCCGCTGCGCACCGCCTGGACCGAGGCCCCGCCACGCTCGAGCTCGATGAAGGCGTCGCGACTGCCGGGGTGTGTGGCCCAGGTCGGCGGCGCGAAGGGGGGGTCCGTCTCGTCGAGGGCGAACTCGGGGGGCGAGAGCAGCGCGAGGTGGTCGTCGAAGGCGTCCTCGAAGAGGGTGGTGCCCTCCCACGCCGGCGCGGCTTCGAAGCCGGTGAGGTCTGCTACCGTCGGCGCGAGGTCGATCTGGCGCACCTGCCACGGGACGCGGGTCCCGGCGCGCGCGTTGCCGGGGAGCTTCACGAGGAGCGGCACGTGCAGCAGCTCGTCGTAGAGGGTCGCGCCGTCCCAGGCGGCGCCGTGGTCGAGCAGCTCGATGCCCTGGGCCCCGGTGACGACGACGAGGAGCGGGTCGTAGCGGCTGTCCGCCTTCAGGGCGGCGAAGAAGCGGCCGAGCGCGGCATCCACCCGGGCCACCTCGACGGCGTAGCGGCGGCGCAGGTCGGCGGACTCCTCCGGCGCGGGCATGGGGTGGGCCTCGCGGGTGTACGCGGTGCCGTCCGGCGGGTCGGGGAAGAAGGGCCCCTGCGGCTCCTGGAGGTGCACGAAGAGGAAGGCGCGGTCACCGCGGTTCGCGTCGAGGAAGGCGCGGCCCTCGTCGAGGAGGCGCTCGGCGGACGGTCGGTGATGCTCCACGCGCTCGGTGGGGTCGAAGCGCGCGTAGATACGGGCGCCGAGGCCGTAGAGGGTGAGCCGGGAGGCGCTCGCGGAGGCGCCGAGCGGGTGGTCGGGGGCGAACGGGTACCAGTCGAAGCCCTGGTCGAGGCCCCATGTCGTCGTGAGCTCCGGTGTGCCCGGGAGGCCGCCGGTGGCGTAGCCGCCGTCGCGCAGGAGCTCCGCGAGGGTGACGGTGTCCTCCGGGAGCACGCCCTCGGTCGCGTGGTGCCGCGAGGGGGGCATCGAGGTGAAGATCGAGCCGACGGTGGCGCGCGTCCAGGCGGAGGCGGCCACGTTCTGCTCGAAGACGACGCTGTCCGCGGCGAGGGCGGCGAGCGCCGGGGTCGGGGCGCCGAGGACCGCGGGGTCGAGGGCGTCCGCGCGGAGGCCGCTCACGACGATGAGGACGACGTCCGGCTTCTCGGTGAAGGAGGCGGCCTGGAGCCGCCGCGGAGTGAGGGTGGCGAGCGCGCCCGGCGCCGGCGACAGCGACAACATCGTCGTGACGACGAGGCCCGCGCCCCAGAGGGCGGCCGTACCGCGAGGGCGTTGGAGGACGCGGAGGGGGGTCTTGGTGAGGAGGTGCCCGCCGAGCCAGACGACCACCAGGGCGAGGGCGCCGAAGCCCCCCCCGATCGGCCCCATCGGGGCGGCGGGCCCGAGCGCGGCGCGGACGACGACGACCCCGACGGCCGCGGACACGGCGCCAAACCCGACGGACCACGCCCGCGCCCCCCCGATCCCGGCGAGGCGGCCCACGGGGACGAGCAGCGCGCCGATCCCGGCCCCGTACGCCGCCCCGATCAGCCCGTAGGCGAGCCACGCGTAGGCGAGCGCCTCGTACTCGGTGGGGCGCATCGTCGAGAGGACGCCGAGGGCCTCGACCCCGCCGGCGACCGCGCCGCCGCAGAGGCCGCCTGCGGCGCCGTACCAGAGGTAGGCGAGCGGACGCGGCAGCGGGGGCGGCACGCGCGGGGCGGGCACCCTCAACGTGAGGTCCCGAACGTGGCGACGGGGGTGACCGCGACGTAGACGCGGTGCCGATCCTCGGCGGTCTCGGGCACGAAGTCCACGCCGGTGACGTGCTCGTAGCTGTACCCGGCCCCGATCCACCCGCCGCGTGGGAGCCGCCACGCGCCGTCCAGCCCTCCGCGCATGCGGTGCTCCTCGGCCATGAACGTGAACAACTTGTCGTTGAGGGCCTCCACCACGCCGACCCGCCGCGTCCAGTCCGCCCACCCGCGCACGCGCAGCGGGCCCTCGCCCTCCCAGGCGACCGCGCCGTACATCGTCTCGCTGTCGGTGCCGCCGAAGTGCCCCATGACGCGGTCGTCCTGGGTGAAACCGTCGTGATAGACGCGATGCGCGACGTACCAGCGGAAGTAGTCGTCGAGCAGCCGCGTGTACTCCGCGTTCACGACGATGGGGCCCACCTTCACCGCGCCTCCGTAGAGGTTCCCGACGCCCGCGAGCGAGGGGTACGGGATCGGGCCCAGCTTGCGGGCGATCACATCCTCGCCGCCGTACTGCCAGTAGCCCTCCACGTAGTCGACGGGCAGCCCGGTCCAGGCGCCGAGCGGGAGCGTCACGCGGAAGTCCAGCGCAGCGAGCTCGTTCTGGTCGGCGAGGGTCTGGTCGGGGTCGTCGTAGACGTGGGGCTCGGTGGGAACGAGGAGCTGGCCGAGGTTGACGGCGGGCCGATCGACCCCGCCGAAGAGCGCGAGGCGCGTGGCGCCGACCTCGATCCAGGGCACCGGCAGCCAGCGCAGATCCATGAGGAGGAGGCCCGGGCGCTGCACGTCGTCGCGCGGGGCCGCGAGCCAGCCCGCGCCGGCCTCGACCCGGAAGCGGCCGAGACGATCGAGCCACGCGGCCTTGCCGGTGCCGGGGAGGTGCCCCTCGAGCACGCCGGTGCCGAGCCATGCGGGCCGCGCGTTGTCGGAGAGGAGGAGGGCGCCGTGCCGCCCGGGGCCGAGCCAACGGTCGCGCTGGCCGAAGCCCATCGAGACGCCGCGCCACGCAACGCCGCCCCAGAGGGTCGCGAAGCGGAGGTTCGCCTCGGCGTCCGGGAGCACGCCGAGCGTGGCCTCGGGCTCGACGAGCACGGTGAAGGGGCCGGTGTAGAGGGCGCCCGCGGCCCCGACCGCGCCGGAGAGAAGGCCCGGCTCCTCGTCGCCGCGGAGGTTGTCGGGGACGGCGTCCCCGCCAGCGATCCGCGCCCACGGGCGCACGGCCCAGGTCGGGCGCCAGCCGTCGAGGCTGCGCTCCGGCCCGAGCTCGGCGTCCACTCCGGGGCAGTCGGTTGCGAGGCCGCTCGCGACGGCATGCGCCAGATCGATCGGCGCGCGGCGCCCGTCCCCGAGGAACGCGTCGTGACCGCCGGAACGCATGCACTCCGCGGCGCGCGCCGAGACGGGGTCCAGCCACGGCTCCGCTGCCGCCGGCAGCGCGAACAGGCCGATCATCGCCGCATGGTAGCGTGGTGACGATGCTCGTGCCGCTCCTCTCCAGCGTCCTGGCGGCGGCGCCGGCCGGGGCGCTCGGTCCGTTGGAGCGGGAGCTCGCCTGGGCCGCTCCCCTCCCCCACGAGCTCCACGCCCCCGACCCCGTGGCGCCCCCGACCTGGGCCGAGCTCCCCGTGGCGCGCACGCTCCACCCCGTCGCCTTCCACTACGGCGCGCGCTTCCAGGGACTCCTCGCGGACACGATGGGCGGCACGCGAGCCAGCCCGGTGTTCGGCCCCGTCGTCGCGCAGGCGGACGTGCACTGGCGGCTCCTCGCGGCCACTGGGCGCGGCCTCCCCCTCGACGCGCTCTCCCCCGCGCAATGGCGCGACACCGCCCTCGCCGGCACCTTCCTCGCGGGCGAGCGCCTCTTCGACGAGACCATCGCGCGCGCCCCGGTGCTCCACGGCGCCTACGTCGTGGGCGACACCCTCCTCTCGCCCTCGCTGGAGGTGCGCCGCCGCGGCCCGAAGCAGGTGGAGGTGAACCATCGGGATGGCGGATCCGCTCGTCGCAACGTGGAGCGAGCTGAGGCCGAGCTCGTGGACGTGCGCCGCGAGCGGAACGCCACGCCCACGCTCGGCGCCGGCCTCGACTGGGACCTCCGCGAGGAGGACGCCCCGGAGAACGCCCCGCTCCTCCGCTACACCGCCTGGCTGAACCTCACCGAGCTCGGCATCACCGGCCTGCGCGTCGAGTTCGCGCCGGCGAGCCTCACCTGGACCGTCTCCGGGAAGGAGCAGCTCCGCCCTCGGCTCTACCTCATCGGGAGCGCGCGCAGCGACGAGAAGGCGCCCGACCCGGCGCGGCTCTCCGGCGGCGTCATGTGGCTCCTCCCCTGGCGTGGGAACTGGAACCTGCGCGTCGAGCGCATCGTGCCGCTGCTGGAGGACGACGCGCGGTGGATGGTCACGCTGCGCTGCGAGAACCGCACGGACATCCCCGCGCCGCTCGCGCCGGTGCTCGGAGATCGCGGCCTCGCCGGCCCGACCCTGCCCTGGGTGACGCAGCGGGGCCCCAACGGACTGACCCGCTGGTAGCTACTTGAGGGTGCGCAGCGCCGTGTTCGTGCTGTAGCGGACGTAGATGTCCTTCGTCGTGTCGCGGATGGCCACGAGCGCGACCAGCGACGCCTTCTTCGCGTCGGCGTCGAGGCCGCCGGCATCGCCGATGTGGCCGATGGCCCAGATACCCGCGAGCTGCTCGCGGTCGTCCGGCGAGAAGGTGGCGAGGTAGGCCAGGATCGGCAGGACGCCGTCCTTCGCCTCGAGGCGCCCGAGGGCGTCCGCTGCGGCGCGCTTGACCTTCGGGCTCTCGTCCGTCTGGAGCCGCTCGACGAGCGCGGCCGACACGGTGGTGGCCTCGAGCTCGGCGAGCGACTCGATGGCGTTGAGGCGGACCTGCTCCGAGGGGTCGGCGAGGACGGCGACGAGCGCGTCCACCACGACGGGGTCATCGAAGTTCTGGGCGATCTTGGCGCCGTCTTCCCGCATCACGGGGTTCTCGGACTTGATCGCCGTGGCGATCTCGTCGGGGCCGGCGCCGCAGGCGAGGAGGAGGGAGAGGAGCATCACGCCCCCTTCGCGGAGGGCTTGCCGGCGTCGGGAGGGCGCTGGGAGTAGAGCCGGGTGTACGCCCGATAGTTCCCGTATCCGGACGCGGCGGCGCTCACCTTGTTCAGCACGACGCCGATGGGCTCGAAGCCGCTGCCCTCGATGCGGCCGCGCAGATCGGTGAGCATGCGGCGGGTCGTCTTCGCGCATTCGACCACGATCACCGTGCCCTTGGAGGCGCGGCCGAGGTTCAGCGCGTCGCCCACGGCGAGGATCGGCGGCGCGTCCACGAGTACCATGTCGAAGTTGCGGGCGAGCTCCTGCAACATCTGGCGGAGGCGGAGGCTCTCCACGAGGCGGCCGGGGTTGGCCGGGAGCGGGCCGGAGGTGAGGATCGAGAGGTTCGCGACGGGGGTGGCCTGGATGGCGTCCATCAGGGGCATCGTCTGCGAGAGGACCGAGGAGACGCCACGATCGTTCGCGAGGGTCGCGAAGCCCTTGTGCTGCGTGGGGCGCCGGAGGTCGCAGTCGACGACGACTACGCGCTTGCCGTCGTTCGCGAGGCAGATCGCGAGGTTGGTGCAGAAGGTGCTCTTCCCCTCGCCCGGGATGCTCGACGTGACCGTGAGGATGTCGATGGGGGAGTCCACCCCGGCGAAGCCGATGCTGTTGCGGATGGCGCGGTAGGCCTCGAACAACGGGTCGGTCGGGGGGAGGTTGTGGATGAGCTGCGTCGGGCCCTTGAGCTTGTAGACGGGCACCATGCCGAGCACCGGGAGGGCCCAGGCGAGCTTGAGGTCCTCCCCGGACTTCACGGTGTCGTCGACGTACTCGAAGAGGAACACGAGGCCGAAGCCGAGGCCCACGCCGACGATGCCGCCGAGCACGAGGTAGACGAGGAGCTTCGGCGCCGCCGCGCGATCCGGGGCCTTCGCGGGCTCGACGGCCTTCATGTCGGAGACGGTCATCGCCTCGGCGACGGCGATCTGGTACTGCTGCTCGAGCAGGGACTTGTAGATGGTCTCCGTCGCGTCCGCCGCGAGCTGAAGCTCCGCGATCTTCCTGCCCTTCTCGGGGAAGGTACCGGCCTCGGCGACGGTGCCCTGGACGGCGGAGAGCAGCTCGGCCCGGCGCTGGAGGAGGCCCGCGAACTGGACCTGGAGGACCTCGACCGCGGGGTCGAGCTCGTGCTGTTCGCGCAGGGCGAGGGTGATCTCGGCCTCGACGCTGGCGATCTGCTGGTCGAGGTCGACGACGTCGGGGTGCTTCGGCGTCTTGTCGAGGAGCTGGACCTGGCGCTGGAGGCGGAGCTCGGTGAGCTTGCCGCGGAGCTCGCGGATCTGGGCGTTCGTGGCGACGGAGGACGGGCTCACGAGGTCGACCGACTCGGCGTCGCTCTGCTTGCGGAGCGTGCGGATCTGGGCCTGGAGGTCGGCCATCTCGGCGTCCGCCGTGACGATCTCGCCGACGAGCGCGCTGGCGCGGGTGACGGCGGCCTTGGTCTCGGCGTCGAGGTCGATGATCTGCTCGGCCTGCAGGGCCTGCGCGACGTTCTTGAGGGCCTTGTCGAACTCGGTCTCGAGCTTGTCGAGCTCGCTCTGGACGAAGGTGAGCGCCTGGCGCGTCTCCTTCTTCGCCGCTTCCTGCGAGACCTCGAGGTAGACGGTGACCATCGTGTCCGCGAGGAGCGCGGAGAGCTCGGGGGTCTCCGAGGTGGCGGTGAACACGAGGATGTTCGTGCCCTGGGCCTGCACGATGGCGATCCAGGGCTGGGCGAGGATCTCGCCGTCGATCCCCGGGATGAGGAGCTTCTCCGCGGGGAGCAGCTCGCCGTCGAGGTCGCGGAGCTGGAGCCGCCAGATGACCTCGTCGAGCACGGGGCGCATCTGCGCCAGCGAGATCTTCGTCATCATGTCGTCGGAGGAGCCCGAGAGGGACTGCGCCATCTCGGAGAGGTCCATCTCGCCGAGGATCGACATGGACGCCGAGGACGACTCCACGGCGAGCTTCGCCGAGGCCTCGTACCGCTTCGGCAGCACCATCGCGAGCGCGCCTGCGCCCACGGTGAAGAACACGACCGCCTGGAGGAAGATCCACTTCCTGCGGAGCAGCGCGGCGTAGACCTTGAGAAGCTCCATGAACTCCGTGCGCCGGACGGCGGGCGCCGCGTCGGGCGCGGACCCGGGGCCCAGCGCCGTGCGGCCCGCGCTCTATAGCCACGCGGTCCCCTCGGCGGCAAGCCAGCGCCCGACGGCGACGCCGCACGGACTCGCCACGCGCACGGCTCGCGGTCCGGCGCGCATTGGGCTATGCGGTCGGCCATGCGCGCGCCGCACATCCTGCTCGTCGTCTGTGCGTTCCTGCTGCCGGCATGCATGCCCGCGCAGGCCCCGCCGAACGTGGCCGACACCGAGGTGCCGCTGCGTCTCCCGGCGGCCGAGGCGTTCACCTTCGGCCCCGGTGACGGCATGCGCATCTGGGTGTGGCGCCACGAGGACCTCACGGTCGACGTGACGATCGCCCCCGACGGCGCCATCAACTACCCGCTCATCGGGCGCGTCGTGGTGGCCGGGCTCACGTACGAGCAGGTCACCCGCACGCTGCAGGACGCCATCGACGAGTACTACGTCGACGCCCAGGTGGCCGTGAACATCACCGCCGTGACCAACCAGAAGGTCGTCGTCATCGGCGAGGTGCAGACGCCCCAGGTGCTCCAGGTCGTCAACGAGATGTCGCTGCTCGAGGCGCTCACGCGAACCGGCGGCATCAACCCGGACGCGCGCACGAACAACGTCCTCGTCATCCGCGGCGGGGTCGAGAAGCCCGTGCTCTTCACCGTCAACGTGGACGCCAT
Organism: uncultured Pseudomonadota bacterium; assembly: GCA_903959175.1. GTDB lineage: Bacteria > Myxococcota_A > UBA796 > UBA796 > SXON01 > CAJBVW01. Next base: position 32,426 of record CAJBVW010000160.1, read on the forward strand.
CTACGGGCGCGGCGACTTCTCCCAGATGGTCTACCTGCAGCGAGGCGACATCGTGTTCGTCCCCGCGAAGACGATCACGAACGTCGAGCGCTTCTTCCGCCGCATCCAGGCCGTCCTCGCCCCGGCCGTCTCCGGCTCCGCGATCTACCGGAACATCATCTCCGGCGGCGCCGCGGGCTCGAACGTCGTCCCGAACTAGCCGATGCGCCGTCGCGTCGCCTTCGGTCTCGCCGCCCTCGACGCGGCGTCCGCGTTCGCCGGCATCGTCAGCGCGTGGCTGTTCTGGCTCTGGCTCGCGCCGAACCTCCAGCACCTCGTTCAGGTGCAGCTGTGGGAGTTGTTCCTCCCGAACCCGTGGATGCCCGCGGGCGCGGCCTACCTCGCCGGCTGGCTGATCGCCCTCCAGCAGCTCGGGCTGCACGACCCCGGCCGCATGGAGAACAGCGTCCGCATCGTGTCGTCCACCACGCGCAGCGCCGTCTACCTGGCGATGTTCACCCTCGTGGTCAACGCCGTGCTCACCGAGCGCGTCTACCCGAAGGGCCTCGTCCTCCCGCTCATCGGCTTCAGTTGGCTCTACGTCACCCTCGCGCGCCTCCTCGTCTTCCGCCTCCTGCTGCGGCTCGAGGCCCCGCCGACCGCGGTGAACGCCCTCATCGTCGGCATCGGCGAGGACGCCGCGGCCATGGGCGACCGCCTCGTGCGGGACGCGCGCCACGTCTGCACCGTCGCCGGGCACCTCCGCACCGCGATGTCCGGCGCCCCGTCGGTCCCGCCCGACCGAATCCTCGGCGACATCGGAGACCTCCCCGCGCTCGTCAACGCGCTGGACGTGCGCGTGGTCATCCTCGCGACCCGCACCCTCCCCCGCGAGGACGCCATGCGCCTCGCCGTCCAGGCCGACCGCATGGGCCTCCGCGTGCTCCAGGCGCCCTACTCGTGGGGCGTCGTGAGCCCGCGCCTCGGCTTCGCGCGCATCGGCGGGCTCGACCTCATCGACCTCGCCGGCATCAAGTACCCGACCCTCGGCGAGCAGGTGAAGCGCGGCTTCGACCTCGCGGCCGTCCTCACCGGCGGGGCGCTCCTCCTCCCCTTCCTGCTCGTGGTGGCGCTCGTCATCCGCCTCGGCGACGGCGGCCCCGCGCTCTACACGGCCAAGCGCCTCGGCCGCGGTGGGCGCACCTTCGACTTCTTCAAGTTCCGCTCGATGGTCGTCGGCGCCGACAAGATCAAGCACCAGCTCCGCGACCAGAACGAGGCGGACGGGCGGCTCTTCAAGATCAAGAACGACCCGCGCATCACGCCAATCGGTCGGTTCATCCGCAAGTACTCGATCGACGAGCTCCCCCAGCTCCTGAACGTACTCCGCGGCGAGATGAACCTCGTCGGGCCGCGTCCCCTCCCCGCCGAGGATCTCGCGGGGATCGAGCACGATCCCGAGATGCGCTACTGGTTCGAGCAGCGCGGCAAGGTCAACCCCGGCATCACCGGGCTGTGGCAGGTGATGGGCCGCTCCGAGCTCGGGTTCGCCGAGATGGTGCGGCACGACATCCACTACATCCAGAACTGGTCCTTCTGGCTGGACGTGCAGGTGCTGATCAAGACGGTACCGGCAGTGTTGCGGGGCCGTGGCGCGTCGTGAGGGTGGCTACATTCGCCCGTCGAGCAGGCCCGCGAGGCGGTCCCGCAGGCGCGAGTACCAGCTCCGGTTGCGCCACGCGTCGACGGTGATCTCGGTGGAGCGGAGCTTGTCCGCCTCGAAGATCGCGACGTGCTCGGCGGCCACGCCCGCGTCGTAGACGTTCACCTGCACCTCGTCCAACAGCCGGAGAGAGAGACGGTCGACGTTCGCGGAGCCGACGGTGACCCACACGTCGTCGATCACCATCGTCTTGGCGTGGAGCACGGCCGCGTCGTAACGGAAGATGCGCACGCCACCGGCGAGGAGCGCGCCCCAGCGTAGTCGCCCGGCCCAGCGGGTGAGCGGGATGTCGGTGGGCCCGGCGACGAGAAGCTCGACCTCGACCCCGCGCGCGCGGGCAGCGAGCAGGGTGTCCATCATCAGCGGATCGGGGACGAAGTAGGCGTTGGCGAGGCGGATCGAGCGGCGCGCGGCGGCGATGGACAGGTGGTACATCACGCGCGCGTTGTAGTTGCCCTCGTCCGGAGAGCTCCAGAACGCCTGTGCCATCACCTGGCCGCACGGGACGAGCTCGGGGAAGTACTCGTCGCCGTAGAGCAACGTCCCCGTGGTCTCGACCCAGTTGTCGATGAAAGCGGCCTGGAGCTGCGCCACGACCGGCCCCTCCACGCGCACGGCGGTGTCGCGCCAATGGCCCGGGCCCTGGGCGTCCCCCATCCACACGTCGCGGATGCCCATGCCGCCGGTGAAGCCGACGCGGCCGTCCACCACGAGGATCTTGCGGTGGGTGCGCTGGTCGATCCGCCGTAAGTTGCCCCAGGTGGGCGACCGGTAGAAGGCGAGCTCGACCCCGGCGTCCCGCATGCGCGCCTGCCGCGCCCGGTCGAACTGGCGGCTCCCGAACCAGTCGAGCGTCACATGGACGCGGACCCCGGTTCGCGCGCGCTCCGCCAGCGCCTCGACGAAGCGGTCGGCGATGTCGCCGCCGAGCATCATGTAGGTTTCGAGCGTGATCGAGCGTTCGGCCGCGCGGATCGCCTCGAGCATGGCCGGGTAGAAGCCGTCGCCGTTGACGAGCGTCGTCACACGGTTCCCCGCGAGGAGCGGGGGGCCGAGGAGCGCGCCGATCGCCCGGAGGAACACGGGTTCGTCCACGCCGAAGCGTGGCTCGACGGGGCGGCCGATCATGTCGCGGAGGAGCGCATCAACCCTGGATCTAATCCGCTCTTCGCGGCCCACGGCGCCCCGGCGGCACGCATTCGGCTGCTCAGCCCCGGCCGAGCGCCTTCTTCAGCGCGTCCGCCATCATGCCGTCCGGCTGCTTGGACACCGCCGGCGCCGAGGAGCGCATCTGCGGCGCGGACGGACGGCTCCCGCCCCCACCGTAGCCCCCCCGCGGCCCGCCCGGCCCGCCCGGCC
>CAJBVW010000161.1 GCA_903959175.1 uncultured Pseudomonadota bacterium
CCGCCCCGGCACCCGCTCCCGCGCCCGCCGCTCCCGCGCCGCCCGCTCCGTAGGCAGGGCGCCCCGCCCAAAAGGACGAGACCCCCGCCCCGCGTGTGCGGAGCGAGGGTCTCGCTGATCGGACGTGTGGGGCCCCCGCGAGGAGGCCCCGACGCGGCTAGTGGGAGTGCCCGCCGCCGCCGCCGTTGTCACTGTCGTCGACGTACTCGGCGATCATCGCCTCGGTCGTGAGGAGCAGGCCCGCGACGGAGCCCGCGTTCTCGAGGGCGGCGCGGGTGACCTTCGTGGGGTCGATGACGCCGGCCGCGTAGAGGTCCTCGAAGACGCCGGTGGCGGCGTTGAAGCCGTAGCCGCCGGTGCCGTTGCGGACGTTCTCGAGCGTGATGGAGGGCTCGCCGCCCGCGTTCACGACGATCGCGCGGAGGGGTTCCTCGACGGCGCGGCGCACGATCTCGACACCGAAGCGCTGGTCGCCCGGCGCGTCGATGTTGGCGAGGGCGCGCTGGGCGCGGACGAGGGCCACACCACCACCGGGAAGGACGCCTTCCTCGACGGCGGCGCGCGTGGCGTGAAGGGCGTCCTCGACGCGGGCCTTCTTCTCCTTCATCTCGATCTCGGTGGCCGCGCCGACGCGGATCACCGCGACGCCGCCGGCCAGCTTGGCGAGGCGCTCCTGGAGCTTCTCGCGGTCGTAGTCCGAGGTGGTCTCCTCGATCTGCGACTTGAGCTGGCTGATGCGGGCCTTGATGGCGTCCGCGGTGCCGAAGCCGTCGATGATGGTGGTGTTGTCCTTCGTGATCGAGACGCGCTTCGCCCGGCCGAGGTCGGTGAGGCCGAGGCTCTCGAGCTTGAGGCCGAGCTCTTCCGCGATGAGGCGGCCGCCGGTGAGGGTGGCGATGTCCTCGAGCATCTGCTTGCGGCGGTCACCGAAGCCGGGGGCCTTGACGGCCACGACCTGGAGGGTGCCACGGAGCTTGTTCACGACGAGCGTGGAGAGCGCCTCGCCCTCGACGTCTTCCGCGAGGATGACGATGGGCTTGCCGGCGGCGTGCACCTTCTCGAGGAGCTTGATGAGCTCGCGCATCGAGGAGAGCTTCTTCTCGTGGATGAGGATGTAGGGCTCCTCGAAGGTGGCCTCCATCCGCTCGGTGTCCGTCACGAAGTAGGGGCTGATGTAGCCGCGGTCGAACTGCATGCCGTCGACCGTCTTGAGCTCGGTCTCAAGGCCCTTGTTCTCCTCGACCGTGATCACGCCTTCCTTGCCGACCTTGTCCATGGCGTTGGAGATGATGCGGCCGATCTCCTCGTCGCCGTTGGCGCTGATCGTGCCGACCTGCGCGATCTCGCGCTGGTCCGCGACGGGGCGGGACTGGGTCTTGAGGTCTTCCACGATGGCGGCGACGGACTTGTCGATGCCGCGCTTGAGGTCCATCGGGTTGTGGCCGGCCGCGACGAGCTTGACGCCGGCGCGGAAGATGGCCTGGGCGAGGACGGTGGCGGTGGTCGTGCCGTCACCGGCGACGTCGGAGGTCTTGGAGGCGACCTCCTTGACCATCTGCGCGCCCATGTTCTCGAACTTGTCTTCGAGCTCGACTTCCTTGGCGACCGTGACGCCGTCCTTGGTCACCACGGGGGCGCCCCAGGACTTCTCGATCACGACATTCCGGCCCTTGGGGCCGAGGGTCACCTTCACCGCGTTCGCGAGCGTGTCGACGCCGGCGAGGATCTTGTTGCGGGCGTTGACGTCGAAGAGGATCTGCTTCGCTGCCATGTGGAACTCCTGAGATATGCTGGTGGTGCGCATCGTCGGGCTCGCGGGTGCGGCCGGTGCGCTGGAAGGAAAACGCGCTTGCGGAACTACTCCACGATGCCGAGAACGTCGTCCTCTTTGAGGATGAGCCGGTCGTCACCGTCGATCTTGATCTCGGTCCCGCTGTA
>CAJBVW010000162.1 GCA_903959175.1 uncultured Pseudomonadota bacterium
CGGACGTCTCCGCGTGCGCGTCGTACTACGGGGAGACCCGGGCCGGCGCCAAGGGCTACTGGTGGGGCACGTTCGCCGGAGACCGCACCGATGGCTGGAGCGGCACCCTTCGCTGGACGCTCTACGCCAACGACACATGGGCGGCCGCGGGCGGGGCCGACTGCGAGGTCACATGGTCCGCGTCAGGCGGACCGGACCCCGTGCAGTACTGCGCCGATTGCGACATCGGCTACACCCTCACCGCGATCGTGGATCGCGCGCACACGACGTGTTCGGAGTCGGTCTACTTCAGCTACCAGACCTTCACGGCTGCCTACGAGATCCGCTTGCGCGAATCTGGGGACGCCGATTGGTACAACTACGGCTACGCCGCCGCGGCGGGCTACTGGGCGGGCGAAGAGGTCACGGACCTCAACTTCCTGAGCCCGGCCGCGTGCGTTTGGTTCTAAACGGCGTGGGCTGGTAAATCATCCGCGCGCCCGGTGGCGTCGGCGCCGTTCGTCGAGGATGAGCCCTCATCCGGGCCGAACGGCCGCCACGCGCGGCGGCGGTCCCGACGGGGCGCGCCGGCTGCGCCGGCCGGGTGCTATCGGGCGGCGGCCGCCCGACGGAGCCCGGCCCAAGCGCCGGTCTCCGCCCTTCGGGTGACGCCCCCTCGCGCGAACCAGATGGGGTCCGCGTCAGGCGGCCGACGCGTGTAGGCGGGCTCCGCCGCCACCGGACGCGGCTCCGGCCCCTTGCGTCAAGTTGCGTCAACCTTGCGTCTAGGGCAACGCGTAGGTTGGGGGAGTCGGACTCCCCGACACCATCGGAGCGCACCATGCACCTGCTTCTGCTTCTGGTCGGCGCCGCACACGCGGCCGAGCTCGACTTCACCCTCATCACCGCGAGCTGCAGCGCGACCGCATGGTTCGGCTCCACCTGCCTCGACTACGCGGTGGGTGGCGGGGCCGACACGGTGGGGGTCTGTACCTACGACGACGCGGACGATGCGCCGACCGATCTCGCCGCCGTGATCGACGGGAGCGAGACCTTCGGGATCGTGCTCTCCGACGCCGACAACGGCGAAGCGCCCGCGCTGGGTGGGGCGGTGGTGCGCGATCCGGGTTCGGGCGTGGTCGTCCTGGCGGCGGAGGGGTGCTCGGCGACGTTCACCCCCGCAACGGCGGAGTGAAACGGTCGGCTCGCGCCCGGCGCCACGGCGTCTGCTCGACCTCGCATTGCCGGCGCGCGTCACGCCGCCGATAGCCTTCCCAAGCGAAGAACGTGTCGCCGTGGAGCCACAGTGTCATTCTCTCTCCTCTCTCTCCTCTCTCTCCTCTCTCTCCTCTCCCTCCTCGCCTGCTCCTGCACCGATACGCCGGACACGGGCGCGGATGACACCGACACCGACGCGGAGCCCGAGTGGGGCTACTCGGGCGAGACTGCGCTCAACGCCTACAACCCGGGGTACTACATCCGCTACGAGGTCGACGCGGGCAGCACGTTGACGTGGAACGGAAACGTCTACGACCTGGTCCAGTTCCACTTCCACGGCCAAAGCGAGCACACCATCGAGGGCCAACACACCGCCGTCGAGATCCACTTCGTGCACGCCCGCCAGGATGACGCCACGCAGCTCGCCGTGGTCGCAATGCTCGCCGATGCGGACGACGTCAGCGGGCTCGTCGGCGTGTTCGACGCGGGGGGAGCGCTTCTCTTCCCGGACGCGTTGGCGCTCACGGAGTCCCACGAGGCCACCGCGCTCGGCGGGTCGGTCGACCTGGGAGCGGTGTTCGGCTTCGGCAAGGGCACGCCGCTGCTCCACTATGGAGGTTCGCTGACCACACCGCCCTGTAGCGAGGGGGTCGAGTTCTTCGTGGTGGGTTCCCTGCTGCCCATGTTGTCCGCCGACATCGCGGCGTTCCACGCGGTGTACGACTACAACTATCGCCCGGTGCAGCCGCTCAACGGGCGGATCGTGACGGGCTGGTACGTCGACCGGTGAGCGGAGCTGGGGAGCGGGTGTGAGCTCGATCTCCGCGGTGCCATGCGCGTCCGCTACCACCCGCTTGTGGCGGCCGGCGTGCACCGAGACCCAGCGGCCGTCCAGGGAGGTGAAGCGCATGCGCGAGCCGTCGGGGAGCTGTACCTCGATGGGCACGTGGATGGGGACGGCGTCCGTTCCGCCCAGGGCGCGCTGCGGGCACATATATGTTACGAGCGGCGTTCTTCGTCTTCCGGGCTCGACCGGATTTCCATGGGCACGCGTCGCGGCCCGCTGCTACATTTCGCGCCCGGAGGCTACATGCGCTTGTTCGCCGTTGTGTTCGTAGGTGGGATGATCCTGGCGTGTGCCGCGGGCAAGGACGCGGACCAGGACTCGTCCCCCGCGGTCACGGACGACCGCGTCGACCAGGCCTCGGTCTGCGCCGACTACCTCGACTGCCTCGCGTCGGTGGATCCCGGCACGCTCGCATCGGTACAGAGCACCTACGGGACGGACGGAACGTGCTGGACGGACGAGACGACGGCGGAGCAGTGCGCCGAGGCCTGTGAGACGGGCCTCACGCAGATGGACGACGAGTTCCCGGACGAGCCGGACTGCGACGACGGCGAGGTGACGGAGGCGAGCGAGCTCGAGGGCCGCTGGAACTTCGAGTCCGCGGACTCCGACGGGGGCTGCGACGGGTTCGTCCTGGTCTTCGAAAGCATGGGCCTCGAGATCTCCGCCGACGGGTCGACGGACTTCACGGCCGACGGCCAGGCCGAAGTGGGGATCGTCGGCAACTGGTACGACTTCGACCTGGCGTTCGAGTGCTCCCTCTCCGGGGACGATTTCAGCTGCGACGAGTACGTCAGCGACTTCGACACCTACTGGACCTTCGAGGGGGTGTACGGGGAGACCGGCATCGATGCCACGCTGGAGCTGGGCCTGGGCGACGGCGAAGGGGGGATGCAGTGTACCGAGGTCTTCACGCTGGACGGCGAGGAGCTCTGACTCGAGGCGCCGCGCGTCGCGGCGTCGGCCACTTCGGCTTCTTCGGCCACCGCGGCTTCTTCCGGCCGGGCCACCGTCGGTCGCAACCCCAACCGCAGGCCCGTCCGTCACCGTGTCGTCAGGATGCGCCCCCGCGCGCGGGCGCCGGAGCCCGCCGGATCTCCTGGTAGTCGGAGTCCGTGTTGACCGCCCACACGTCGTGACCGGCGCCGCGCAGGTTCTCGACGGCGAGCAGCGCGGTGAGGATCGAGTGGTCAGCATTATTGTACTTGAACATGCCGTATCGCCCGATTGGCTGGAGGTTGGTCAACGTGCGGAGCCACCCCACGAGCGTCGCGAGGTGCGCCTCGTAGCCCCGCCGGTAGACCGGGTAGGCGCGCGGCACCCGCACCACGTGCGTCCGCACCACGCGCCCCGCCCCGAGAAGGCCGGTGGCGGCGAGCTCGGTGGTGGCGAGGCGGCTCAGCGTCTCGTCGTCGGCGGTCCACAACGCGTCGCCGTCCGAGCAGAAGTACTCCATACCGATGCCCGAGCTGGTCGTGTCCGGGACCATGTACGGCGACCAGTTCCCGAAGTTCTGGATGCGGCCTACGCGCAGGCGCGCGTCGTGCACGTAGATCCAGGTGTCCGGGAACAGCTCGGGACGGTCGACCACGACGCCGACGAGGAGCAGGTGGCGGAACGTCAGGGCGCGGGCGGCGGCGCGCACGGCCTCGGGGGCGGGGGGATCCATGGCCTCGACGAGGTGGGTGAGCGGCATGGACGAGAGGAACGCCGCGCCGTTGAGCGGCGTCTCGCCGGTCCACGCGCGGGTGACGCGCCCGCCGGCGTGCTCCACGCGGGTCAGCGGCGCGCGGAAGCGCACCTCGCCGCCGTCTGCCACCACCCGGGCGGCCATCCGGTCGTAGAGGAGCCCGGGGCCGGTGCGCGGGTACTGGAAGCGCTCGATCAGCGAGGTGACGTCGGTGTCGCGCCGGCGGAGGCGCAGGGCCTGGGCCACCGCCACGCCGAGATCGAGGTTCTTGATGCGCTGCGACGCCCACTCCGCGCCGATCTCGGCGGTGGGGATGCCCCACACCTTCTCGGTGTAGCTGCGGAAGAAGCGGTCGAAGAGCCGGGTGCCGAAGCGGTTCTGGACCCAGCCCTCGAACGTGGCCTCGTCGCCGCGGGGCGCCACCCGGGCACGGGCGTAGGACGCCATGCAGGCGACGCTCTCACGGGCGCCGAGGGTGCGCAGCGCGTTGGCGGGGCGGAGCGGGTAGTCGAAGAAGCGCCCGTCGTAGAGGATGCGGGAGAGGCGCGGCCGGTCGAGGAAGTCGCCGCCGAGCACCTCCTCCCAGAGCGCCTGGACCTCGGGGAAGCGCGTGAAGAAGCGGTGGCCGCCGAGGTCGAAGCGGTAGCCGTCGAACTCCACCGTGCGCGAGATGCCGCCCACGACGCCGCTCCGCTCGATGACGAGCGGGGCCTCGCCCGCGCGCGCCAGCGTGTAGGCGGCGGCGAGGCCGGCGGGTCCCGCCCCGAAGATGACGGTGCGCCCGCTCAGGGCGCCACCGGCCCGAGGTAGACGAGGGCGCCGTCGGGCGTGCCCCATGTGGCGAGCACGGTGCGCCCGGTCAGGTCGGCGGCGCCCGGCGCGACGGGGAGATTGGTGGCGGGCGCGCCGACCGCGAAGTTGGCGCCGGTCACGACGAACACGATCCCGCGCTCCGGCGTGAGCTTCACTCCGGTGAGGTCCGGGCGGGGGAGCGGGTCGCCGCCGCGCTCGCCGAGGAGGAACAGGCCGCCGGTGCGCGGCGCGGCGACGTCGATCGGCACGCCGGGGGCGAGCCGCTCGAGGTCCCGGTACACCCTGACGAACAGGGCGTCGTCGATCAGGGAGGGCCGGGCGTCGGACGCTGGCGCGAACCAGAAGGAGCCGGCCCACGGGGAGCGCGGGTGCAGGCAGAGGGGGAGCGCCAGCAGCGCGAGCCAGGCGGCCCGGCGCGGCAGGAGCGCGAACGGGGCGAAGAGCAGGAGCGGGCCGACCAGGAACGCCGGCAGCAGGAAGCGCACCTGCGGTACGGCGGTGGTGAGGGCGGCGGGGATCGTCGCGAGGAGGATCACCCCGACGCCGGCCCACCCGGCCGCGATGGGGGCGGCGCTGCCGATGCCCGGGTTCTCGCGCGTCGTCCCTTCGGCGCCGGCCTCGTGGCGGCCCCCGCTCCGCGCCAGGAGGCGTCGCGTCGCCGCACCCCCCGCCACGACCGCCGTGATCGCGCCGAGCACCACGGCGCCGCGCAGGACCCCGTCCGGGACCCGGAGCCCGCCGAGCGGCTCGATCCCGATCGTCGCCATCGCCCCGGTGTTCGACCGCGCGAGCTGCAGCGTGTTCCACAGCGTGATCGGGTCCATCCGCTGCCCGAACACCCAGCCGCTCGTCCCGGGCGGCTGGGCCCTCGCGACGCCCGAGGTGGGGGCGAGCGACAGGTGGATCATGTCGTCCAGCGACCAAAGCGGGACGGTGAACGTCGCGTAGGCGAGGACGAGCGCGGCGACGGGGAGCGCGAACGCCACGAGGGGGCGCCACGCGGCGCGGCGCTGGGCGGCCGGCCCACGGAGGAGCCCGACCGCAGCGACCAGGCCGAGCAGCGCGCCCAAGGCCAGCCCGATGCCGACGCCCTTCTCGATGGATGCCATCCCCGCCGCCCAGCCGAGCCCGCACGCCGCCCACCACACCAAGCTCCCGGTGGCGAGGGCCTCCACGAGCGCGGCGACGGTGCACACGGCCGCCGCCGCCCAGAGCGGGTAGGGGCCGATGCCGCCGGCGAGGGTGGCCACCCGCGGGTGGGCGTACGCCAGCGCCACCGCGGTGAGCGCCGCCGGCGCGGGCAACAGCCGCAAGCCGAGGCGCGCAGCCCCGGCGGCCCCGAGCGCGGTGACCGCGAGGCTGGCGAGCACCGCCGACACATGCAGCGGGCCTGGCCCCAGCGTGTCGACCCCGAGGATCACCCAGGCGTTCAGCGGCCATCGCATCTGCGGGAAGGGCATGGGCGCGGTGAGCGCGAGCGCGGAGGTGTACCACTGGTCCCAGTCCGAGCCGCTCGGGGTCCAGTCGGGATGCTCGCGCGAACGCACCACGAGCGACCCTGCGAACACCGCTGCGAACACTACGAGTGTCGCGACGATCCGCCATGCGCGCGACTCTGGGGGGGGCGCCGGGGGCGCGATCCGAGGGGGTGCGAGGGGCGGCGCCATGAGCCGACGAATCGTACCGCCCTCCGCCGGGCCCCACGGCGGTGCGGCGTGGTGCGAGGGAGCCGAACGGAATTGTCGAGCGAGTGCGCCACGAATCGGCTTGTGATTAGTCTGTCAAGCCCCCGGACGGGGGGCAGCCGGCCCGCGCGGCGTCAGCGGCGACGACGGTGGCGCCGCGACCGTGGGCGGTTCGGGGGGGCGCGTCGGCTGGTGCCGACCGGGTGCTATCGGGCGGCGGCCGCCCGACGGAGCCCGGTCCGCGTGGGCCCCCTCGACCACGTGGTCGCGGCGGCCCACGCGCGCCGGTCTCCGCCCTTCGGGTGACGCCCCCTCGCGCGGCGCTTGCGTGCGTGTTTAGCTTACGACGCGGTGCCTCAGCGCTGCGGGCGCGCTCACGCGGCCGCCCGCGCCGGGGCGGCTCCCCGCTTCCAGATCACCGCGTCCACCACGTAGTGATGGAAGTTCACCGACTGGTGGAGCACCAGGGTGGCGCCCACCCACCACGCGCGAGAGCACGAACGCGGCGTGCCCGGCGTGATCCCGGGTGCCCCGGAGCCGGCGCGCCACCCACGCCGCGAGCAGCGCCATCGCCGCGACGCCCGCTCCGTTGGTAGGCGCGCGCGATGCCATGACTCTGGCGTGTGTAGTGCCAGGATTGCCAGTGGTAGTAGACGGTGTTCAGCGCCAGCGCGCCGCCCAGGGTGGCCACGCTCGCGGTGCCGAGCAGGACCAGCGGCGGCAGGGCCGTCCACAGGAGCCAGTGCCGGCGGGTGCGCGCGGGGTCGGCGAGCACGTACATCCACATCAAGGCGCAGGAACCAGACATCTACCCACAGCACCGCCGCGAACCAACCGGCGCCCGCGTTCGAGCGCGCCGAAGACGACCACGCGCGTGAGTTCCCAGCGGGCGCGGTCGGCGCCGCCCCGCCCTCACGTACCCGCAGTGACTCGGCGCCGAGGCACCGCGCCCCACGTCGGTCGCCCCGACATCCGTCGCCCACCCACTCGCCTCCGCGTTAGCCCGACGCCCATGCATCCGATCGACATCGGCGCCGTCGCCCTCGCCCGCGCCATCCGCTCCCGCGAGGTCAGCAGCGAGGAGGCCGTCCGCACCTGCCTCGACCGCATCACGGCCCGCGATCCGGAGCTCGCCGCGTTTGTGGAGGTCCACGGCGCGCCGGCGCTCAAGGACGCGCGGAAGAAGGACGCGCGGAGGGTTGACCCGCAGGGGGCAGACGCGCCCTTCCACGGCGTGCCGATCGCCGTCAAGGACCTGAACTTCGTTCGTTTTCGCACCACGCGCTTCGGCGGGTCGGGCATGCCGGCGATCTGGTCGCCGATGGACGACGTGAGCGTGTCGCGCCTGCGCGCCGCCGGCTTCGTCATCCTCGGGAAGACCGCCACCTCCGAGCTCGGCGTCGTGCCGATCACCGAGCCCGTGGGCCGGCCGCCCACGCGCAACCCGTGGGACCCGGGCCGCACGCCGGGCGGGTCGAGCGGCGGCGCGGGCGCGGCGGTGGCGGCGGGGCTCGTGCCGGTGGCCCACGGGAGCGACGGGGGCGGGTCGATCCGCATCCCGGCGTCGTTCTGCGGGCTCGTGGGCCTCAAGGCGGGCCGCGGCGTGATCCCGAACAACCTGGGGATCAAGGACCCGGGCGTCATCTACACCTGCGGCGCGCTCACGCGGAACGTCGAGGACGCCGAGGCGATGTTGCGCGTTCAGGGCGCGCCCGTCCCCGCGGCGAAGACCGGCCCCTTGCGGATCCGGATGCTCCTCGACGTGTCGCTCCTCGAGACGGATCCGCACGTACGCGCCGCGATCGAGGACACGGGCCGGCTGCTCTCCGCGGCGGGCCACCACGTCGAGCTGGGCAGCGCCGCGCTCGGCGACGTCGACGAGTTCCTGCCCATCTGGCAGCACCTGATCGGCGCGATCGGGCTCCTCCGGCCCCGCCGCGCCGAGCCGGTCACGCGCTGGCTCGCCGAGGCCGGGCGGAAGCTCGACGTGGCGTTCGTGCGCCGTCGCCAGGCCGAGCTGACCGAGCGTTGGGGCGCGTGGCTCGAGGCGTGCGACGTTGTGCTCACGCCCACCGTCGGGGTGCCGCCGCCGGCGGTCGACGCCTACCCGCGCGAGGACGGCGAGGCCTACTTCCGCCGCGCCGCGCTCCTCGGCGTGTGGACCGCGCCGTTCAACGTCACGGGGATGCCCGCGCTCTCCGTGCCGGTGGGCCTGCACCCGCTCGGGACGCCGATCGGCGCCCAGCTCGGCGGGCCCGCCGGGAGCGAGGCGACGCTGCTCGCCCTCGCCCGGACGATCGAGGCGGAGCGGCCCCTTGGGGCGCGCGCGAAGGTGTGGGCGGGGGGGTGATCGGGACGGCGGCCCCCGAGGAACTCGGCCTCGTGATCAGCGGCCTCCTCGTCGCCCGACGCGCGTGGCGCTTCTTCACGTTCACGGACACCCCGCCCGACCCCCTCGCGCCGCTCACCCCCGCCACCACCCCCGCCCTCCTTGCAGCCGCGCCCGGCCTCGCCTACAGTCGCGGCGTGCAACACCGCATCCTCGTCCGCCTCGCCCTCGCCGGCACCGCCGCGCTCCTCGC
>CAJBVW010000163.1 GCA_903959175.1 uncultured Pseudomonadota bacterium
AACCCGCCCCCGCCCGGCGCGCCCGGCCCCCCGCCCGGCCCCGGCGGCCCCCGCGGCGGCGCCAACGGCAACCCGCTCGCGTTCGGCGAGGTCGACCTCACCCGCCCCGCCCCGACAGACGCCCGCCCCGTCACGGACGCCCCGGCGGGCGCCACCTGTGTGGGCTGCGATGTCGTCGTCATCACCGTGTGCTCGCTCCGCCGCGACCACCTCGGCAGCTACGGCTCCACCGCCGGGCTCACGCCCAACCTCGACCGCCTCGCCGCCGCCGGCATGCGCTTCGACGCCGCCTACGCCGCCTCCAACTTCACGCTGCCAAGCCTCACCTCCGTGTTCACGGGGCAATTCCCGAGCACCACCGGCGTCCTGAATTGGGACCGCGGCATCGGCACCGGCGTGCCGCTCCTGGCGGAGGTCTTCGGCTACTACGGCTACACCACCGGCGCGTTCACCACGGACGCCCCCTCCGGCTTCCGCCCTGAGTTCGGCCTCGATCGCGGCTTCCAGCGTTTCCGTGTCAGCACGGCGCCCAACGGAACGCCCGACGGCCGCCACACCACCACCGGCGGGGACGCCGCGCCCGCCGCCCGCAACGCCGCCGACTGGATCCGCGCCCAGCCCACCGACCGCCCCCTGCTCGCGGTGTACCACGACCGCAACGCCCACTACCCCTACGTCGTCGCCCCCCCGACGGCCGGGGGAGACCCGACGGGCGTACGCGCCGCGCTCTGGGCCGAAGGGCTCGACGGCGGCGGCCAGGGCCACATCATCGGGAAGGACCCCGTCGCCGTGGCCCTGGAGGCGGGCGGGGCCGCGGGGGCCGCCGTGTGGCGCGACACCTACGCCGAGGCCGTGGCCCGCATGGACGCCGGCCTGGGCGAGCTCCTCGCCGCCGTGGACGCGCGGGGCCGTCGCGACCGCACGATCGTCGTCGTCGTCGCGGACCACGGCGAGTCCCTCAACGAGCACGACGAGCGGATCCACGGCATCTCCTACTTCGACCCCGTGGTCCACGTCCCCCTCCTCATCGACGCCCCCGGCGCGCAGGACGGCGCCGCCACCGCCGCCCTCGCGAGCCACGTCGACCTGTTCCCTACCCTCGCGGAGTTGGTGGGCGTGCCCGCCCCCGCCGGCATCGACGGCGTCTCGCTCGCCCCCGTCCTCCGCGGCGCGGCAGCCAGTGTACGCAGCACCACCCTCGTCGAAGGCGGCGTCCTCCTCGACCGCCCCGAGAGCCTCCGCGGCGCGCTGATCTCGCCGCCCTGGGCCCTCCTCCTCCAGCCGCCGGCGTCCGCGTCCGGGCCGCCGACCCCGGGGTTGCGCGCCGGGGCGCTCGAAGCCCAGCTCTACCACCTCGTGAACGATCCGCTCCAGACCACGAACGTCGCCGCCGACCACCCCGACATCGAGGCCGGACTGCGCGCGCGTTGGGAGGGCTTCCGCGCCGCCCGCGCCGGCCGCGCCGCCCCCACCGAGCTCCTCCACGACCCCGCCTTCATCGAGCTCCTCCAGCGCACCGGCTACGACTTCCGACCCACCGCGGCGCCGACACCCTGATATTCTGGGGGAATGTCGCGCGCGCGCCTCGGCTCTCTGCTCCCGCTGCTCGCCCTCGCGGGCTGCGGCGGCGCGGCGCCCGAGTCCGAGGCCGATCCCACCCCCGCGCCCATGGCGCTCGTCTCCCCCCGCGCGTGGCTCACCCGCGTCTCGCTCGACGTGCGCGGCGTGCGCCCCGACGTGGAGGACCTCGAGGCCGTGGACGCCGATCCCGAAGCCACGGCCGCGCTGGTCGAGGGCTACCTCGCGGACGATCGGCTGGGCACCCGCGTCGCGTGGATCTGGAACGACGCCCTCCACACCGCGGCGTTCTTCCAGGATCCGCCCTACCGTGACCTCCTCCCGACGGACGCCGAGGCCCGGGACCTCGGGTGGAACGCGCTCGAGGTCGTGCGCGGGGTGGTGGACGAGGACCGCCCCTTCAGCGACATCGTCACCGCGCCCACCGTGCCGTGGAACGACACACTCGCCCGCTTCTGGGACGCCGAGGCGTCGGGCAGCGCCGAGTGGATCCAATACACGCCAGACGACGGGCGGCCGATGGCCGGCATGTTGTCGATCGACGCCCTCTGGCTGGTGTACGACGGCGACCGCACCAACCTCAACCGCCGCCGCGCCAACGCGGTGTCGCGCATCTTCGCGTGCAGCGACTTCCTCGCGCGGGAGACCGCCTTCGCCGCGGACATCCCGGCGGAGTCGCTCGCCGTGCTCGCCGAGGCCGTCCGCACCGAGCCCACCTGCATCGCCTGCCACGCCGGCCTCGACCCCCTCGCCAGCTTCTTCGGCGGCTTCGCCGACCGCGCGGTGTCCCAACCCGCGGCAGAGCTGCGCGTGTACAGCCAATGGACCGCGGACTGGTACCAGGCCTCGACCCCCGCCGCCTGGTACGGAAACCCCGGCAACGACCTCACGGATCTCGGCGGCTTCATCGCGGCGGATCCGCGGTTCGCGTCGTGCTCGGTGCGCCGCGTGGCAGAGGGCCTGATCGGCCACGCGGTGGACGACGCGCAGCTCGAGGCCTGGACCCGCAGCTTCGTCGAGGAGGACGGCCTGCAGATGCGGCCGCTCGTCGCGCGGATCGTGGCGTCCGAGGCCTACCGCGCCGACGAGGAGCGGGTGCTCACCACCGAGCAGCTCCACACCACGCTCGCCGACCTGACGGGGTGGGACCCCGCCACGACCACGGCCGGCGGCTGGATGCCGCTGTCGTGGGACGGCGACATGCGGACGCTGGGCGGGGGCACCGATGACACGGAGGTGCTGCTCCGCAACCGAGAGGTCGGCCTCGGCAGCCATGTCTTGATGACGTGGGCGGGGCGTGTCGCCGCCGGGGCACTGGCGGAGGACGCCGCGCGGCCCGCGGGCGAGCGCGTGTTGTGGACCGTCATCGACCCCGCTGCGGCCGAGCCCTCCGAGGAGGACGTGCGCGCCCAGCTCACGACGTGGGCCAGCCGCTTCCTCAGCGAGCCCGTGGCGACGGACGACCCGCGGGTGGACGGCCTCCTCACCCTCTGGGCGGGCGCGGGGGACACCCCCGGCGAGGCCGGCGCCGTCGTGCTCCAGGCCCTCGTCCGCCACCCCGCGAGCCGGATCTACTGATGCTCCTCCTCGCCCTCCTCGCGTGTGACACCTCCGCGCCGGCCACGCCCGACGAGGAGGCCGCGGCGTGCGGCGACTGGGACACCGTGGGCGCGCCCTTCGTCACGACCTGGTGCGCGTCGTGTCACTCCGCGCGGCTCGGCGAAGGGGCGCGCTACGGGGCGCCGGTGGGGCTCCACCTCGCGGATCTCGACGGCGTCCGCGCCAACCTCCCCGCCGCGAGGGCCGCGATCGAGCGGGGCTCCATGCCGCCGACCGGCAGCCCGAGCGAGGCCGAGACCGCGCGGTTCCTGGCGTGGCTGGACTGTGATGCCCCCGGCGAGGGCGTTCCGCTCCCGACGGCGGCGCCCCCCGAGCGCGTGTACGGGGGGTCCTGGGAGGTGTGGAACGACGTGACGGTCGAGGACGACTTCCCCGAGGGCCTCACCCTGACTGCGACCCGCATCGGCTTGGGTGTCACCACCGCCACGGGCGTGATGGCGGCCGAACGGTACACCGTGACCGACACCGAGGCGTGGCTGGTCGAGCGCGCCCGCTACGACGAGGACGGCGCCACCTTGTTCGTCGACACCTGGGACCCTCCCCTCCGTGTCCTCGCCGACCTCGAAGCGTGGGACGTCGTCACCACGCGCACGCACGACACACCCGACGGCCCCTTCGTGCGGGAGGAGACCTGGCGCTTCACCCAGAGCGCCGACCCCGCGCCCGACGGCCGCCTGCTGGGGCCGGACATGCGCTCCATCGCGGGGTTCGAGGCGGAGACGGGCGCCGAGATCTCCTACACGATCTCCGCCGCCCGCGGGGTGGACGCGCGGCGCTTCGCCGACGTGGGTGACTTCGCCGACCCCGAGGGCGCCGTCTTCGACGTGCGCCAATTCAGCTCGATGCCCCAGGGTTTCGACCTGCCCGCCTTCCCCCTCGCCGACGGCCAACACGCCAACGCCGGCGTCCTCCTGTGGGAGCCCCTGTGAGGCCGCCGTCCCGCCGTGGGGTCCTCGCCGGCGGCCTCGGCCTCGCTGCCGCCGCGCTCGTTCGCAGCGGCGCGGCGCGCGCCGGGTCCGGTCGCAACCTGCTCGTGTGGTGGAACAGCGGCGGCTGGGACACCACCTTCGCCCTCGATCCCCATTTTGGTGGCAGCATCGCGAACGACCCCGACGCCGAGCCCGCCACCACCGGTGACATCACCTGGGCCGACGCCGCCAGCCGCCCCGCCGTGCGCCGCTTCTTCGACGCCTACGGGGCCCGCTCCATCGTGATCAACGGCATCGCCGTCGACTCGATCAGCCACGACGCCTGCACCCGCCTCATGCTCACGGGCGCCCTCAGCGAGCGCGGCACCGACCTCTGCGCCATCGTCGCGAGCGAGACTGGCTCGGGCCTCGCCGTCCCCCACGCCGTCCTCTCCGGCCCACGTTTCCCCGGCGCGCGCGGCGGCATCGTGTCCGATGTCAACGCCACCTTCTCCGGCATCCTCCGCGACACGCTCCCCGCCGACCTCGCCGCCGATCCAAGCCAGGAGGCCGCCATCGCCGCCTGGCTCGCCGACGAGGGCGACCGCCTCCTCGCCGCCCGCGAGCGCCCCCAGCTCCGCGGCTGGCGCGACGGCCTCGACCGCCTCGGCGTCCTCCGCGCCGAAGCGGGCGCCTTGCCGACGGACGACGCCGATCCCGCCCAGTCCCAGATCGACCTCGCGGTCACCCTCCTCCAGAAGGGCCTCTCCCGCGCCGTCACGATCCGCGCCCCGCGGGCCTCAGGGGCAAGCTGGGACTCCCACGCCGACAACAACCTCTTCCAGGACCAAGCCTGGGAGTACAGCTTCGCGAACCTCCTGAAGCTGCTCGACGCCCTCGCCGCGGCCCCCGGCGTCGAGGGCTCCCTTCTCGACGAGACGGTGGTGCTCGTCGGCTCCGAGATGAGCCGCTCCCCCGTGCTCAACGCGGCTGCGGGCAAGGATCACTGGCCCTACACCAGCGCGGTGCTCCTCGGCGGCGGCATCGCCGGCGGGCGCACCCTCGGCGCCACCAACGACCAATTCGTCGGCATGCCAATCGACCTCGCCACCGGCGCCCCCTCTGCCACCGGCGAGCGCCTCACCAGCGCGCGGCTCGTCGCCGGCCTCCTCGCGGGGTTCGACCTGGATCCCGAGGCGTGGCTGCCGGGGGCGCGGCCGCTCACGGCGTTGTTTGGGTGAGCCTTACGGCGGGATCGGCGGCCCCTCGGGCACGGCGGGGCCCTGCGGCGGGGAGTTGGCACCGGTGGGAGGCGCGCCGTTGGGAGGCGCGCCGTTGGGAGGCGGGCCCTGGGGCACGCCCTGTGGGCGTTGACCCGGCCGGGCGCGGTGGGCAGAGGCGGGCGGCGGCACCGGCGTGCAGGTGCGCGCGGGGAGCTGCGCCGCGCTGAGGCCGAGGACGTCGGGGTGCGCGCGGAGGTACGTCGCCACAACACATGTCATCACCCGAGCCCCCCAGGTCGAGGGGTGGATGTTGTCGATGAAGAGGTCCGCCGGGTCACCCGGTGCCGCCGCGAACGCCCCCGGGATGTCGATGCGGCCCACGCCATTGACGGCGCCCCACGTCGCCTGCGCTTCGCGGTACGGATGCCACGGCAACACCTGCCCCTCAGTGGGCGGGGGCGTGCCCGGCAAGTTCCACACCCCGGCGTCCCACTCCTGCGCGAGCGGCGCGAGCACCATCGCGGCGCCGTGCGCCGAGGCGCCCGCGCGCATGGCGTCGAGGTTTGCGAGGTAGTCGCCGAGCGGCACGCGGGACAGGTCGATCACCTGGTCGATCTTCTCCAGCGCCATCGCGGCGTTCGCGCCGGCGGGGCGGCCCGGCATCAGCACCCGGTTTGGTTCCTGCATGAACGTGGCGCGGGCGCGCGCGATCGGCATGTAGGCCGCGCAGAACAGCCGCGAGCGGTGCAGCGCCCGGTACGCGGCGGAGGACTCAGGCGTCGCGAGCGCGAGGGCCGCGCGATCCTGGAAGGCGTCGATGTTACAGTCGGAGAAGATGTTGTGGACCAACAGGAGGTCGGGCGCGTAGTCCCACCCCACGTCCTCGAGCTGGCGGAGCGACTGCTCCGTCGAGTAGCCGGGCACCCCGAGGTTCACCACCGACACCCGCGCGCCGACGATGCCGAGGTTGAGCTCGGCCTGGAGCTGGTCGGCGTAGGTCTGCCCGTCCGGCAGGCCCCACCCGTACACCGACGAGTCGCCGGTGAGCACGAGCCGCCGCTCCTCGGGCGCCTTCGTGTCGCTCGGCAGGAGCGCGGTCCGCAGCCCCACGGCGTTGGCGCGCGCGCTGCCCTGCGGCGACACGAGCACCCGGTCCGGCTCGAGCTTCCAGAGGTAGCGGGCGTCGGCCATCATCGTGTCCCAGCCCGTGGCGGCCGGCGCGATCGCGGCGCACTCAGGGCCCCCGGCCACGCGCGTCATCGCCTCCCCGCCGAGCAGGAGCGCCAGCAGCGGGACCAACGCAAAGGCCCCGCGCCGGAGCGCGTTCACCGCGCCGGGAGCGCGTCCGTCGTCTCGCGGGGTCGCCATGCTGCAGAGGGTACCACGGAAGGATCGCGGCGGGCGCGGGGCGCGGCGGACGGTCACCGAGGGCCGATCGTCCGCCACGCCTCCCCCGCGGCAGCGATCCGGAGGGCGGCCGCTCCGGGCGGCCGGTCCCCGCCGCCCGGGGCGGGACCAAGCGAAGCGCGCCCGGAGGAGCGCGACGGCGGCCGCTCGGGGCCGCCGGGCCGCCCAAGGGTTCCTTCCGCCCGCAGGCATGTGTTATCTTCCACACCCTCCGCCACGACGGCCCCATGACCGACATCCCGCCTCCCCGCCCCACCCCTTCCCAGCTCCTCCGCGCCACCCGCCCGTGGTGGATCGTCCCCATCGTGCTGATCCTGCTCGCGGGCCTCGCCCTCGCGCTCGCGGACAGCGCGCCGCTGCGGAGCCTGACCTACTCGGTGATGTAGCTACAACACCGCGTAGATGAACGGCGAGAGGTACGGCACGGCTTGTAACCCCGTCAACACCAGGCCCAGCAGCACCAGCACGACCATCATCGGCACGAGCCACCACCGCTTGCTACGCGCGGCCATGCGCCACAGCTCGCCGAACACGCCGAGCCGCACGAGGAAGGTCTGGAGGCGGTCAGCCATCGTAGCTGCCGGTCTGCTCGACGCGGTGGGCGCCCAGGTACAACACGTCGAGGCCGCTGCGGAAGAAGGTGGCGAGGGCCTGGACCGGGGAGGACACGATGGGCTCACCCTTGAGGTTGAAGGAGGTGTTCAGCACGACGGGGTGGCCGGTGAGGCGGCCCACCTCGGTGAGGAGGGCGTGGTAGAGGGGGTTGGCCGCCGCGTGGACGACATGCAGGCGGGCGGTGCCGTCGGCGTGGGTGGTGGCGGGGAAGTCGTCGGTGGTGACCGGCGCCACGAGCAACATCCACTCGGCCAACTGTTCGCCGCCGGGCGGCACGTCGAAGTAGCGGCCCTCGGCGCCAGCGCACACGGACGGCGCGAAGGGGCGGAACAGCTCGCGGTACTTGATGCGGGCGTTGATGCGGTCCTTCATGTCGGCGCGGCGGGGATCCGCGAGGATGGAGCGGTGGCCGAGCGCGCGAGGGCCCCACTCGAAGCGCCCCTGCACCCACCCGAGCACGCGCCCCTCCACGATGTCGGCGGCGGCGCGCACGGCGACGGTGTCGGGGGCGAGGACCTCGTGCTTGACGCGCAGGTCGGTGAGGAGGGCGCCGATGGTGGCGTCGTCCCACGCCTGGCCGAGGCCGGGCCCCGGGAGCACGGGGGTGTCGAGGGTGCGGGGGTTGCCCATGACCTCGTGCCACGTCCAGAGCGCCGCGCCCATCGCGCCGCCGGCGTCCCCCGCGGCGGGTTGGACGAACAGGCGCGCGAAGGGGCCGCGTGTCAGGAGAGCGCGGTTTGCCACGCTGTTGAGCGCCACACCGCCGGCGAGGCAGAGGGTGTCGAGGCCGGTGCGGGCGTGGAGCACGTTCGCGATGGCGACCAACGCGTCCTCCGTGACACGTTGGACGCTCGCGGCGATGTCGGCGTAGCGCTTGCCCTCGGCGGTGGTGGGGTCGAACCCGCTGCCCGGGAAGCGGGCGGGGCCGAGGAGCTCCTCCAGGCGGCGGGTGTAGCTCTGGTCGGCGCTCCAGTGGTAGCTGACGTAGGAGAGGTCGACGTCGAAGGCGCCATCCTCGCGGGGGCGCAGCACCTTGCGCACCTCGTCGACGAAGCGGGGCTCGCCGTACGCGGCCATGCCCATGACCTTGTACTCGCCGTCGTTGACCTGGAAGCCGAGGTAGGCGGTGAACGCCGAGTAGACGAGGCCGATGCTGTCGGGGAACAACACCTCCCCCAACAGCTCGAGGCCGCCCGGCCCGCCGCGGTACAGCGACGTGGTGGCCCACTCGCCCACGCCGTCCACCGTGAGCACGGCGGCCTCGGCGTAGGGGGATGCGTAGAAGGCGCTGGCGGCGTGGGATTGGTGGTGGTCGGAGAACAGGACGCGCGCCGGGGCGACGCCCAGCTCCTTCACGATCGCGGCCTTGACCCACAGCTTCTCGGTCAACCAATTGAAGGTGCCGCGCCGGAAGGCGCTCGCGCTCCGCGGGAAGTTGGCGACCTGGCTGACCAACATCCGCTCGAACTTGCGCAGCGGCTTCTCGTACCAGGTGACGTGTGTCACGTCGGCCATGGTGATGCCCGCGTGGGCGAGGCACCAGCGGGTGGCTTGGACAGGCAGGCCGGCGTCGTGCTTGACGCGGGAGAAGCGCTCTTCGCTCGCGGCGGCGACGACGCGGCCGTCGTGCAGCAGGACCGCGGCGGAGTCGTGGTACAGGCCGGAGAGCCCGAGGACCCAACTCAAATCATCTCCCGCGCGCGATCCGCGGGGGCCGGCCGGGGCGCGGGGGGCACGACGCCGCCCACCGGGCGCTCGGCGCGGGCGACCACGGAGAAGGGGCCGAGGAGGACCACGTAGAGGATGGTCAACCAGATCCCCGCCATGAAGTTACCGAAGTCCAGCGACAGGCGCACCCAGAGCTGCCATGCTCGCCGCGCGCGCACCTTGAACACGGCGCCCCGTACGCCCGCCTCGTCCCCCGCCTTGGCGAGGCGGTCCAGCTCGGCGCGGCTGTAGGCGATGTGGAAGCGCTCGTCCTTCGCGATCTCGGCGAACATGGCGGCGGTGGCGGCGTCGTGCCCGAGCAGGCTCGCGTAGATGTCGAACTGCTCGGCGCCGCGCTTCTCGTGGACCCACACGAAGGCGAGGAACTCGCGCTCGCCGAGCTGGCGGAAGAGGGACTCGGTGGTGCGGATGCCGTGGGAGGCGATGAAGCCGGAGTCCTCCAGGACCGCCTGGGTGCGGCCGCGCGCGCCGGACCACGCCTGCGCCCGCTCGCGGAAGAGCCGCGCGTGCCGGAGCTCGTCGAGCGCGTGGCGGAAGTAGCGGGCGCGCAGCTCGGGGCGGGTGGTCTCCTCCACGGCGGCGAGCATGTCCAGGCCGCTGCCGGCCTCGGTGTGGGAGAACTCGGCCATCTTGGCGGCGGCGCGCCCGGGGACGATCTTCCACACCAGCCAGGAGGCGAGCCAGATCGGCAGGTTGGCGGCGGAGATGGTCACGGGGCGGCCAGGGCGGGCGCGAGGGCCGTCGCGACGCGGGCGTGACCGGCGGCGCTCAGGTGGTAGTCGCCGTCGAGGAAGCTGTC
>CAJBVW010000164.1 GCA_903959175.1 uncultured Pseudomonadota bacterium
CCCCCGGGGGGGGGGGGGGGCGAGCGCGGGGCGGAGGGCGCGCGGGGCGGAGGGCGCGCGCGCCTCCCCCGCACGCAAATGTCGCACAGCGGAGGGCATGGGCCCACCGCCACGCCCGCGGCAGGGGGGCCGGAGGTCGGCCCGCCGCGGGCCGGTCCGGGCGCGGGGGCGAGGGTGCGACCACGCCGTCACGGCGGCACCCGCGGCCGACCGAGCGGCTTCGCCGCGAGACCGGAGGAGACCCGCCCCGGCCGTCTTCGGCCGGGGGCCGCCCGCATGGGTCCGCGTCCGGTACACTGGCGGCAACCGGAGCTCCCGTGCTGCTCGTCCCCGTCGCGTTCGCCGCCGAGATCGCCGTGTCCGACGTGGAGGGGCTGCGGGAGGCCGTGGGCGCCGCGGTCGCCGGGGACACGATCGTGGTGGGGGCGGGCACGTACACGCTCGACGCGACGCTCGGGCTGGCGGCGTCAGGCACGGTCGGCGCGCCGATCACGCTGCGGGGGGACGGCGCCACGCTGGTGTCGGAGACGGTGGAGGCGCTGAAGGTGTCAGGCGCGTACTGGCACGTGGAGGACCTGACGATCCGCGGGGGGTGCGCGGCGGACGACATGTGTGAGCACGCGCTGCACATCGTGGGCGCGGCGGACGGGACGGAGGTGCGCGGGAACACGTTGGTGGACTTCAACGCGCAGATCAAGGGGAACGGCGAGGAGGTCGACGGGGTGCGGGTGTGGCCGGACGACGTGGTGATCGAGGGGAACGACCTGCACGACACGCGCCCGCGGCAGACGGCGAACCCGGTCACGAAGATCGACGTGGTGGGCGGCCAACGGTGGCGGATCGAGGCGAACCGGATCGCGGACTTCGAGAAGGCGCTGGGTGACACGGTCAGCTACGCGGCGTTCCTGAAGGGGAACTCGAAGGACGGACTGATGGCGCGCAACCTGGTGCTGTGTAGTGACACGTTCGCGGGCGGGGTGCGGGTGGGGCTGTCACTCGGCGGCGGTGGCACGAGCCCGGACAGCATCTGCGAGGACGGCACGTGCACGCCGGAGCACCAGCGCGGCACGCTCCGGAACAACGTGATCGCCGGCTGCAGCGACGTGGGGGTGTACCTCAACGCGGCGCAGGAGAGCGTGGTGATCGCGAACACGCTGTACGCCACGTCGGGCATCGACGTGCGGTTCCCGGCGAGCTCGGTGACGGTGGGGAACAACGTGCTCGACGGGGTGATCCGCGAGCGGGACGGCGGGGTCGCCACGCTCGGGACCAACTGGGAGGGGGTGGCGTTCGCGGACGTGTTCACGGACCCGGCGACGCTGGACTTCACGCTGCGCGCGGACCCCGGCCTGGTGGACGGCGGCGACGCGTACGCGGGGCTCGTGGACGACTTCTGTGGCAACCCGCGGGACGCGGCGCCGGACGGGGGTGCGATCGAGTACGCGATGGACTGTGACACGACGGCGGTGCACCGCGGGGGCGACGGCGGGGTGGACAGTGGTTCGGACGACGCCGGTGACACGGACGCCGGTGACACGGACGCGGATGACACGGACGCGGATGACACGGACGCCGGGGACTGCGGCTGCGCGACCCCCGGCACGACGGGCGCGGCGGCGTGGGGGGCGGCGATGGTGGCGTGGGCGCTGGGGACGCGGCGCCGGGCCTGAGCTGCGGCGAGGGGGAGGCGCGGCGAGGGGGGCGCGGCGAGGGGGCCGCGGCGAGGGGGGCCGTGGAGCCTTGCCGTCGGGCGCGGGCGCTCTATCCATGGAGGGCTCGTCCCCCGCCATTGTGGAGCCTCCCCCATGCTTGTTCCCGACCCGGCCCTCGTGTGCCCCTCTCCCGCGGCCGGCTTCGCCGCCGCGGCGGTGGCGCGCCCCCAGCACCCGGCGCTGGAGATCGGCTCGCAGCGCTGGTCCTACGCCGAGCTCTCGGCCGAGGCCGGGCGGCTGCGGGCCGCGATCGAGCGCTTCGGGTCGGAGCGCCCGCTCGTGGCGGTGTTCGCGAGCCGCTCGCTGGCGGCGCACGCGGGGACGCTCGCGGTGTTCTTCGCGGGGCGGGCGCACGTGGCGCTCAACCCGAGCCACCCGGCAGAGCGCAACGCGGCGATCCTCGACCAGGCCGGCGCGGACACGGTGGTGGTGGACCGGGCGGCCCTCGCGGCGCTGCCCGCGCTGATCGCGCTGCACCCGGGGGCCCTCACCGTGCTCGCGCCGGACGTGGGCGCGGCGGAGCTGGCGGGGCCGCGCGCGGCCTGGCCGGAGGTGCGGTGGGTGGGCGCCGAGGCTATCGCGGCCCTGACGCCGCGCCTGGACGTGCCCGAGACGCGCGCGGGCGACCTGGCGTACCTCGTGTTCACGTCGGGGAGCACGGGCACGCCGAAGGGCGTGGCGATCACGCACGGGAACCTCGCGCACTACATGCGGAGCTTCCGCGAGCTGGCGGCGCCGCTGCCGCGGGACCGCGTGGCCGCGACGTACGAGCTGACGTTCGACGTGGCGCTCCACGACATGCTCAACACCTGGTGGAGCGGGGCGACGTTGTGCGTGGTGCCCGCGCGCCAGCTCCTCGCGCCGGCGCGGTTCATCGTGAACGAGCGTGTCACGTATTGGTTCTCCGTGGCGTCGAGCGCGATGCTCGCCGAGCAGCAGGGCACGCTGCTGCCGGGCGCGTTCCCGCTGCTCCGCGTGTCGATGTTGTGCGGGGAGCCGCTGCCCGTCGGCACGGCCGCCGCGTGGGCCGCCGCGGCGCCGGCGTCGGAGCTCTACAACGTGTACGGGCCCACCGAGACCACGATGGAGCTGGCGTTCTACCGGTGGCGGGTGGGGGCGTCCGAGGCGGAGTGCCGCCGCGGCGTGGTGCCGATCGGCCTCCCCTTCGCCGGGCACGCGCACCTGCTGTTCGACCCCGACGGCGGCGAGGTGGAGGGGGAGGGCCGCGGGGAGCTGCTGCTCTCGGGGCCGCAGGTGGGGCCGGGGTACTGGCTGGACACCGAGCGCACGGCGCGCACGTTCGTCGAGCTGCCCGGGCGGAAGGGGACGTGGTACCGCACCGGCGACCTCGTGGAGCGCGACGCCGCGGGCCTGTACCACTTCGTCGGGCGGCTCGACCATCAGGTGAAGCTGCGCGGGTACCGCCTCGAGCTGGGAGAGGTCGAGGCGGCGGTGCGGCGGCTGGCCGGCAGCAACCTCGTGGCGGTGGTCCCGCACCCGGTGGTGGGGGGCAACGCGCAGGGGCTGGTGGCGTTCGTGGCGGGCTCGCGCCTCGACGCCCAGGCGCTGCGGCGGGGGCTGCCCGAGCTGCTCCCGCTCGCGATGGTGCCCGACCGGATCGTGCTGCTCGACGCGCTGCCGCTCAACGGCAACCGCAAGATCGACCGGGGCGCGCTGCTCGACCAGTTGGGGGTCTGAGGTGCGCGGGGTCACGCTGCGCGCGGTGGAGGCCGACGACCGCGACGCGGTGAACGCGCTGGTCCGCGACCACGGCTTCAAGACGCGCTCCGCGGCCGGCTGGCGGTGGCTGTTCGGGGGGCCGCCGCGGGCCGCCCCGGCGGTGGCGGGCTGGGTGCTCGAGCAGGAGGGGGAGCTGCGCGGCTACCTCGGAAACCACGTGCTCGCCTACGTCCGCGGGGGGCGGGAGCTGGTCGCCGCCACCTGCAGCTCGCTGTACGTGCACCCGGCCGCGCGCGCCGCGAGCGCCTCGCTGATGCGCGTCTGGCTGCGCCAGCCCGGCGTGGCCCTGTTCCTCTCCACCTCGGCGAACGCGGCCAGCCGCGGCGTCTACGAGCTGTACGGCGCGCGCTCCCCCGCCGAGCCCTGCTTCCGGGAGGGCTACATCTGGGCGGCCGACGAGGGGGACCTGCTCCGCGAGGGGCTGGAGCGGCTGGGCGCCCCGCCCGGCGCGGCGCGGGCGTTGGGGCGCACGCTCGGCCCGGTCGCGCGGGGGCTCCGCCGCGTGGCGCGCCTCACGCGGCCGCGGGCCACCCGCTTCCACGGCGAGGTGCGGGAGGTGGCGCCGCGCGAGGTGGGCGCGGCCTTCGACGCGCTCGCCCGGCGGCTGCGCGCGTCCGGCGCGCTCCAGGTGAGCCGGGACGCCGCGGCGCTGCGTTGGTACCTCGCCGACCCGGACGCCGCGGCCCCGCCGTGCGTGCTCGGCGCCTTCGACGCGGAGGGCCTCGCCGCCTACACGATCGGGGGGCGGCACTGCGCGCCGGGGCGCCGCGTCTCCGAGCTGCGGGTGCTGGACCTCGCCTTCCGTCCCGACGCGGCGGACGCGGTGGGGCCGCTGCTCGCGGGCCTGGTGGCGCGGGCCCGGGAGGTGGGCGCGGGCCTCGTGTACTGCCCCCCGTGCGGCCCGCAGCTCGCCCCCGTGCTGCGCGCGCACCGGCCGTACCTGCACCACCTCGCGCACGCGCGGCACTACCTGCGGGCCGGCGACGCCGCGATCCAAGCCGAGTTGGATCGTCCGGGCGCGTGGCACGCCACCGGGCTGGACGGCGACTCGCCGTTCGCGTTGGTGGGCTGAGGGGCGCGGGGGCGGTGGCGAGGGCCGCGGGGCCGACATCGGGGGCCGCGGGGCCGACATCGGGGGCCGCGGGGCCGGCGACGCGCGCGCAGCCGCGGGCCGAGAGGGCACCCCGCCCCCCGGCCCGCGGCGAGGTCAGCGCGGCCGAGCCACGCGGAGGAGCTCGGTCGCGGCGCCGTCCACGGTGCCGAGGGCGTCGGGGTCGACCTCGAGAAAATCGATCCGGCACCCGGCGCGGGCCTCCACGTGGGCGACCAGCGCGGTCAGGCCGACGCTGTCGAGGAGGCCGCGCTCGAACAGGTCGGCGTCGGGGGCGAGGTCCCGCACGCCGAGCTCGCGCGCGCGGCCCTGTACCCAGGCGCGCACGGCGCCGGGCACGTCCTCAAGGGGCGCGGGGCTCACGCGGCCCGCCACGGGGCGGGGAGGAAGTCGGGGACCTCGACGCCGAGGCCGCGCGCGCGCCCGCTCCCACACGCGGCGGGCCACCGCGAGGTCGAGCACGCCCATGCCGAAGGGGCTCACCACCGTGGCGCGCCCGGGGCGACGGCCCTGCACCGTGCCGCGGTCCACCTCGGCGATCGTGCCGGCGACGAGCCCGTCCGTGCCGCCGGTGGTCGCCGCGAGGTGCAGCGAGGTCTGGCTGGTCAGGACGTGGGAGACGCTGTCCACGACGTTGTGCGCGGCGCGGAGCATGGCCGGCGCGAGGTCGCGCAGGGAGAGGTGGAGCAGGGTCTGGGTGTCACGGAGCGGCACGTCCAGGTGCGGCGTGGAGGCGACGGTGGCGAGCACCACGAGGTCCTCGGCGGCGAGGACGTCCGCCGCGCTGTCCGCCACCTCGGCGTCGAGGCCGACGGCGCGCGCGCGCTCCCCGAAGGCGTGGGCGCGCTCGGGGGCGAGGTCGTACAGGCGCACGGCGCCGAGCTCCGGCAGCACCGCCCGCAGGTACTGGAGCGTGGTCCAGGCGATGTAGCCGCAGCCGACGATGCCGACGCGCCCCTCGTCCGCGCGGTGACACAGGCGCGCGGCGAGGGCGGCGCCGGCGGCGGTGCGCGCGGCGCTGATCTGGGCGCCCTCCATCAGGCAGAAGGCGTACCCGGTCTTCGGGTCGTTCAGCAGGATGGTGGCGGAGGCGCGGTCCAGGCCGCGCAGCACGTTGTCCGGGTAGGACGCGATCCACTTGATGCCGGCCACGGGCTCGTCGTCCACGAGGCCCGCGGGGAGCGCGATGATGCGCTCGGGGCGGGAGGGGTCGAGGCGGAGGAAGGGGCTGGCGGGGAGGACCGCGCGGCCGTCCGCGTACAGGCGGTAGGCGTGGGCGACCACGTCGACGAGGTTGGACTCGCCGTCGTCGAGGCAGGCGCGGACGTCGTCGCCGCCGATCACGGTGAGGGACCTCATGCCATCGCCTCGTCGATGCACTGGGACACGGAGCCGAGCTCGCGCTCCACCCACACCGGGTCGTACACCGTGTCGAGGTAGCGCTCGCCGCGGTCGACCAGGACCATGGCGACGCGGCTGCCCTTGGGCAGTTCGTTCGCCACGCGGCGGGCGGCCACCACGACGGCGCCCGCGGACCCACCGGCCACGAACGCCTCGCGACGCGCCAGGAGCCAGCACCCGCCGACGGTGGCGCGCGTGCTCACGTGGCGGACCTCCACCTCCTCGGGCGCGAAGAAGGCGGGCTGCAGGCTGGAGCCGATGCCGGGGATGGGGCGCGGGCCCGCGGCGCGGCCGAACAGCGCGCTGTTCTCCACGTCCACGGCGATGACGCGGGTGCGCAGCCCCTTGGCGCGCACGTAGTCGCGAAAACCGCTCACGGTGCCGCAGGTGCTCACCGCCACGAGC
Organism: uncultured Pseudomonadota bacterium; assembly: GCA_903959175.1. Lineage (GTDB taxonomy): Bacteria > Myxococcota_A > UBA796 > UBA796 > SXON01 > CAJBVW01. The sequence goes on from CAJBVW010000164.1 coordinate 6,370, forward strand.
ACGGCGTCGGGCTCGCCGAGCGCCTCCATCACCTCCCGGGCCGTGCCGTCCTCGTGGGAGCGCGGGTTGTCGAGGTTGTGGTACTGGTCGGTCCACACGCTGCCGGGGTGCTCGGCGAGGAGCGCCTGGACCCGCGCGAGCCGCGCGATGAGCCATTGCCCGGTGGCGGGGTCGGGCGCGGTGACACAGTCGACGGTCGCGCCCAACACGGTGAGCAGCCGCCGCGTGTCGTCGGGGGTCTTCTCGTCGACGACGACGATGAGGCGCACGCCGTGAACCTGACACGCCTGTGCCAGGCCGAGCGCCATGTTGCCCGAGCTGGACTCGATGAGCAGGCCGCCGGGCTGGATCCGACCGGAGGCGAGGGCCTCCCGCACCATCCGGAGCGCAGGGCGATCCTTGGTGCTGCCGCCGGGGTTCAACATCTCGAGCTTTGCGTACAGCTCGACCCCCGTGTCCGGCCACAGTGCGTCCAGGCGCACAATGGGCGTTCCGCCGACCGCGTCGAGGATACTCACGAGACCTCCGTGGCGGGGGATGGGGGAAATGTCATCCGCCCGCGCCCGGATCAGTTACACACCCAAATCGGGCCGGGTAGACCCCGCGACCGCGATCACGGGGGGAGGGCGGGGAGCACGGAGAAGACGGCGCTGACGCCGTGTTCCTCGAGGTTCCAGGAGCCGAGCTCGCGCCGGCCCCGGAGGTCGTAGGCCGCCACGCGCGTGGGGCGCGGCTCCGGCCGGTTCAGCGGCGCGCGCAGCCAGGCGAGGTTCTGCTTGAACTCGGTGGGCCGGATCCGGGAGAAGCCGACGAACACACGCTCGTCCTCGACCAGGATGCCCCGACACCACCCCAGCGGGTCGGTCGTGGGGCCCAACGCGGAGAGGTCCCACGCGTCGCGGGTGGCCCCCGTCGCGGCGTCGGCCTCCACCACCTGCCCGCTGACCGCCGTGAACCACACGGAGCCGCCGAACGGTACGCCGTCGTGGATGGGGGCCTCGGCCACGCGGATGGGGGCGGCGGCGAGGTCGAGCGGGACGGCGTCGCGCTGTTCGAAGCGCGTGAGCCACCGCGAGCCGCGGGCCTCGAAGACGTAGTTGGGGTGGCACTCGTGGGGCTTGGTGGTGGGGACGAGGCGGTAGTCCCGCGTCGGGTCGAAGCGCTGCCAGGTGGGCGCCCCGCCGGCGCTCCGCACCTCGGTGACCTGGCCGGCGTCGTCGAGGACGAGGAGCGCGTCGAGGCCCGTCGACACCACGTGGAGCTTCCCGCGGAGGCGGGCGACGTGGTGCACGTCGTTGAACCAGCGGTGGCTGATCGTGCGCTCCACGCGGTCGGCGCGGGGGTCGAAGACGACCACCTCGGTCTGGGTGCACAGGAGCAGCTTGTCCCCGTCCCAGGACGCGGCCTTGAAGACGTGGGAGGCGTCCCGCTCGGGGCAGCGGCCCGGCGGGCTCTCGTACTCCAGGCGGACGCGCGACGCGCCCGTCTCCGTGTCCAGCTCGAGGAGGACGGCGGTGGCGAAGTTGGTCCACTCCTCCCGCCGCAGGAAGCGCGAGCCGCGCTGGCGGCCGCCGGTGACGAACAGACGTGTCATGTTGGCTCCCCTCCCGTCGACGTGCGCGCGCTCACTGCGCCACGAGGCGGTTCACGATGTCCATCAGCTCTCCCGCCATGCGGTCGTGCCCGAAGGCGGTGAACGCCCGCCGCCGCGCCGCCTCCCCCATCCGCGCGCGGAGCGGGGCGTCCCCGGCGAGCCGGACGACGGCGTCCGCCATCGCCACCACGTCGCCGGTGGGGACGATGACGCCGCACGCGGGCGTGAGCAGCTGCGCGGCCCCCTCGGTGCGCGTGGACACCGTCGGGAGCGCGGACGCCATCGCCTCGATGGTGGCGAGGGGCATGCCCTCCCACTCCGAGCAGGTGAGGTACACGTCCGCCGCGCCGAGCAGGTCCGGCACGTCCGCGCGGAGGCCCAGCAGGCGCACGATGTCGCCCACGCCGGCCTCCTCCACGAGCGCCTCGAGCTCCCCGGCCCGCTCGCCGCCGCCGACGACGGCGTAGCGCAGCCGCGGGTGGGCCCGGCGGAGGCGCGCCGCGACGTCGACGAGGTGCTGGTGCGCCTTCTGCGCGGAGAGGCGCCCGACGGACACCACGAGCACGTCGTCGGGGCCGGCGCCCATGGCCGACCGCGCGGTGGCGCGGGCGTCCCCGGTGCGCGGCCCGTGGCGGTCGCACTCGACGCCGTTGAACACCACCTCGCACCGCGCGGGGTCGAGCCCCCCCGCGACGAGCTTCCCCCGGACCTCCGCCGACACCGCGACCACCCGGTCGGCGCCGCGGAGCAGCCGCGCCACGAAACGGTAGCGCCCGGCCGGCCACCCGTGGGCCACCGCGACGATGGGGATCCGGCGTCGGCCCCGGGCCACGCGCGCCACCCAGGTGGTGACCACCGAGTTGGTCACGATGGCGGCGGGCGGCCGCTCGCGCACGAGGGCGCGGACCCGCGCGATCCCGCTGCGCACGTCGGTGCGGGTGTCACCGGTGCGCTCCACCGGGACGTACGACACGCTCGGGAGGAGCTCGCTCCGCAGCTCGCCGGGCGCGGCGACGAGGGAGACGATCCCGCCACGCTCGGCCACCCAATTGGACAACGTGACCGCGTAGCGCTCGGCGCCCCCGGTGGTGAGTCGGTCGACGACGACGAGCACCGAGGGTGTCACGGCGGGCACCGGCGCGGGCACGGCGGCGTCGAGCCGCGCGAGGAGGCCGGCGCACAACGCGCGGATGGCGTCGCTGGCCCGGGGCCGGTCCTTCTTCCGCACCGAGTGGGCGTGCACCTGGGCGAAGGTGTCGGCGGAGAACGGGGCGCCGAGGTGCGCGAACACCGAGGGGAAGGTCTCCTGCGGGCGCTGCGCGAGGTCCTCGTACCGCACCAGGCGCACGCGCCGATCCGCGTGCAGGCCGAGCGCGAAGAAGAAGGCGTTGCGGAGGTACCAGAAGAGCATCGCGCCCTCCTCGGCGCCCAGGTCCGGGCGGTGCACGGCGCGGATGGCCTCGACCACCGGCGCGGGCACGCGGTCGGTGCGCCACCCCCACCGGGCGAGGTCGCCGGCGGCCACCGCGTCCACCACGTCGCGCTGGTGCGCGCCCCACTTCTGGACGGACGAGGTCGCGACGTCGTCCGGGTGGCGGTACAACCACACGGCGCGCGCGGCCGGGAACGCGGTGAGCAGCTCGTCGGCGCGGTGGCTGTCGCAGATCGGCTTGAAGACCTGGCACGGGGCCGGGTTCAGGCGCACCAGCGCGCGCAGGATGCGGTCGGAGCGGAGCTGGAAGTCGTGGAAGGCGGAGGCGTGGTTCTCGTGGAAGATCCGCGTCGCCGGGCTCTCGTCGAGCACCCGCATCAGCATCTTGGTGCCGGAGCGTTGGCACCCGAACACGAACGACACCTGCTTGGGGTGATCCCAGCCGTAGCGGAGCTGTCCCATCGTCTTCAGCTGGCGACGGTAGAAGTGCGGGGCCGACGTCCGCCACGCGCGGAGCTTCTCCAGTTCCATCGTTCATCTCGGGGGAGTGGCCTCCAGTCTATGTCTCGGTTCGTAAAAACAAAGACCTTGAAAACCTGTTTCTCGGCCGCACTCAGGGGCCTCCGTGAGTGGAGGTCCTGTGCTGCGGGTTCTTGTGGTCATCACGCGCGGGGAGCCCGGGGGCGCCCAGGTCCATGTGTTGGATCTGGTGCGTGGCTTGCGCGGAGAGGTCGACTTCCACGTCGCGGTGGGAGACGACTCCTTCCTCGCCCGGGAGCTGCGCGCCCTCGACGTCCCCGTGCACGTCGTGCCCCACCTGGTGCGCGAGGTGTCCCCGGCGGAGGACCGCCACGCGCTGGCGGCGCTGCGGACGCTGGTCGCGCGGCTGCGCCCCGCGTTGGTCCACACCCACAGCTCGAAGGGGGGCGTGCTCGGGCGGCTCGCCGCGCGGGCGGAGGGGGTGCCCGCCATCCACACCGCCCACTCGTGGTCGTTCTCGGAGGGCCTCCCGTGGACGCGCCGGGCGCTCGCGATCCCGGTCGAAGCTGCCCTGTCACATTGGACGCGCCGGTTCATCGTCGTGTCGGCCGCGGACGGGGAGGTCGCCGTGCGGTGCCGCGTGGCCCGGCCCGCGCAGGTCCGCGTCGTGCGCAACGGCGTGCCCGACGCCCCCCCGCGCGCGCGGCCCGGCGGGGGGTATCCGCCCGTCGTGGTCATGGTGGCGCGTTTGGCACCTCCCAAGGACCACCTGCTCCTGCTCCGCGCGCTCGCGGGGCTCGACGCGCCCTTCTCCCTCCGCCTCGTCGGCGACGGGCCGGGGCGCGGCGCGGTCGAGGCCGCGGTGCGGGACCTCGGCCTCGCGGGCCGGGTGGCGCTGCTCGGGGAGCGGCAGGACGTGCCCGCCCTCCTCGGCGCCTCCCACGTGTTCGTGCTCGCGAGCCGGCAGGAGGGCCTCCCCCTCGCCGTGCTCGAGGCGATGCGCGCGGGCCTCCCCGTCGTCGCCTCGGACGTCGGGGGCGTCCGCGAGGCGGTCACGCCCGGCCGCACCGGGCTCCTGGTCCGGCGCGGGGACGCCGCGGGCCTGCGCACCGCGCTCGGGCGCCTGCTCGCCACCCCCTCGCTCCGCGCGGCGCTCGGCGAGGCCGGCCGGCGCGCCTACGAGGAGCGCTTCACCGTCGGGCGGATGCTCGCCGCCACCTCCGCCGTGTACCGCGAGGTGGCCCCGTGACGATCTTCGGGATCCCCGCCACCCCACGCCAGCTCTGCTACGCCCTGGGAGACCTGCTCGTCGTGCTCCTCGCGGTGGGCGTCGCCCACGTCGCGTCCGCGGGGGCGGGGGGCGCGCTCGGCGCGGCGCGGAGCGCCCTGGTCCTCGCCGCGGCGACATGGCTGGTGCTCTACGTGGCCGACGCCTACGACGCCTCCCTCGACTTCCGCCGCCGCCGCGAGCTCGCGCGCCTGTGGGCGGCCGTGGGGCTCGCCACCGGCCTCGCCCTGGTCGGCGACGCCCTCGTGCCCCGGGGCGGGTGGGGGCTCGAGCGCGCCGGGCTCGCCGCGCTCTGCCTCGCGCTCCTCCTCCCCGCGTGGCGTGCCCTCGCCTGCCAGCTCCGCCCGGACGCGCCGCTCCGTCGCCGCACCCTCGTCGTCGGCGACGGGCCGCCCGCGCGCGCCCTTGCGGAGGCCTTCGGCGCGACGCAGGACCGCGTGTACGAGCTCGTGGGCGCCGTCCACGACGACGCTCCCGGCCCGTCCGCCGCCCCGCGCCTCGGCGGGCTCAAGGACCTCGACGCAGCCGTGCGCGCCCACGCCATCGACCAGATCGTGGTCGCGTGCGCCACACCCGGTGACGACGGCCCGCTGCTGCGCCAGCTCCTCGCGTGCAAGGCGCGCGGCGTGCACGTCGACGACATGCCGACCCTCTACAAGCGCCTCACCGGGAAGGTGCCGATCCGCCAGGCGTCCGCGGCGTGGCTCGTGTTCGGGCCGGCGTTCCGCGGCGTGCGCGGCGTCGGGGCGGCCGCCCAACGCGCGCTGGACGTGGCGATCGCGCTCGTCGGCGCCGTGCTCTCCGCGCCGCTCGTGGCCGCGGCCGCGCTGGCCGTGCGCCTGGAGTCGAGGGGCCCCGCCTTCTACCTGCAGGAGCGCGTCGGCCGGGACGAGCGGCCCTTCCGGATCGTGAAGCTGCGGACGATGCGGGAGGACGCGGAGGCCGCCACCGGCGCGGTGTGGTCCCAGGGCGAGGGGGACCCGCGGGTGACACGGGTCGGGCGCCTGCTGCGCCGCACGCGCATCGACGAGCTGCCCCAGTTCTACAACGTGCTGCGGGGCGACATGTCCGTCGTGGGGCCCCGCCCGGAGCGCGAGCCCTTCGTCACCCAACTCAAGGCGCGCGTGCCCTTCTACGGGCTCCGCTTCGCCGTGAAGCCGGGCGTGACGGGGTGGGCGCAGGTGCGCTACCGCTACGGCGCGAGCGAGGAGGACGCCGCGGAGAAGCTCTGCTACGAGCTCTACGCCATCCAGGAGATGAGCCCGGCCCTCTACGCGGTGATCCTGCTCAAGACCGTGCAGACCGTGCTGCTTCGGCCGGGGTCGTAGCCGCGCGCGCGTAGGCGCCGGCGCCGCTCCCCTCGGCGTCTCCCACCGCCTCGGCGCGGGCCGCCACCTCCGCCATCGGGAGGATCTCGAGCTGGCCGGCGTCCCGGAGGCGCGCGGCGCGGCCCACCACCGTCCGCAGGCCCGCGAGCATCGCCTCCGGGGCGGCGGCGAGGTTGATCGGGTGCGTCCAGAGGTGGCAGATCCGGCGGTCCCGGCGCGCCTGCTCGACGCCGGCGACGCAGCGGTCCACCCGGCGCGAGAGGGGGATCCAGCGCCGCGGGCCGTCCAGCGGGAGGAGAGAGGCGGAGCCGGGAATGCACCAGAGGCCGTTCGGGTGCCTCCACGGCAGGACGGTGGGGGGGCGGGCGGCGCGCGCGACGTCGGCGAGGTGGGCGGCGCGTCGGAGGGCGGGCGGGACCGCCGCGTGGTGGTACCAGGTGGGCTCCGGGCCCCGGAAGCAGGTGAACCCGTGGCGGGCGAGCAGGTCGAGGTGGCCCACCGAGTTGCGCGGGAACACGAAGGAGCGGAGGTCGACGCCGATGGCGGCTGCCTCGGCGACACACCGCGCGAGGTCGGTGCGGGCGCTCGCGCGGGTGCAGCCGGGGTCGCCGAAGATGGGGTGGGAGAAGCTGTGGCTCCCGATCTCCTGGCCCGCGTCGCGGAGCCGCAACACGAGGCTCCGCGCGTAGAACTCGGGGGCCGTGGCCTCGGTGCCGTCGGGGACCCCGTCGAACCACGGCGCGGTGCGCCAGGCGTGCCGCGGCGGGACCACGTCGGGGTACAGCCCGTCGCGCGTGCGCGTGGCACCGGCGCGGAAGAGGCTCCCCACCGTCGCCCAGGTGGCGACGGCGTCGTGCTCGGTGAGCAGGCCGAGGAGGCCGTCGAAGACGCGTTCGCGTGTCACCCGCGCCGCGCGAAGGAGGGCGGCGGGATCGGTGGTGATGTCACGCGAGCCCCATGCCAACTCGAAGTCCAGGCTGAGGACGAAGATGCCGAGGTCGAAGGCGGAGCGCATCGGGTACCAATAGTCACGGCGGTCGCGCGGCGGCGCCGGATCTTCGGCGGAGAATTATCCTGCCGCGGGGAGGGCCGCGCCTAAACCTGATCCTCTCGCGTGGACGGCCTTGGAAGACTCCCCCCCCTCCGCAACTCGTGGCAACGACGTCGACGCGCTCCTGCGGTCCCTCCAGGACCGACGTGGCACGTTCTTCGCCTTCTTCGGGGCGGTGTTGGTCACCACCCTCGGCGGCACCCTCCTCACCCAGCCGCGCTACCAGGCGATCGCCGTCATCCAGCTCCTCCCGAGCGCCGGGCGCGAGATGGACGTGGCGGAGGTGGTGACCCCCGTCGCCGGCTACTACGAGACGCGCGACCGCGCGCGCACGCAGATGCAGGTCATCCTCAGCCGCGCCGTGCGCGAGGAGGTGGTCCGCCGCTACAACGCCCTCGGGGGCGACGTCCTCGACGGGACGCCGGACGGCCTGGACGAGCTGCTCCGGCACCTGACCGTGACCCCGCGGGAGGACACCCAACTGGTGGAGATCGGGGTGACCGACTCCGACCCCGAGCGCGCCGCGCGCGTCGCCAACCTGATCGCGGACGTGTACTGCGCGTCCAACCTCGAGGTGCGCACCGACGCGGCGCGGGCGGCCCGCCGCTGGCTCGACGTGCGCGCCGAGACCGCGCGCGCCGAGTACCGCGAGGCCGACGCCGCGGCCCTCGCGTTCCAGGTAGCCCACCCCGGCGTGGACCTCGACGCCGCGGAGGACGCCATCGCGGCGCGGCGGGCGGCGCTGCAGGCGGCCCTGGGCGTGGCGACGACCGAGCGGGTGACGGCGCGGGGGCGGCTGGAAGAGCACCAGGCGCTCCTCGCGCGGGGGGACGCGGCGCTCCTGGTCGGCATGTTCGACGACCCCGCGCTCGCCGCCCTCGCCGCGGAGGACGCGCGCCAGACCACCCGCGTCGCCGAGACCTCGTCCCGCTACGGCGAGGAGCACCCCGAGTACCAGCAGGCCGTCGGCCACGCGCGCCGGTTGGACGCGCTCGTCGCGGACGCCGTGGCGCGCAACGTCGAGGCCGAGGCGGCGCGGCTGCGCGCGCTCGCGCGCCAGGAGGGGGAGCTCCGCGCGGAGCTGGCGCGCACCAAGGAGGAGCGGCTCGAGAAGGAGCGGCTCGCCGCGGAGTTCGCCGAGCTCGCGCTCGGCAAGGACCGCGCCTGGCGGCTCCTGGGCGCGCTCGCCGACCGCGCCGCCGAGGTCGAGCTGCAGGCGGAGTCGCGCCTCAACGACGTGCGCATGGTCGACTCCGCGCTCCCCCCCAGCCGGCCGGTCTCGCCCGACCTCCCGCTCAACCTCGCGGTGGGCGCGGGCGTGGGCCTCCTCGGCGGCCTCGCGGCGACCCTCGCCCGTGACCGGCTGGACGACACCCTCCGCTCCCGGGAGGCCGCGCTCGCGCTCGGCGTCCCCCTCCTCGGCGAGCTCCCGCACGTCGCCGCCCCGCGCGCCGACGACCGCGCCCTCCACCCGCACCGGCACCCGTCCACCGAGCCCGCCGAGGCGCTCCGGGCCGTCCGCGGCGCCCTCCACCACGGCGCGGCCCCGGACGGGCCCCGGCGCCTGCTCGTCACGAGCTGCCTCGCCGGCGAGGGGCGCACGCACGTCGCCGTGGGCCTGGCCGTCGGGTACGCGCAGCTCGGCGCGCGGGTGCTCCTCGTCGACGCGGACCGCGCGCACCCGGGGCTGCACCGGCTCCTCGGCGTGGCGGACGCCGCCGGCCTCGACGAGGCGCTCGACGCGCCCCACGCCGCCGCGCGGCACGTCCGCCCCACCGCCGTGCGCGGCCTCCACCTCCTCTCGCCCGGGCCCCGCGGGGGGGCCCCCGGGGCCGAGGACGGCCGCTGGGAGGCCCTCCTCGTCGCGCTCGCGGAGGCGTGGTCCGTCGTGATCGTGGACGGCCCCCGCGCCACGGGCAACGCCGAGACGCTCGCGGTGGCGCGCGCGGTGGACGGCGTCGTGCTGGTGGTCCGCCACGGCCGCGTGTCGCGCGGGGCCGCGGCCGGCGCGATCGGGCGGCTCACGCGCGCGGGCGCCCGCGTGGCCGGCGTGGTCCTGAACGACGTGGACGCCGACGCCGACGACGCTCCCCTGCTCGCGGCCCGCTCGTGAACGGGGGACGCGCGTCGGCGCGGGAGCTCGCGCCGGTCGGCCTCGGCCTCGCGACCGGCCTCGCCGTCTCCGCGCAGCCGCTGCCCACCGCCCTCGGCCTCGTCGGGCTCGGCGTCGTCCTCCTCGGCGCGGCGCGCCCGCCGCTGCTCGTCGTGGGCATGTGGCTGGGCATGCTCTTCGACCGGCTCGGCACGACCGGCGCCACCGTCGGCGCGTTCCCCGTGACCGCCGCCAAGCTCGCGGTGGTCGCCACGGCGGGCCTCTGGACCGTGCACGCGCTCGTGCGCGGGGCCCCGCTCGTGCGCTGGCACCCCGTCCTCGGCGCGATGGGGGGCCTGGTCCTCACGACGGCCGTCTGCGTCGCCTGGTCGGACTCCCTGCGCGTCGGCCGCTGGGACCTCGCCGGGCTCGGCATGATGACGGTGCTGGTGGCGCTCGCGTACGCGATCCTCGCGGAGGCGGACCTCGCCCCCGTCTACCGCAGCGTGGGCGTCGTCTTCGTGCTGGTGCTCGTCTCCTCGCTGCTCGGGACGGCCGGCTCGGGGGAGGCGGCGCGCGCGACGGGCACCATGGGCGACCCCAACGAGTGGGCCACCATCGTGCTCCTCGTCACTCCGTTCCTGCTCGGGGGCCTCGCCGCGGACGAGCGGCGTCTGTCGGCCGCCCTGCGCATGGCGCTGGTCCTCCTCGCGCCCCTGGCGGTGCTGCGGAGCGGCTCCCGCGCGGCGCTGGTGGTGGGCGCGCTGACGCTCCTCGGCTGCCTCTGGATCCTCCGCCGCCGCCGCCGGGAGCTCGGCGTGGCCGGCGCGCTGGCGCTCCTCGCCGGGCCCCTCGCGCTCGACGTGGACGTGGCGCTGACCCGCATGGCCCTGCTGATCCGGGGGCTGCGCTTCGGCGCCCAGGCGGAGGATCCGAGCTTCGCGGAGCGCAGCGAGCTGTTCCGCCAGGGCGTGCAGCTGTTCCGTGACCACTGGCTCCTCGGCGCCGGGCCGGGCAACTTCGCGCTCGCGACGGGCTTCGTGTCGACCACCGGCACGCTCCGCCCCTCGCACAACACCTTCCTCAAGCTCGCGGGCGAGCAGGGGCTCCTCGGGCTCGGCGCCGCGGGCGTCCTCGTGGTCGTGGTCGGCCTCACCCTGCGCGACGGCCTCCGCGCCGCCCGGCGCCCCGACGACGAGGGGCGCCTGCTCGGGGTGGCGGTCGGCCTCTGCGCCCTCGGCGCGATGGCCGCGACGCTCGACCTGCTCGTGTTCGCGATGGCGTGGCTGGTGCTCGGGATCGGCCTCGCGGCGGTGCACCAGGCGCGGCGGCGCCCGGAGCCCGCGCCGCACGGAGCCCCGCGTGCCGTCCGCGCCTGAGAGCCTGACCGGAGCTCCCTCCCATCGCGCACTGGACGCCTCCGGCGCGCTCCCGGAGGCGCCGCGGGGCGGGAACCTCCTCTCCCTCGCCGCCGTCCAGGCGCTCCGGATGGGCGCGGGCGTGGCCGTCAACCTGATGCTCCTGCGCGCCCTCGGCGTCGAGGGCCTCGGCGTCCACGCCTCCCTCACCGCCCTCGTCGCGCTCGCCGCCTTCGGCGCGGGCCTGGGGATCGACCGGCTACTGAGGCGCGAGATCGCGCGCGATCCGGCCTCGGCGGGCCCCCGCGTGGCGGCCGGCCTCGCGGCCTCCGCCGCGCTCTCCGTCGTGACCGGGACAGCGATCGTGGCGTGGGTGGCCCTCGTGGACGGGCGGCGCGAGGTGGTGCTCGCGGCCCTCTTCGCGGCCGTCGCGCTCGGCCTCCAGACCCTCGCCGCCGTGCCGGTCGCCTACTTCCACGGCGTGCGCGCGATGGGCCTCGGCGTCCCCGCCAGCCTCGCGGGCCGGGCGTGCCTCGTCGTCGGCACCGCCATCGCGGCGGGCCTCGGCCTCGGCGTGACGGCCGCCTTCGCGGCGCAGGCGCTCGACGCGGCCGTCACCCTCGCCGTGACGTGGGGCGTCTTCCGGCGGCTCGGCGTGCGGCTCCCGGCGCCCCGCCCGACCGAGGTGCGCGCGCTGGTCCGCGACGCGCTCCCCTTCGGCCTCAACGTGCTCTTCGGCGGCGTCTACCTCGGCGTGGACGTGCTCCTCCTCGCCTGGCTGCGCGGGGACGCCGAGGTGGGCGCCTACCGGGCGGCGGGGATGCTGCTCGCCCTGTTCCCGGTGCTCGCGGACACCCTCACCACCGGGCTGTTCCCGCGGATGGCCCGGCACCTCGGCCGGCCCGACCTCGCCGGGGCGGAGCTGCGCTTCGCCTCGCGCCTCCTCCTCGCGGTGAGCGTGCCGGCGGCCGCGGGCGCGGTGCTCACCGCGGAGCCCCTCCTCGTGTTCCTCGGGGGCGCCCCCTTCGCCGCGAGCGCCGTGCCCTTCGCGGTGCTGGCCCCGCTCCTGCCCCTGCGCTTCCTCAACAACGGCTACGGCATGACCCTCTCCGCGCTCGACCGGCAGGACCTCCGCACACGCGGCGTGTTCCTCGCCGCCCTCCTCAACGTGCTCGCCAACCTCGTGGTCCTCCCGCGGTACGGCGCGGTCGGGGCCGCCGCCACCACGCTGCTCACCGAGGCGGCGCTCCTCGCGTGGAACCGCCGCGCCGTCGCGCCGCTCGTCACCGGGCTGCGCCTCGGCGACACCCTGGTCCGCATAGGGCTCCCCACGGCGGGCATGGCGGCGACGATGCTCCTGCTCCCGCCGGTGCACGTGCTCCTCGCGATCGCGGCGGGCGGGGTGGTGTACGCGGGCGCGGCGCTCCTCACCGGGGCGGTGCGCCGGGACGACCTCCGCCACCTCCGGCGGGTGTGACGTGCGCGTGGTCGAGCTGGTCCCCTCGCTCCACGTGGGCGGCGCCGAGCGCCTCGTGTCCCTCCTCGCGCAGGAGCTCGCGCGCGTCGGGCACGCGGTCACCGTGGTGTCCCTCTACGCCCCCGCCGACACCTGGATCGAGCGCGAGCTCGTCCGCGCCGGCGTCCCCGTGCGCTTCCTCGGCAAGGGGCGCGGCCCCGACCTGCGCGTCGTGGCGCGCCTCTCCCGGACCCTCGCCGAGCTGCGCCCCGAGGTGCTCCACACCCACCTCCACACGCTCCCCTACGCGCTCCCCGCCCGCCTCGGCGCGCGGGCCCCGCGGTGCCCGGTGGTCCACACCCTGCACAACCTCGCCGCGCGCGAGAGCGAGTGGCACGGGCGGCTCGTGCAGCGCGCCGCGTTCCGCGCCGGCGTCGAGCCGGTGGCGATCGGCGAGGCGGTCGCGGCCAGCGTGGAGGCGGTCTACGGCTGGCGCCCGCGCCACACCATCCCCAACGGCATCCCCGTCGCCGCCTACCGCGCCCCCCCCGGCGCCCGCGGGGAGCTCCGCGCCTCGCTCGCGCTCCCACCCGACGCCCCGGTGTTCCTCACCGTCGGCCGGCTCAACCCCCAGAAGGACCACGCCACCCTGCTGGACGCCTTCGCCGCCGCCGCGCGCGGCGCGTGGCTCCTGGTCGCCGGCGAGGGAGAGCTCCGCGCCGCGCTCGAGCGCCGCGCGCGGGCCCTCGGCGTGGCCGACCGCGTGCGCTTCCTCGGGGTGCGGGCGGACGTGCCCCGGCTGCTCGCCGCGGCCGATGCCTTCGTGCTCGCCTCCCGCTGGGAGGGCAACCCCCTCGTGGTCATGGAGGCCATGGCCGCCGGGCTCCCGGTCGTGGCCACGGCGGTCGGCTGCGTGCCCGACCTCGTCCCGGCGGACGCGGGGCGGCTGGTCCCCGCGGGGGACGCGCCCGCCCTGGCGGCGGCGATGCGCGCCCTCGCGGCGGACCCCTCCCTGCGCCGCGCCCTCGGGGAGCGGGGGCGCTCGGTTGCGTGCGCGCGGTTCGACACCTCGACCATGGCCCGGGCCTATGGAGAGCTGTTCTCGGCCGTGTCAACGGGGCACGGTGGTAATAAACCGTAGCTGGGAAGTCATGGAATGTCTACCTTCGGGGAGATGATCCGTCACTTGTGTCTCACTCTCCTCCTGCGGTCCGCGTGTGTGTCGTTGCCCGCCGCGGCGGCCGCCCCCGTGGACGCCGACGCGCCCACGGCTCGCTATCAGATCGGCGCCGGTGACACGCTCACGGTGCAGGTGTACGGCGAGCCCCAGCTCTCCGGCGCCTTCCCCGTCGGCGCCTCCGGCGAGCTCGACTTCCCCCTGCTCGGCGCGATGGGGGTGACCGGGCTCACCACCTCCGAGGTGGCAGAGGGGCTCCACGCCCGGCTGTCACCCACGTACCTCGCCCACCCAAACGTCAGCGTCTGGGTGTCCGCGTGGCGCAGCCAACCCGTCCAGGTGCTCGGCGCCGTCGCGCGCCCCGGCACCGCCTTCCTGCGCGGCCCCACCACGGTGCTGCAGGTGCTCGGCGAGGTGGGCGGGGTGACGGGGCCGGGCGTGGCCGAGGTGCGTGTCACCCGCGCCGCGGGGGGCGAGGTGCTCGTCCTGCCGTTCGACCGGCTCCTCGAGCTGGACGGCGAGCTCACCCTCGCGGCGGGCGACGTGATCTACGTGCCGCAGAGCGTCGTCGCCATCCTCGGGCAGGTGGGCACGCCCGGCGAGATCGGCTGGCGCGACGGCCTCACGGTGTCCCAGAGCATCGCCTCCGCCGGGGGCGCGCTCCCGACGGCGGACCTGGGCCGGGTGTTCATCCTGCGCGGCGAGGAGCGCATCCGTGTCAACGTGCGCCGGGTGCTGGCCGGGCGCGACCCGGACGTGACGCTGCGCTCCGGCGACCGCGTGTTCGTGCGGGAGTCGCCGGTGTGACCCACCGGCCCCCGGCGACCTGACCTCCGCGTGTCACGAACGATGCGCACACAACCAATCGAGAGGGACTACACATGCGTCTGTTACTGACGGGGGGCGCGGGCTACCTCGGCGCCCAGGTTCTGGTCGAGCTGCTCCAGGCCGGCCACGACGTGACCGTGCTGGACAACCTGAGCACCGGCCACGTCGAGGCGGTGCGGCGCGCGCAGGCGCTCGCCGGGCGCCCCTGCTCCTTCGTGCTCGCCGACATCGGGGACACCCCGCGGGTCGTCGACGCCCTGGACGGCGTGGACGCGGTGCTCCACTTCGCGGCGTCCAAGCTCTCGGGCGAGTCGATGGAGCGCCCGGAGCGCTACTTCCGGAACAACGTCGCCGGCATGTGTGGCCTGCTCGCGGCGATGGAGGCCACCTCGGTGCGCCGCATCGTCTACTCCTCGAGCGCGGCGGTGTACGGCGCCCAACCGGTGATGCCCGTCCGCGAGGACGTGGCGCTGCGCCCGGAGAGCCCCTACGGCGTCTCCAAGCTCCAGGGCGAGCAGCTCCTCGAGTGGATGGTGCGGTGCCGCAAGTGGTCGGCGGTGTCCCTCCGCTACTTCAACCCCGTGGGCGCGCACCCCTCCGGCGCCCTCGGCGAGCCCGTGGAGCACGCCGCGAGCCTCGTCCCGCGCGCCCTCGGGGCGCTGACCCGGCCGGACGCGCGCTTCACCCTCTTCGGCACCGACTACCCCACCCCCGACGGGACGTGTCAGCGGGACTTCATCCACGTGACCGACCTCGCGCGGGCCCACCTCCTCGCGCTGCGCGCGCTCGACGCGCCCGGCCACGCCATCTTCAACGTCGGCACCGGGCGCCCGTACAGCGTGCGCGAGGTGCTGACCGCGTGCGCGCGCGTCACCGGGCGGGAGGTGCCGATGACGGCCGGCGCGCGGCGGCCGGGCGACGTGCCCTGCGTCGTCGCGGACCCGCGGCGCTTCCAGGCGCGCATGGGGTTCACCGCGGCGCTCGGCCTCGACGAGATGGTGGCCTCCGCGTGGCGGTGGTGGCTGACCAACCCCCGCGGCTACGCGGACGCGCCGGCCCCCGACGCGCCGACCTCCGACGCCACCCCCGACGCGGCCCCGGCGGCCGCCGGATGAGCGCGCGGCTGGCCTCCGCGGTGGCGCTGACCGGGTTCGCGGCCCTGGCGCTCGCGACGGGCCCCCGCTCCGCCGGGGCCGAGCCGCCCGCCGTGCCCGCCGCGCCGCCCCCCGCCGGCCTCGACGGGGGCCCCCGCCCGCGCCCGCCCGCGTCGCCCCTCTCGGGGCGGCCGTTCGGCTTCTGGGGCATGAACGGGTACACCTCCCCCGCGGGCCTCGCGGACGTGGCGGAGCGCTTCCACGCCACGATCTTCCAGGCGGCGTCGGCCGACCCCGCGTGGGCGGTCGGCACCCTCCTGCCGATGGCGCGCGCGGCGGGCATGCGCGTGACGCTCCGGATGACCCCCGACCACGCGGCGTACACCACCGCCGCGGGGGACTTCGAGCTGGAGGCGTGGAAGCGCCGGCTCTCCGTCTGGCAGGGCTCGGGCGTGCGCCCCTTCGTCGAGGACGGCACCCTCGCCGGGCACATGGTGCTCGACGATATCGCCACCTTCCCCGGCCGCGACCCCGACGCCGCCGAGCTCGACGAGATGGCGCGGTACAGCAAGGAGCTGCTCCCCGGGCTCGTCACCTTCGTGCGCGAGGACGCCTCGGCGCTCCCCGTCCCCGCCCGTGGCACGTACCGCTACCTCGATGCGACGGTGAACCAATACCTCGCCCGCAAGGGGGACGTGTCGGCGTACGCGGCGCGCGAGGCGGCCACCGCGGCCGCGCTCGGCCTCGGTGTCATCTTCGGCCTCAACCTCTGCGACGGCGGCGACGGCTCCAGCGGCCAAGCCGGTTGGCGCGCGGACGGCGCGTACCACGCCATGTCGGCGGACGAGATCGGCCGGTACGGCGCGGCGCTCGCCGCGGTGCCGAGCGGCATGTTCCTGGCGTGGGAGTACGACGCCGAGGAGGTGTGGCCCGACGGCACCATCGGGAGCGACTACCTCGACCGCCCCGACGTGCGCGCGGCCCTCGCGGACCTGGGTGCGCTGCTCGCCACCCAACCGGCGTTGCCCCTCCTCCGCCCAACCCCCTGAATCACCCAACCCCTCCCGAGAAGGCAACCAACATGTGTGGAATCCTTGGATACGTCGGACCCCGCGCCGCCGCGCCCCTCCTGCTCGAGGGGCTGCGCCGCCTGGAGTACCGCGGGTACGACAGCGCGGGCCTCGCGCTGCTGCACGGCGGGGCGGTGACGGTCACGCGCCGCATCGGCCCCGTGACCAGCCTTGCCGAGGCGGTGGACCCCGCCGCGGCCGGCACGACGGGGCTCGGCCACACGCGGTGGGCCACCCACGGCCGGGTGACCGAGGCCAACGCCCACCCCCATCTCGACGGCGCCGAGCGCATCGCGGTCGTGCACAACGGCATCATCGAGAACCACGCCGCCATCCGTGCCCTGCTCGAGGGCGAGGGCGTCCGGTTCCGCTCGGACACCGACACGGAGGTGCTCCCCCACCTCATCCGCAAGTTCTACCAGGGGGACCCGCTCGAGGCGGTGCGCGCGGCGCTCCACGCGGTGCAGGGCACCTACGGCATCGCCGTGCTCTTCGCCGACCACCCGGGCGTCGTCATCGCCGCGCGCAACGGCTCGCCGCTGGTGGTCGGCAAGGGCGACGGCGAGACCTTCATCGCCTCCGACCCCCAGGCCATCGCGGGCTTCACCCGCCACGTCGTGTACCTCGAGGACCGCGAGATCGTCCGGCTGACCGCAGAGGGGTGGGAGCTCACCCGCCTGGACGGCGCCGCCGTCACCCACACCGTCGAGGTGCTCGCCGAGGAGCTCGTGTGGTCGGACAAGGGGGAGTTCCACCACCACATGCTCAAGGAGATCCACGAGCAGCCGGAGAGCCTGCGGCGGTGCCTCTCCGGTCGGGTGGTGCCCGAGGAGGGCGGCGCCCGGCTCGGCGGCTTCGACCTCACCAACCGGGAGATCGCCACCATCAGCCGCGTGGCCGTCGTCGGCTGTGGCACCAGCTACCACGCCGGCGTGGTGGGCACCGCCGCCATGGAGCAGCTCGCGCGCCTGCCCGCCTATGCCGAGGTCGCGAGCGAGTTCCGCTACCGCAACCCCGTGGTCGACCCGCACGCCCTGTTCCTCGCCGTCAGCCAGAGCGGCGAGACCGCCGACACCCTCGGCGCCGTGCGCGAGATCCAACTCAAGGGGGGGCGCGTGATGGGCGTGGTCAACGCCGTCGGCTCCTCCATCGCCCGCCAGTGCGGCCGCGGCGTCTACGTCCACTCCGGCCCCGAGATCGCCGTCGCGAGCACCAAGGCGTTCACGTCGCAGGTGGCCGCGCTGCTCGTCGCCGCGCTCATGTTCGGGCGGACCCGGCACCTCGGCGCGGAGGAGGGCCGGCGCTTCGGGGAGGACCTGCTCGCCGTGCCCAAGTTGGTCGAGGCCTACCTCGCCCACCCGGGGCCGATCGCCCAGGCGGTGGAGCTGCTCTCCGAGGCGCCGTTCGTGTTCTTCTTCGGCCGCGGCGTGTCCCAGGCGGTCGCGATGGAGGGGGCGCTCAAGCTCAAGGAGGTCGCCTACCTCCCGTGCATGGCCTACCCGGCGGCCGAGATGAAGCACGGCCCGATCGCGCTCATCGACGCCTCCACCCCCGTGGTCGCGGTCGTCCCCACCGACGGGATGCGGGCGAAGACCCTCTCCAACGTCCAGGAGGTGCGCGCCCGCGGCGCCCGCACCATCCTCGTGCACGCCGAGGGGGACGAGGACGCGCCGGCGCTCGCCGACATCTCCATCCCCGTCCCCCGCACCCGCTCGGCGCTCGTCAGCCCGCTCCTCACCGTGCTGCCGCTCCAGCTCATCGCCTACCAGGTCGGCATCGCGCTCGGGCGCAACATCGACCGGCCGCGCAACCTCGCGAAGAGCGTCACCGTCGAGTGACACGGGTCGCCGCGGGCCTGCCCCTCCGCGGGGGCGGGCCTACGGCTTGAGGAGCGTCACCGGCGCGTGGCTGCCCACGAGCCCGGACAGCTCGAGCAGCGCCGCCTGGATGTCGGGGTGGTCGAGGTAGTCGGCGCCGATGGTGCCGTCCGACCAGCTCTCCTCCCCGTCGTACTCCCAATTCAGGAACATCCCCATGCTCGGGACGCTCGCGCCCAGGGTGCCGTAGTCCAGGACCTCCTCGGCGGACATGGCGTAGAACGTGCCGTCGGTGCGCCACCCCGGCTGCCCGCTCCGGCCGTCGCCGCCGTCCGCGAGGTTCAGCCCGTTGATGACCCCGAGCCCCAGCGCCTCCGCCTCCGCCTCCTGCTGGTCGAAGTACGTGGCGATCGCCCCGTGCCGGATCGAGTATTGGTTCACGCAGGCGTCCACGTACACGTACGTACCGCCGCTCGGCACCGGCATCTCCGTGGCACGCTCGCGCACGAAGGTCATCAGCCCGGGGAACAGCTCCTTGCTGTACCGCGCCATCTCGTCGAGGTCCGCCGCCGTCGCGTCGAGGCCGCTGTAGTTGGAGATGTCGTCCAGGATCATGTGCCCGACCAACGTGCCGTCGTCCACGAACGCCTGCACGTCGTAGCCCTCCCAATCGTTCAGCTTGTCCTTCCACTTGGCGAGGTCGAAGTTGCCCGAGGTGGTGTAGTAGGACGGGCTGGGCGTCATCCGGAACGTGGCGTGCAGCCCTGCGGCCCGGATCATCGGCAGCATCGTGTTGACACAGTAGCTGGGCGCCGCGCAGGCGAGCTGCACCACGCTCATGCCCATCCGGCCCTGCACGTCCGCGAGCCCGCTCGCGGAGAGGTAGCCGTTGAGGCCCCAGTAGCCGAACAGCGGCGCGTCGCCCGTGTCGGTGCCGCCGCCGGTCCCGCCGCCGGTCCCGCCGCCCGTGCCCGTCGTGGCGTCCGCGCCGTCGCAGTCCTGGTCGACGCCGTCGTCGTACACCTCGGTCGCGCCGGGGTTCACCGACACGCTGCCGTCGTCGCAGTCGCTCGCGTCGGCCGTGTCGTGGACGCCCGACGTAACGCACGCGCACACGTCGTTCGCGGCGTCCCCGTAGCCGTCGCCGTCCACGTCGGCGTAGAAGGGGGTGCACCCGGTGGCGTCCAGGTCGTTCGTGGACCCGTCGCAGTCGTCGTCGTAGGTCGTGCCGCAGCTCTCCGCGGCCCCGGGATGCACCGACGCGCGGGCGTCGTCGCAGTCGGCGCCCCAGGGGGCCCGGGCGTACCCGTCGCGGTCGCTGTCACGCCGGAGGCGCCGGTCCTCCGCGGAGTCCGCCCCGGAGTCGTCCGGACGAACGGCGCCCGTCGTGTCGCTGGCGGGGTCCAGGCAGCCGGACGCGGCGCAGAGGGTGAGGATGCCGAGGCTCCGGAGGAGGAGCCGCTTCGGGGATGCCATTCGAAACTCCGTGGCCGCGCCCGGCCGGACGGCCAAGCGAAGCGCTGACGTTGGGTTGGTCGCGTTCGACGTTCGCCTCTACGATGTGGTGCCGACGGGCCTCCGGTCGCAGCCGGTCGGGGCTGTGACAGAGCCGATACTACACATTCGCTGTCTCGGCTGTCACGCCCGCGGGTCGTCTCGAAACGTCTACGACCTGCTGGGGACGGCCTCGGCGCGCGATCGGCGCGGGCCCGGCGTGAGGAGGGCCTTCCGTTGGCCCGCCGGGATGTGGGTCGCCGCGAGCGGACTTCGGCGATCCGGCGCGCCCCGCCGGCGCGACCGCGCGGCGCGTCCCCGGTCTCTCAACATTTCTTCACCCCCGCGCCCCGGCCGGGCGTGCCATCCTTGGCGCCTCCGGAGCCCCGATGCGCACGTCCCCGCCCGCCCCGCCCGCCCGCTGCGACGACGCGCCCGGCCGGCTCGAGCCGCGCATCGACCCGCTCCGCTGCGAGGGCAAGGCCGACTGCCTGCGCGTCTGCCCCCACGGCGTGTTCGACCTGCGCCCCCTCAGCGCCGAGGAGAAGCGCATCCTCACCCCCCTCGTGCGCTTCAAGATCTGGGCGCACGGCGGCAAGCAGGCCTTCGTCGAGCGCCCGGACGCGTGCCAGGCGTGCGGCCTGTGCGTGCCCGCGTGCCCGGAGAAGGCCATCAAGCTGGTGCGCGGCGCCGGGGCCACGGTCGCGTTGTAGTCCGCGCGGCCGCGACCGGGCGGCCCCCTCACGCCCCTCGCGGCCCCCTCACGCCCCCCGCGCCGCCCCTACGCCGGCGCCAGCACCCGCAGCTGGCTCACCACCCCCCGCACCCCCACGGCGCGCTCGGCCACCCGCAGGATGCGGCGCTCGTCCTCGCTGTCCGGCACGGTCCCCGTCACCGTCACCGCGCCCGCCCGCACGGAGACGACCACGTCCGAGGCGTCGGCGCCCGTCTGGCCGCACAGCCGGTCGTAGATGTCGTCGCGGATGCGGTCGTCCGGCCGCCGGTAGCCCCGCGGGGGGAGCGAGCGCCGCCCCTCCCGCACCCGCCCCGCCGGCTCGGCCTGCACGTTGCCGCCGCTGGTGTGGCCGCCCTCCCGGCCCCGCTCCTCGTCCCGCACATCGTCCCAGTCGCCGGGGTTCCCCGGGAGCTCGTCGTCCCGATCCATGCGCCCCTCCACGTCCGCCCAATGTGGTCCCGGGGGAGGCGGTCGGCACCCCTACTGGAAACGCCAGCCGACGCCGAGGGCCACGATCGGCGTGTGGACGTGCCGCTCCAACACGCGCTCGAGGTCGTTCTCGGCGTCGTCCTGGAGGTCGTCGAGGGCGGCGTCGAAGGGCCAGCCGTCGAACTCGCGCTCGACGCGCGCGGTGGCGTCGAGGGTGTAGGAGGCGCCGAGGTCCCAGCGCACGAGCAGGTGCGTGCCGATCACGTGCTCCCACCCCACGCTCGCCTCGACGCGGTGGAGGGTGGCGGCGGCGGCGAAGTCGTAGTCGTCGCCGAGGAGCCAGTCGAAGTCGTAGCCATACTCGGCCTCGAGGATCTGCGCGCTGGTGAGGCCCCCGCCGAGGCCGATCCAGCCGTAGCCGAGCTCGAACTGGAAGCCGAGCTTCGGGAACGGGCGCCAGCCGACGTGGGCGCGGAGCACGAGCGCGTCCTGGAGGGCGGCGTCGACGAGGTCGGCGGTGTCGTCGTCGTACCAGCCCTGGGCGGTGGCGGTGTCGTTGATGACGCCGAGGTAGGGCCGCGGCAGGAGGCCGACGCTGCCGGTCACGCGCACGCGCCCGGGGCCCTCGAGGGTGCCGCGCAGGCCCACGTCGGTGGGGAACGACGTGTAGGCCTCGAGGTTGCCCAGCCAGGGGGAGGCGGCCGCAACCGTCGCGAGCAATAACATATTTGCCGCCTACTTCGGGAGCGCGGCGAGCACGTCCGCCACGGCCTTCCCGACGACCTCGTTGCCCGCCACGGTGAGGTGGTTGCGGTCCTGGAAGAGCTGCTGGCCGGTGCGCCCGTCCTGCTTCAGGGCCTCGCACGCCGGCACCACCGGGATGTCGGCGGGCAGCTCCTTGGGGAGCGTGTGGCAGCCGAGGCGGAAGTTGTTCTCGGACACCGGATACTGCACGAACACGACGGTCACGCCGTGCTGCTTGCCCCAGTCCACGATCAGATCGTGGTTTCCGCGGCCGAGCGAGTCGCCTTGCAAGGGCGCGCGGTCGAGCCAGCGCGAGCGTTGCGGCTGCACCTTCTCCATGCCGAGGCGCAGCACGTAGTAGAGGCGGCTCTTCCAGAGCACGCTCTGGGCCTGGGTCACGAAGCCGCCGAGCTTGCGGCCGACCAGCGCGCCGTCGTCCCGCGGGCTGTCGAACGGCATGCAGTCGATCACGATGATGTCGGGGTCGTAGGCCTCGATGCGGCGCTGGAGCAGGCGGTAGACGTTCAGCGTGCGGTAGCCGCTGATGCCCGCGTTGAGCACCTCCCAGCCGTCGCCGAGGAGGCGCTCGGCCACGCCCGAATAGGACTCCTCGGGGTTCACGCCCGCGCCGAGCGTCTGGCTGTCGCCGAAGGTGATGACGCGGGTGACGCCGGCGGGCTTCTCGCGGGTCATCGGCTTGGTGCGGCGGAACCCGTGCTCGTTGATCTGCATCGCCGCGGAGGGCAGCATGCTCCAGTACCAGTACAGGTCGGCGTCGTAGCGGAAGCCCGGGTTCTCCAGGTGCGCCCGGATCATCGTGTCGGGGAGCGTCGCCTTGCGCACGAGGGGGAGGGTCACCCGCAGGATACCCTCCGCCCCGAGGAGCACCACCACCGCGACGAGGAGGCCGAGGCCGAGGCGCTTCATGGACTTCACGGGAGGGGCCATCCTGGCTTGCCGGGGCCGGCGGCGGCGACGTCGGCGCAGCGCGGGGTGATCCGTATCGTGTCGAGGGAGGCGCCGGTGGCGATCACGTCGGAGAGGGCGTCGGCGATGACGTAGGCGCCGGACTCGCCGGGGTGCCCCGCGTCCACGAAGGCCCAGCACGCGCGCTCGCCGAGGGCGTGCCCGCCGAAGCGCACGCCGGCGTCCGCGAGGCCCTTGCGCCACGCGGGGCTGCCGGAGAAGCCGCGCAGGCCGTGGTCCATCTGGTCGGGAAACTCGGCGAACCACACCGGCAGCCCGCGCGCCTTCGCGTCGAGCGCGAGCAGGCGAAGGTCGGCGATCTCCGCCTGTTGTCCGGTACCCTTCGGCGGCGCGGCGTAGGTGCCGGAGCGCAGCGGCGCGAGCGCGCGGCGGGTGAGCAGGTACAGCCGCGCGGTGCTGGCGGGGCCGTCCCGATAGGCGCGGTACCACGCGGATCGTTCGGCCTCGACGCGCTGCAGGCGCCCCGCGTTGTGCGGCTGCC
Organism: uncultured Pseudomonadota bacterium; assembly: GCA_903959175.1. Classification (GTDB taxonomy): domain Bacteria; phylum Myxococcota_A; class UBA796; order UBA796; family SXON01; genus CAJBVW01. The sequence continues at coordinate 29,306 of CAJBVW010000164.1, forward strand.
CGAGCAGCACGCCGTCGATCTCGTAGGCGTCCACGAACTGGCGGTAGCGCGCCAGCATGTCGAAGGCGCACGAGCCGAACACGCCGGCGTTGATGACCTCCACCGGCTGGCCGAGCTTGGCCGGGAGGATGTCCTCGAGCACGTCCGGGATGGTGTGGCCCTGGCTCACCGAGAAGCCGTACATCCACGAGTCCCCGATCGCGAGGATCCGGTAGGTGCCGGGCGGCTTCTTCGCGGGCACCTCATCGTCCTCGCGCAGGCCGAGGTCGTTGAGCGACGTCGCCCAGCGGTACGGGCCGTCGTCGCGCTCCTCCGCCATGCCGGGCCGCGTCACCATGCCACCGGCTTCGTTCCGCGAGATCATCCCGGTGGGACGCTCCCAACTGAACAGCAACGTGTCCAGCGGCAGGAAGAGGCGCAGCCCCACCTCGACGGCGGCGAGCACCCCGACGGAGGCCACGAACCCGAGGATGGCCTTGCGGAGCACGATCGCGACGTAACCGGGGGGGGGCGGTGGCGGCGAGCTTGGCGCGTGGGCCGCGACGTCGCGCCCGCGGCGCCGCGGCGCCCGGATTAAGGGGCCGCCCTCCCGAGGGTGCCATGTCGTTCGATCCCGATGCCGCCGCCGCCAGCGAGGGCCTCTTCGGCCTCGACACCGCCCCCGAGGACGCCCGCGTCGTCGTCGTCCCCGTGCCCTGGCAGGCCACCACGTCCTTCCGGCGCGGCACCCGCGGCGGCCCCGCGGCGCTCCTCGAGGCCAGCTACCAGGTCGACCTCGAGGACCTCGACGTCGGCGCCGTCTGGCGCGCCGGCATCGCGATGCTCGACGCCGACCCCCGCGTCGCCGAGTGGGACCTCGAGGTCGAGGACGACGCCCTCGCCGTCATCGAGAGCGGCGGCGGCGAGCCCGAAGCGGCCGCCCGCGTCAACGCCCGCGGCGCCCACCTCAACGGCCTCGTCGAGACCGCCGTGCGCCACATCCTCGCCGAGGGCCGCATCCCCGCCATCATCGGCGGCGACCACTCCGTGCCCTTCGGCGCCATCGGCGCCGTCGCCGCGCGCCACCCCGGCGTCGGCGTCCTCCACATCGACGCCCACGCCGACCTCCGCGACGCCTATGAGGGCTTCACCTGGTCCCACGCCAGCATCTTCCACAACGTCATCACGCGCATCCCCGCCGTCGGCAAGCTCGTCCAGGTCGGCATCCGCGACGTGGGCGCCAGCGAGATCGCCTTCCAGAAGGCCCACGCTGACCGCATCGTCCCCTTCTTCGACAACGCCATGGCCCGCGAGCTCGCCCGCGGCACCCCGTGGATGCACATCGTCCACCGCATCGTCGAGTCCCTCCCCGCCGAAGTCTACGTCTCCTTCGACATCGACGGCCTCGATCCCGCCCTCTGCCCCCACACCGGCACCCCCGTCCCAGGCGGCCTCTCCTTCCGCGACGTGGTGATCCTCCTCGAGGCCGTCGCGGAGCGCCGCCGCATCGTCGGCTTCGACCTCAACGAGATCGGCGACGACCCCTGGGACGGCAACGTCGCCGCGCGCCTGCTCTACAAGCTGTGCGGCTGGGCCGCGCGCTCGCAGGGCTGGCGGGAGTAGCTCGACAATTGGGCGCCCCCCCGCCCGCGGCGGGCGGGGTCGGCCCCCTCCGGGCGCGCGGCGGAGCCGCTTGGTCCCGGCCCGCTCCAGGGCGAGCGGCCCGGGGACCCGCCGCGCGGACGCGGC
>CAJBVW010000165.1 GCA_903959175.1 uncultured Pseudomonadota bacterium
CCGCGGCGCGGGGGTACACCCTGCCGTCGCCGTCGACGCGCTCGGCCTCGCCGGACGCCCCAGGCGCGGCCCCGCGATCGCCGTCCTCCCGGCCCCCGTCCGCCGCCGCGACCACGTCGTCCCCGCCCCGCTCGCTCGTAGCCCGCGTCACCACCACGCCCCCGGCGAACCCGGCCGCCAGCGCGGCCGCGACGGCGCCGCCGAGCCACCACTTCGTGATCCCGGCCGCGACGGGCGCGGAGGCGGGCACGAGCGCCACGGCGGGCGCGGCGAGCCCCAGGATGTGCGCGGCGTCGGCGCGCGGCGCGGATCCCGCCGGGTTGCCGAGCTGGGCGAGGAGGCCGTCGAGGGCGTCGTCCGCGGGGTCGAACGGGTCGCGCGGGGTGTTCATGCCTCCTCCCTGCGGCGCGCGGGCGCGCTCGATTCGTCCATCCACTGCCGGAGCCGCTTGCGCGCGTACGAGACCTGGGAGTTGACCCGGTCCTCGTCGAGGCCGAGGGCCTCCGCGGTCTCGGCGGCGGAGAGGCCGTGCACGACGCGCAGGAGCAGCACCTCGCGGTGCTCCGCGGGCAGCCGTGCGAGCAGCTCCTCGAGCGCGGCGGCCTGCTCGCTCAGCACGGCCTGGGCCTCCGGCGACGGCGACGGCGGGCGGGTCTCGGCGAGCTGGACGAGGTGCGGCACGGCCTCCCGCATCACGCGGCGCTGCCGCAGGATGTCGAGGCACAGGCGGTGCGCGATGGTGAACAGGTAGCCGCGCACCGTGCCGCGCTGCTGCCACTCCACGCGGTCCCGGGCGACGCGCAGGAAGGTCTCGACGTAGACCTCCTCTGCCTGCTGCGGGCTGTGCAACATGCGGATCGCGTAGCCCTTGATCCCGGCGCCGTAGCGCCCGACGAGCTCGTTGAACGCGGCCTCACGCCCGCGCCCGTAGGCGTCGAGGAGCTGGATGTCGGTGAGGGCCTGCAGCGGAACGTCCAGGGGCTACGAAGCTCAACGCGGCGGGTCCGGTTTTCTGGACACGATTCTTTCATCGCGGCGCGCGCGCGACGACGGTCACGATCTCAGCCGCCGGTCGGCCGGCACGCGATCACGAACGCGCCACCCTCGCCCACCGAGCCCGCCATCGGCGTCCAACCGGGGGGCAGGCGCGTCGGGTTGAGGCGCGCGTTGGTCACGTCCGCGGGGGCTTGGAACGCGCCCATCGCCATCGTCGAGCGCACGGGGAACGCGCTGCACTCGTACTGGACGGGCGCGGGCGCCGCGACCGGTGGGGGCGCCGGGGCGACCGCGACGGGGACCGGCGGGGCGGCGGGAGCGGGCGCGGCGACGGGCACGGCGGGGGCCGGCTCGGCGGGAGCCTGGGCGTGCGCGGCGCCGACGAGGAGCGCGAGGAGCGGGGCGGACATGGGGGCACCGAGCGAGCGACGAGCGTAACCGGGCGCCTCGGCGCGGCCGGAACGCGACCTCACCGCGCCGGACACCGCGCCGGCGACTGTCGGTACAACGTGGCCGACGTCTGGCAGTCCGTCGCCAGGGCCTCGGGCACGCCGCTGCACGCGAGCGTATACCCGCACGCCTCCGACATCCCGTGGTACATCGCGACACGTTTCGCGTTCCGCCCCGCGGCCGCGAGCACCGCCGCGCCCTGCTCCGGGGTGGGGCGCGCGTTCACCCAGCGGTGGAGCGCGTGGCCGATGCAGTCGCTCTGGTAGGCGACGGCGTAGGTCTCGCAGCGCGTCATCTGCACGAGCACGTCCGGGGACGGCGCGCGGTCGATGACCTGGAAGGCGCAGTCCGAGTTGCCCCCGCACGCGGCGATGAGCCGTTCGTCCGGCACGTCTCGCCCCAGCCGCACCTGCTCGTCCACCCAGGCCTGCCGACACCCGGCCTCCCACGCGCCGGCCGACGGGCAGAGCAACTCGACGTCCGCGGCCGACTCCAGGCTCACGACCCGCTGCGCGAGGCACACGCCGAGCACCTCGGGAACGTCCTCGTACGGCGCGCAGGAGGCGCGCGTGGACGCGACGGTGGCCGCGCGCATCTCCAGCGGCCCCGGGGGCGGCATGGGTGGCCCGCCTCGGCCGTCTCCGCACGCGAGCAGGAGCAGCGCGATCATCGGGACAGGTGCGCCGCGGAGAGGCGCCGGTCGCACACGTTCCGCTCCTGTCCCGTCAGGAGCCCGCAGAGCTGGATGCGGTCGGCATCGGACACGGCGCCGCGGTGGTCGCGCGCCCAGGTGAGGACGGTCGCGACGCGGATCATCGGATCTTGGAGCGTCGCCGCGAGCCGCGACACCTCGACCGCGGGCAGCGTCGGATCCGCGAGGATCTGCTTGTGCACGCAGCGGTCACGCTCCGGCCCCGCCGCCGGCGCGTCGCATGACGCCGGCGCGCAGCCGAGCCCCAGGGCCAGGAGGAGGGAGAGGGTCACCGGCGTACGGTACCACCAACCTCGGCCGCCCGGTGCTCCCGGGATAGGTGCCGGCATGCTCCTCGCCCTCCTCCTCGCGTGCACGACCGACGTGAGCGTCACGAAGGATCCCGACAGCATCTCCGCCCAGCAGCGCCTCGGCCTGACCGACGCCGAGGTCGCGGCGCTGCTCGCCTTCCTGAACGACTGCGGCACGACCTTCGACCTCCTCGACGACGACGTGGCGCTCGACTCCGACGCCGCCGAGAACCTCGTCTCCCACCGGGACGGCACCGACGGCACGTGCGGTACCGGAGACGACGCACCCTACGCCACCCTCGACGAGGTCGACGCTGTCACCCAGGTGGGGGACCAGACGATCCTCGCCCTCCTCGCGTGGCTCACCGACGGCGAGGTCGACCCCGGCGGCACCTGGGAGGGCGTCGACTTCACCGAGTCCGAGATCGCGGTCGTGCTCGACATCGCGAACGACGCCACCTCCGCCCAGCTCGACGTGGATGTGGGGCTCGACGCCGACACCTCCTCCAACATCGTCGACCACCGCCCCATCGCCGACATGGACGCCCTCGCCGCCGTCCCCGAGGTCGGCGCCTCCGCCCTGCAGAAGCTGAAGGACTACGTCCCGGCCTGGGGCGGCTGATGGCCGAGCGCGGCCCGCTGCTCGTCGCGGAGACGGCGATCGCCGCCGCGCGCGCGGTGTCCCGCGTCCTGCCCGCCCGCGTGAAGAAGCGCATCGAGGACGGCGTCTTCCACTTCATCTTCCAGAAGACCCGCGTGGAGAACGACGCCTACGGATGGCGCCCGCCACCGGGCGGCGGCGAGGCTCCGCCGGGGGTCACCGGGCCGAAGCCGAGATAGGGCCGCGCGATGCCGCCCCTCTCCTTCTCCGACCGCCTCGCCGCCCGCGTCCGCGCCGTCGGCACCCCCCTCTGCGTCGGCATCGATCCGTGGCCGGAGCGCCTCCCCGGCGCCCTCCCCGGCGAGCCCCGTGACGCCGTCGCCGCCCGCGCCGCCGCTTTCGGCAAGGCGGTGGTGACCGCGTGCGCCGGCAAGGTCGCCGCGGTGAAGCCGCAGTTCGCGTTCTTCGAGCAGCTCGGCCCCGCCGGGATGACCGCCCTCGCCGAGGTGTGCGCCGCCGCGCAGGACGCCGGCCTCCTCGTCGTCGGGGACGCCAAGCGCGGCGACATCGGCAGCACCGCCGCCGCCTACGCCGCCGCCACGCTCGCCCCGGGCGCCCCCTTCCCGTGCGACTCGCTCACCGTGTCGCCCTTCCTCGGGCCCGACACCCTCGAGCCCTTCCTCGCGGCCGCCGACCGGGCCTCCGGCGGCCTCTTCGTGCTCCTGCGCACCTCCAACCCCGGCTCGGCGCGCTGGCAGCTCCCCGTCGTGGACGACCTCGCCGCCTGGCTCACCGAGGCCGGCGCCGCCCGCGCCGACGCGCTCGGCCTCTCGAACGTCGGCGCCGTCGTGGGCGCGACGCCCCCCGGCGCCCTCGCCGACCTCCGCGCCAGGCTACCCCACGCGTGGCTCCTCGTCCCCGGCTTCGGCGCCCAGGGGGGCACCGCGGCCGACGTCGTCCCCGCCGCCCGCCCCGACGGCCTCGGCGCCCTCATCGTGAGCGCGCGCGGCGCCACCTTCCCCGAGCGCCCCGACCCCGCCTACGACGCCGACCCCACCGCGTGGATCGCGCGCCGCGTCTCCACCATCGTGACCGAGCTCGGCGCCGCCTGGCCCCGCATCGCGGGCACGGCGTGATCCTCCTCGCCCTCGCCGCCTGCACGCCCGACCCCGGCTCCGCGGCCGGCCGCCTGGTGGACGCCCGCACCGGCGCTCCCGTCACGAGCGTCGCGATCGCGCTCGTGCCCTCCGACGCTGCGTGCGCGGCACCCGCCGTCCAGACCGATGCCGACGGCCGCTGGACCGCCGCCGGCCTCTGCGGCCAGGCCACATGGACCGTCACCCTCGGGGACCCCGGCTGGTACCTCCCCGAGGCCGCCCCGGTCGGCCCCGACGTGCAGCTCCGCGCGTGGCGTGCGCCCCCGGACGCCGGCGTCTACCTCGCCTCCGCCACCGCGGTCACCCCGCTGGTGACGCACACCGCCCTCGACGTGGTGCACCTCTTCGGCACCGACCGGGAGGTGCGCTTCCCCGCCGAGATCCCCGGCGTGCTCCCCCGCATCGACGCCGACACTGCCCTGCTCCTCGTGGGGGACGTGCTCGGCGCCACCCCGCGCTTCGAGCCCCTCGTCCCCTCCCCCGAGCGCCGTTGGTTCGGCACGAAGGAGGCGCCGCAGCCCATCGACCCGTGGGTCTACCTCGGCTTCCGCTTCACGAGCGACACCGAGGCCGAGCGCGTCGAGGCCGCCGTCGACCCCGCCCACATCGAGCACGTCGGCGGGCCCCGCCCCCTCCGCTACATCGGCGCCGCCGCCCTCGCACCGGGCCGGTACGCCCTGGTCACGGACGACGCCCTCCGCGCCTTCCTCCTCGACTTCGGCGCCGCCCCGTAGCGCCGCTCAGGCGCTCGCCTTCTCCCGAAACGGCGCGTCGCACCCACGGCGCGCCGCGATCTCGCGCAGGTTCGCCCAGGTGGCCGCCGCGTAGGCCTCGCCGTCGGCGAACGCGGCGCGGTCGAGCGGCGCACCGAGCTCGATGCCGACACGCTGGCCGGGCATCGCGAAGAGCGCGGAAGCGGGTACGACGGCCTCCGTGCCCCAGATGCAGGCGGGGACGACCTCGATACCGTTCTCCCAGCAGGTCTCGAGCAGCCGCAGGTAGATGCGGTCCCCGAGGCGACCGTCCCGGGTGCGGGTGCCCTCGGGGAAGACGTGGACGTTCGCGCCGCCGCGCAGGAGGAGCAGAGCGTCGGAAACGACGCGCGCGCGGCTCATCTTCAGCTTCCGGTTGAAGAAGATGGCGCCCGAGAGGTAGCCGTTGAGCCCGAAGAACGGGACGTACTTCACCTCGTGCTTCGAGATGCCGTTGCTCGCGGTGTAGACCATCAGGAGGGGGACGTCGATCCAGCTCCGGTGGTTCGAGACCACGAGGTACCCGCCCTTCTTCGGGAGGTGTTCGAGGCCGACGCGCTCGATCCGGAGCCACAGCAGAGGCCGTAGGATCAACCACCCGAAGAGCTGGGCGCCACGGATCGCGTAGCGCTCCCTACGGCCTCGCGGGAGGACCGCGAACGGCAGGATCGGGAACGACACGAGGAAGGCGAAGCCGATGGTGATGAAGATGCCCACCACCGCGAACACGATGCCGAATACGCGACGCACGCACCCTCCCCGCCCGACGCTACCACGCGGGCGGCCCGAAGGTTAGTGCGCCCGGGCAATCCAGGACCGGCATGTTCCAGGCATCCGAGATCAAGCGCATCATCGAGGACGGGATCCCCGGGTCCACCGCGATCGTGCTCGACGAGGCGAACGACGGCGAACACTTCGCCGCCGAGGTCGTCAGCCCCACCTTCACCGGGACGGGGCTCGTGCAGCAGCACCAGCAGGTGTACAAGACGCTCGGAAGCCTGGTGGGCAACGCGATCCACGCGCTCGCCCTGAAGACGTATACGCCGGAACAATGGGCATCAGCAGGGAGGTCGTGATGGGCAAGGAACGCGTCGATCAGATCGTGAAGAGCAGCGATGTCGTGCTGTTCATGAAGGGCAACAAGTTCTTCCCGCAGTGCGGCTTCTCCGCCCGCGCGGTCGGGATCCTGCAGGCGGCCGGCGCCAAGTTCGAGACGGTCGACGTCCTCGCCGACCCCGACATCCGCCAGGGCGTGAAGGACTACTCCAGCTGGCCGACCATCCCGCAGCTCTACATCCGCGGCGAGTTCGTGGGCGGCTCGGACATCATGAACGAGCTCCACGAGTCCGGCGAGCTCAAGAAGAAGCTCGCGGGCGAGTAGCCGGCGCACGCGCCACGCCGTCGCCATCGGGCCTATACTCCCGCCATGATCGTCCTCCCCGCCCGCAACGAGGGCCCCCGCGTGGGGCGGGTCGTGGCAGAGGTCCGTCGGATCCTGCCGGACGTGGAGGTGATCGTGGTGGAGAACGGCTCGGTGGACGACACCGCCGAGGCCGCCGCGCGCGCGGGCGCCACCGTCCTGCGCTCCGGCCCGGGCTACGCGCGTGCCCTGCGCGCGGGCTTCGCGCACGCCCTCGCGGCGGGCGCCCCCTGGGTCGTCCAGATGGACGCCGACGAGCAGCACCCCGCCACGGCCCTCCCCGGGCTGCTGCGCGCGCTGGAGCACGCCGACCTCGTCGTCGGCTCGCGCTTCCTCGGCGCCCCCGGCTACCGCATCCCCGTGCACCGCCGCACCGCCATCGGCGCCCTCGGCGCCTGGGCCAGCGTGTTCGCCGGCCAGCGGCTCTCCGACGTGACCAGCGGCCTGCGCGCGTGGCGCCCGGAGGCCCTCGCGGCCCTCGTCGCGGACTTCCCCGAGGACATCGCGGACGCCAACCTGCTCGTCCGCGCCGTCCGCCGCGGCCTGCGCGTCCGCGAGATCGCCACGCCGATGCGCCCGCGCGCCGGGGGCCGCTCCATGCACGCCGGCCCCGAGAGCGCGCTGTTCGCCCTACGCATGCTCGTCCTGACCGCCCACGAGGGCCTCGGACCGCGCATCGACCGCGCGCCGCCGCGGGTCGGCGTCGGGTAGCGCTCCGCTCGCGCCCCTGCTTGCCCCGCCCGTGCGTCCGCCTCACCTTCGTGGGGGAGACGCCATGAAAGACAAACCCAAGCGCAGGGGGTGGATGCTCGCCACCGGCCTGCTCCTCGTGATCGTCGGCCTCTGCTTCCTGCTCGTGCCGCTCCTCACCACGTTCGCCGCGGGCGTGGCCGCCGGCATCCTGCTGATCGCCGCGGGCGCCGCCCAGCTCCTCGACGCGACGAGCGGGCGAGCCGAAGGCTGGGTGTGGGGGGCTGCGATGGGGGTCCTCGCGGGGCTCGCCGGGGTGCTGCTCCTCGTCGACCCCGTCGGCGGGATGATCGGGTTCACCCTGCTCATGGCCTGCTACCTGCTCATCACCGGCGCGCTCAAGGCGGTGCTGGCGAGCGCGTGGAGCCCCGTCCCCGGGTGGGGGTGGATGCTCTGCAACGGCGCCATCAGCATGCTCCTCGCGCTGCTCATCCTCTCGGGATGGCCGGGGACCGGGCTCTGGACCGTAGGGGTGTTCCTCGGGGTCGACGTGCTGCTCGCGGGGTTCAGCCGCATCGTGCGTTCGGTCTCGCTGTCGGAGTTCGGGGGCTCCGACCAGATGCTCCCCACGCCGCGGGCCTAAGCCATCAGGCGCGCACCAGCATGAAGTAGTCCCCGCTCGCCTTGCCCTTCTTGTACGCGGCGCCGATGACCGCGTGCGGGGAGATGCGACGGAGGTAGTCGATCATGTGGGCGTAGACGAGGGTCGAGAGGCCCTTGTCGTTCGGCTGGAGCGCGGGGAACTCGGGGGGCACGGTCTCCGCGACGGAGAGGTAGCTGAAGTGGGCGCCCGGGAACGGCGCGTCCGCTTCCTTGACGAGGAAGTGGCCGGGGCCGACCAGCCAGGACATCGACTGGTGGTTGTAGCCCTGGACGACGCCGCCGCGCGCGACCACTCGCTTCTGGAACGTGGAGAACGCCGGGAGCGAGTTCTGCCCCTCGTGGATGACGACCTCCCCCTCGGCGCCGTGCAGCTCCGCGACCGCGACGGGGCGGCCCTCGGTGAGCTTCCACAGCGCCACGAGTTCCTTCTTGCCGAGCCCGCGCATCCAGTTCACGCGCTCCTCGTGGGTGTGGGCGTCGAGCCCCGCGGCGACGGGACCAATGGACTCGGAGAGGGAGGGGAGCGGGATCATGGGGAAGCCGGGTTCGCCGGCCACCTAACACGCGGGCCGACCTACTCCACGTACCCCAACGACCGAAGCGCCTCGACGTCCGCCGGCCCCGTCATCTTGGCCTCGGGCGCCAGCTTCTGCCCGGCGAGCCAGGCCTCGGCGCGCGCCTCCAGGCCGGGCACCCAGCGGGCGGTGGTCACGGGGTTGAGCTCGTCGGGGTCCTCCGCGAGGTCGTAGGCCTCCCGCGAGCCGTCCGAGCCGAGGATGAGCTTCTGCGCGCCCACGCGGAACGCGCGGCGGATGCGGTCGAAGCGCTTGCCGTATTGCGCGTTGGTCAGGTCCTTGTGCCGCGACCAGTACAGCTCGGAGACCTGGAGGTCCGCGGTGCGCACGGCGCCGTCCAGGGGCGGCTCTCCCGCCGCCGCGAGGAGGAGCGAGGCCACGTCCTGGGTCTGCATCGGCGTCGCGTCGCGGCCGGGCGCGTAGCCGGGGCCCTGGATGAGGAGCGGGACGTGGAGGACGGACTCGTACACGTCCTTGCTGTGCTCCACGAGGGCGTGCTCGCCCAGGTACTCGCCGTGGTCGGAGAGCACGAAGACGTAGTCCTCGGGGCCGATGCCGAGCGTGGGGAGGGCCTGTAGGAGGTCTCCTACCTGCTCGTCGAGGAAGCGGAGCTCGCTGTCGTAGGCCTCCTTCCACGCGCGCTGGACGGCCCCCGGGGCGGTCCCCTTGGCCATCAGGGCGGTGGTGACCGCCTCCCAACCGCCGTTGTAGGGCAGGTACGTGCTCCGGATCGCGTCGGCGTCGCGGACGTAGCCGCGGCGCGGGATCCAGGGCGCGTGGGCGTCCATGTAGTTGAGGAACAGGAAGAGCGGCTCCTCGCGCGGGCGCTCGAGCAGCGCCTTCGCCATCGTGGTGACGCGGTCCCCCGAGGTGTAGGGGAGCCGCATCGCGTCGAAGCGGAGCTGCTGACACAGCCACACGTCGAAGCCCTGCGCGAGCCCCCACATCGGGTGGAGGAACGCCCGGTTCGCCGCGATCCCGGCGGTGCGGTAGCCCGCCTGCCGGAGCGCGCGGGCCACGGTGGGCGTCTTGTCAGCGAGCGGCGCGGCGATGTCGCTCCCGACGGGCGTGCCACGGGCGCCGTGCGCGATGATGGGCTTCCCGGTGAACAACGAGGCGTGCGAGGGGAGCGTCCACGCGCCGTTGGACTGCATGCGGTCGTAGACGCGCGCGCCCGCCGCCCACGCGTCGATCTTCGGGGTGGTCGCACGGTCGTAGCCGTAGAGCCCGAGGTGGTCCGCCCGCACCGTGTCGAGCACGATCACGACGATGTCGGGCTTCTGCGGGGGCTCCCACACGGACGGCGCCCGCGCCAGCTCGCCGCGGAGGAGGCGGAGATCGTCCTGTCGGACCACGAGGTCGGCCGACCAGTCCACCAGCGGGTCGCCGAGGCCCGGCACCCACCCGGGCACGGGGAGCGCGGCGAGGTTGCGCCCGTGCGTGCGCGCGACGGCCCACCCGAAGGCGACCGCGCCCACGAGGAGGACCGAGAGGAGGTCGCGCCGGTTCACTGGCTACCCGGGAGGGAGGCGGCCCGACTAGTCCGGCGCCGTGACGCGCACCACCTCTTCGAGGGAGGTCATGCCTTCGCGGAACTTGGTGACGGCGCTCATGCGCAGCGTCTTCATGCCGTTGCGGACGGCCTCGCGCTTGAGCTCGAGGGTGGAGGCGCCGTTGAGGATGAACTCGCGCACCTCCTCGTTGCACACCATCATCTCGTAAACGGCGATACGGCCCTTGTACCCGGTGTTGTTGCACACCCGGCAGCCCGAGCCGCGCATCGCCTTCACGCCGTCGCACTCGTCGGGGGGAATGCCGACGTCGATGAGGTTCTGGCGGGGCACCTCGACCGGGCCCTTGCACTCGGCGCAGAGCTTGCGGACGAGGCGCTGGGCGCCGATGAGGTTGACCGAGCTCGCCACGAGGAAGGGCTCGATGCCCATGTTCAGGAGGCGGGAGACGGTCGACGGGGCGTCGTTCGTGTGGAGCGTGGAGAGCACGAGGTGGCCCGTGAGGGCGGCCTTGACGGCGATCTCGGCCGTCTCGAAGTCGCGGATCTCGCCGACCATGATGATGTCGGGGTCCTGCCGGAGGAACGACCGGAGCGACGCGGCGAAGTTCAGGCCGATGTCGTCATGCATCTGGACCTGGTTGATGCCGTAGAGGTTGTACTCGATCGGGTCTTCGGCGGTGCTGATGTTGTGCGAGGTCTTGTTGAGCTCGGACAAGGTCGAGTACAGCGTGGTCGTCTTGCCGGACCCGGTCGGACCCGTGATGAGGATCATGCCGTAGGGCTTGGCGATGGCGTCCTTGAAGTCGCGGAGGGTGCGCTCCTCGAAGCCGAGCTTGGTCATGTCGAGCTGGAGGTTGCTCTTGTCGAGCAACCGCATGACGATCTTCTCGCCCCAGAGCACGGGCAGGATCGAGACGCGGAAGTCCATCTCCTTGCCGCGGCCCATCTTGAGCTTGATGCGGCCGTCCTGCGGGAGGCGGCGCTCGGCGATGTCGAGGTTGGACATGATCTTCAAGCGCGAGACGATCGCGTGCTTGAGCCGCAGCGGCGGCTTCATGACCTCGTACAACATGCCGTCGATGCGGTAGCGGATGCGGAGCTGCTTCTCGTACGGCTCGATGTGGATGTCGGAGGCGCCCTTGCGGATCGCGTCGAGCAGCACGAGGTTGACGAGCTTGACGACCGGGGCGTCGCCGGCGGACTTCTCGAGGTCGAGGACGTTGATGTCCTCGTCGATGTCGGAGGCGAGCTCGACGTCCTCATCGTCCTTGCCGGCGAAGTCGACCATCACGTCGTCGAAGGAGACGTTGGAGGTGTAGTACTTCTCGATCGCGTCCGCGATGGCCTGCTCGGAGGCGACCACCACGTCGATGTTGAAGTTGGTGACGAACTTCACGTCGTCGATGGCGTAGATGTTGGACGGATCCGCCATCGCGACGATGAGCGTGCTGCCCGCGCGGTTCACCGGGATGATCTGGTGGCGGACGACGAGCTCCTTCGGGAGGAGCTTGAGGACCTCGGGGTCGATCTCGAAGTCGGCGAGGTGGATGCTGGGGACGCCGTACTGCTTCGAGAGGAAGGCGGTGAGCTCGTTCTCGTCGATGTAGCCGAGCTTCGTGAGCTGGTGCCCCAGCCGGCCGCCCGTCGAGCGCTGCCCCTCCATCGCTTTCTGGAGCTGGAGCGGGGAGATGAGCTTCTCGCGGACGAGCAGCTCACCGAGGCGCCCACCCGAATTCGTCTTCCTGTCTTCCGCCATGGTGCTCCTGTACGCGAAGGGGCTCCACTCTACTCGGAGCCGGCGGCGCCCGGGTCGGGAGCGACGCCGTCGAGGAAGGGAATCGGCGTAATCGTTCGGCTTTCTCGGAATCGCGCGGCGAGGTCGAGGACCGCCCCCGGTGGTGCGTCCGCGACGAGGACCCAGGTGGCGCCCGTCTCCTGCCAGGCGACCACGGCCGCTTCCCCGTCGGCGCCGGGCACGGTGCGCGCGACCAGCGGACCGGCGGCGGCGTCGAGCGTCGCGGCGACGGGGCCCTCCAGCGAGGGCGCGGACAACCAGTGCTGGAGCGTCCAGACGCGGGCGCCCGCCTGGTAGATGAGCACGCTGCCGCCCTCCGTGCCGGTCACGATGCGCGCGCCGAGGAGCGTGAGCCCGAACGGCGAGAGGTCGGGGACCTCTGCCAGCTGCCAGGGCACGTCGCGCCGGGTGAGCTCCTGCCCGAGCGCGCGGGGGTCCCCACCCCGGAGGGGCGCGTCGCGGAGGGCCTGCGCGTGGAGGGCGCCGAGGCGGGCGAGATCCGGGCGCTCCTGCCACGCGCGGATCCACGGGGTGGAGGCGACGCCGATGGCGACGACGCCCGCGAGGACCGCGAGCCACCAGCGCGGCTTCGGGGGCGCCGGCTCCGCGCCCGGCGGGAGGATCAGCGCGGCCGCCGGGGCCGATCGCATCAGCGCGGCGTGCACGTAGAGGCGCGCGTCCGTGTCGTCGCGCGGCTCGAGGAGGCGGTGGACGGCGTCGAGCGTGTGGCGGGCCTCGCGGCCGGCGAGGCGCTCGAGGGCGTCGATGGGCACGTCGAAGAAGAGGTCGACGAGGTAGAGCAGGCGGGCCGCCTCGGGGATCTGGCGGGCGCCGGCCTCGGTCGCGGGGACGGGCGGAGGGGGGAGCGGCGCGGTGCCGGGGAAGCCCGCGCGGAGGTGCGCGTAGAGGTGCAGGCCGACCTGCGCCGCGACGGGATCGCCGGTACCGAGGGCGCTGGCCCGCTCGGCCAGCTCGACGCGGAAGGTGGTGGCCCAGCCGATGGCGTCCGCGTCGTGCCGGCAGAGCGCGCGGATGACCGACCACACCGCGCCCGCCTGCGCGTTCCAGAGCGTCGGGAACGCGCCCGGCTGGCTCGTCTGGAGCGCGCGCACGAGGCGGAACTCGGCGAGATCGGCGGGCGCCGTCACCGGGAGCGACCGCGGCGCGAACCGGAGCCGTTGGGCTGAAGTAGACTCACGCGCATGATCTCCATCTATCCCTCCCTGGTCGCCCGGGTGCGCGCCACCACCGCGCGCGCGGCGCCGTTCGTGCTGCTGCTGGGGGCCGGCTGCGACGCCGGGACCGTCGGCAAGGACGACGCGCCCGCTCCGGTCGGAACCGACGACACGGACCCGGTCGCGGACACGGTCCCCGGGGCCGTGACCCGCTTCGTGGCCCTCGGCGACGCCGGCGAGGGCAACGACGAACAGTACGCCGTCGCCGACGCGATCAAGGCCGTGTGTGACCGCGACGGCTGCGACTTCGCCCTGTACCTCGGCGACAACTTCTACGACTCCGGCGTCTCCGACACGGAGGACTCCCAGTGGGACGAGAAGTTCGAGCTCCCCTACGCCGAGCTCGACTTCCCCTTCTACCCGGTGCTCGGCAACCACGACTACGGCGGCGAGGGCATCGGCTGGGAGCTCTGGAAAGGCGACATCTACGTCGACTATTCGGCGTACTCCGACAAGTGGACGATGCCCGATCTGTACCACTCGTTCACGGCGGGCGACGCGACGTTCTTTGCCCTGGACACCACCCAGGTCTTCTGGGGCGTCGGCGACGACCAGCTCGACTGGCTCCAGGACGAGCTCGCCGCGAGCACCACCACCTGGACGCTCGCTTTCGGCCACCACCCCTTCGTCTCCAACGGCCCGCACGGCAACGCCGGCGCCTACGAGGGCCTCGACTGGCTGCCCATCGTCAACGGCGAGGCGATCGAGGACTTCGTGAACGACGGTATCTGCGGCGCGGTGGACGTGTACCTCTGCGGTCACGACCACTCCCTCCAGTGGCCCGAAGCCACCTGCGGCACCGAGTTCATCGTCTCCGGCGCGGGCGCCAAGACCACCGAGCTCGAGGGCTCCAACCCCACCTGGTTCGAGTCCGACCAGGAGGGCTTCGTGTGGGTGGAGCTGCGCGGCACCACCTTCACCGGCGTCTTCTACGACGCCGCCGGCACCGAGCTCTTCCGTCGGAGCTTCACCAAATGATCCTGCTCCTCGCCCTCGCCTGCACCGGCGCCCCCGCCGACAAGGACACCGCCGCGCCCGACACCGCCGCGGACACCGACACCGACACCGACACGGACGCCGACACCGACACCGACCCCAACGTGGACACCGCCCCCGTCGACCTCGACGGTGACGGCTACGCCGCCGACGTGGACTGCAACGACACCAACGTGGCCGTGTACCCGGGCGCCCCAGAGCTCTGGAACGAGCGCGACGACGACTGCGACGGCCTCGTCGACGCCGACGGCGCCTGGTCAGGCTCCATGCAGATGGCCGCGAGCGCCGTCTACGAGGGCCGCCGCTACGACTTCTCGCTGCGCTGCCCCTACGCGGGCACGCGCACGCTCGGGCAGCTCGCGTTCACCATCACCTGCACCCCCGACCCCGAGGACGTCGACGCCCAGCGTCTCCTCGGCGAGACGCTCATCGTGACGCCGAAGGACACGGACGTCACCGGCGCCGCCTGGGCGGACGACGTCGAGTTCACCTCCGCGAACGGCTGGGACAGCGACGGCGAGGGCACGATCACCTGGTCGAGCTTCTCGGACGCCGCGGTGGCGGTGCAGATGAGCGGCGTGTCGCTCGCTGCGTCGGGGAGCGGGGACATCGCGCGGGAGTGACGCGCGCGTTGTCTCCGGGGCGTTGCGGGGGCGGAGCCCCTGCCCCAAGAATCAGCCCCGAACCACCGAGTCGAACGTCGTCCCGCGGAGGCGTTTGACCCGCTGCCGCACGTCGTACATCGCGTGCGCGCCCGCCTGGATGCCCGCGACCGCGTACTGGAGCAGGCCCGGGTTCCAGAACTGGCCTTCGACGAGGACATGATCCTTGTCGACGAGGCCGGTCTCCTTCGCGAGCTCGAACAAGCGGGTGTGCGGGTAGATGCGGATCGGCTGCATCATCAGCAGGGTGAACAGGCGCAATTGCGGCCCGAGCTCCATCCGCGCGTGGATCAGGAACTTGAGGATGGCGAACAGGGACTTGCTGTCCTCCCCCGGCGAGTTCAGGAAGAAGCTGTACTCCACGTCCATCCCGTGCTTCTTCGCGATCTGCACGGTGTAGAGCATGTCCTCGTAGCGGAAGTTCTTGTCGAGGTTCTTGAGCATCCGATCGTCGACGTGATCGGGGCTGAAGCTCAACAATCCGCAGCCCGCGCGCTTGAGCCACACCATCAGCTCGTCGGGCAGCGTGTTCCGGTGCTCGTTGAACCAGGCGGACCACCGGATGTCCAGCTTGCGGGCCACGATCTCCTGGCAGATGGCGATGGCATGGCTGGCGGGGATGTTGAAGATCTGGTCGCAGAAGAAGAGCTGCCGAACGCCGTGATCGCGGACGAGGTGCTCGATCTCGTCGACCACGTCCGTCGGCGAGCGCATGCGGACGCGGTGCCCGAGCAGGAAGGTGTCCGAGCAGTGGATGCAGTGGAGCGAGCAGCCGCGCTTGGCCTGGACGCCCACGCTCACGAACGAGGACGCGAGGTAGGGCGCGTGGGAGAGGAGATCGCGGCGGGGATGGCGGAGGTTCTTCCACTCCTCGCCCGGCGGCCGGCCGGTGTAATGCACTGCGCCGTCGCGACGGTAGTAGACGCCCTTGACGCGCTCGGGGTGCTCGAGGTCGGCGAGCAGCGCCGGGAAGCGGTGCTCGGCCTCGCCCCAGACGCCGAGATCGACCTCCGGGAGACGCTCCATCATGATCTCGGAGTACAGCGAGAACGCCGTCCCGCCCGCCACGATCGTCACGTCGGGGAGCACCTTCTTGACGAGCTGGACGGTCTCCTGCTGGGGCTGGAAGTCGTCCGTGTGGAGGTGGGGCATGCCCACCTTCATGTTGCGGAGCGAGATGCCGACCACCGTGGGCCGGAACGCGCGAAGCTCAGCCTCGAGCGCCGGGAAGGGCGCGGCGCGGTGGAGGTTCACGTCGAAGATGCGGACCTCGTGCCCGTCGAGGTGGGCGGCGAGGTAGGCGAGCCCGAGCGGGTACACCAACTCCATGTCGAGGGCAGTGAATGCCTGGACGAGCAGCACGCGCATGCCCCGAACATACCGCGGCCGCCCGCTCGCCTCACGCCCGGGGAGGCGGACAGGGGGGCGGGACTACGGGCGCGGACGGTTGGGGATGGGCTGCGGCGGGCCCTCGGGGAACTCGAGCAGCTCCCACACGAGGTAGAGGCGGGGCGAGCCGGGGTTGAGCGTGCCGCCGATCGCGACGTGCGTGCACGCCGTGCAGAGCAGGTTGCGGCGGTGCCCCGGCGAGGCGAGCACGCGCTCCCAGGCCTCCTCGGCGGTGTCGCCGGCCGCGACGTTCTCGGTGTGCTTCGCGCGGGGGAAGTGCGTGCCGCGCGCGAGGACCGGCACGCCGGGGCACGAGGGGGTGGCGTGCGCGACGACCCCGGCGGCGGCGAGGCACGACGCGTGGGCGGCGGCATGGGGCTCGAAGGCGGAGAAGCGCGCGAGCGCGGGGAGGCCGGCGGCGGCGCGGAAGCGGTCGAGGGCATCGTAGAGCAGGGGCACGTCGGCGCCCAGGTCCGAGGCGGCCACGGGGCCCGGGAGGGGCGCGGGGGGCGGCGGCGGGCCCCCGACGAACACGGAGAAGAGGAGCTCGACGCGGTCGCCGTCCACGACCTCGACGCGGTGCTCCCCGACGGCGTCGAAGCGCGCCCAGCGGGCCACGCCGTCGGTCACGGCGAGCTCGTCTACCGAGCCGTCGGGGCGGCCGAGGAGGAGCCGGGGGTGGGCCGCGCCGTCCACGCGGAGGCCGACGCCGTCGCCGGGGGCGAGGTCCCGCGGCACCGGATCGAGGGTGATGCGGCGCGCCGCCCACCCGACGACCCAGAGGCGGCCGCCGGCGCCGTCGTCCCGCATGGCCCAGCCCACGTCGACGGGCTCGCCGCGGGGGAGGGCCGCGAGGAGCGCGGCGGGCGGGGCGTCGCCGGCGTCGCGGGCGGCGAGGAAGTGGGCGTCCCCGGGATAGCCCGCGCGCGCGAGGGCAAGACGGGTGGCCGTGGGGGTGAGGCGCGCCTCGGGGGTGGTGGCGCCGGCGGCGAGCTCCTCGGCGGCGGCG
>CAJBVW010000166.1 GCA_903959175.1 uncultured Pseudomonadota bacterium
GGCGGCGGCGGCAAGGCGGGCGCCTCGCCGGGCGGCGGCGGCGGCGGCGGCGCGGCCTCGCCGGTCTCCGTCAGCAACACCGAGAGCGCCCAGGGCGCGATGAACGAGTTCCTCGGCGCCACACCGACGACACAAGCCAAGATGTGGAGCGGCGTGGGCGGTGCGGTCGACGCCGGGCTCCAGAAGGACGGCAAGGGCATCCAGGACGCCGTGCCCGAGCTGCACGCGACCATGGGCGGCGGCGGCCAGCAGCCGAAGGCCGACACCAGCAAGACCGAGGTGAAGGCGGGCCAGGGGAAGATCGACGACAAGAAGCTCTCCCCGGACGCCCCGAAGACCAAGCCCACCCCCACGGTCATCCCCGCGGTCCCCAAGGTCGACGGCGGCGCCGCGATGAAGGGCATGAACGCCCAGACCCCGGTCGCCGAGAAGAAGTCCGCCGCGAAGGCGACGATCAAGGCCATCTCCACGACCATGAAGGGCATCCCCACCTCGCCCGGTGAGGCCCCGAAAGTTCAGCTCACGGGGGACGCCGATCCCGCCAAGGCCGAGGCCAACCGCGTCGACGCAGAGTCCCAGGCCCGCAAGGGCGGGGATGACCTCCGCACCGCCGTCGAGAACGGCCGCGGTCCCGACGCCGTTCAGCCCAAGGTGTTCGACGAGGCCAGCAAGATCAAGGACCTGGCGAAGCCCAAGGCGGACGCCACCAAGCCCGTCACCGGTGTCGAGAAGTTCATGCAGATGGGCGTCCCGGCGGACGTCGAAGCGTCCATGGACGAGATGCAGCAGGCGGTCATGGACACCGCCCTCGGCGAGGCCCGCGGCAAGATGGACGAGGCCGTCTCCACCAAGGACACGGACTCCACCGCCGAGATCGACAAGGCCAACACCGAAGCCGAGGCGATGCGGACGAAGGCCGAGACCGACCAGCAGGCCGAGGTCGCCAAGGCCCGCGGCGACATCAGCAGCGCCCGCGCCGACACCCTCTCCGAGCAGGAGAAGGCCGTCGCCAAGCTCGAAGGGGAGGCCGGCACCAAGCAGAAGGCCGAGCTCGACGCCGTGCGTACCCGCGTCAGCTCGGACGAGGCCAAGATCGACTCGGCCTACACCAAGGCCGAACTCGACGTCGACAAGAAGGTCTCCGAGGGCGAGAAGGACGCGGAGGCCGCAAAGAAGAAGGCCGAGGAGGACGCCGACAACCAGTCCTGGTGGGACCGCGTCAAGTCCGCCGTGGCCGACGCCTTCAAGGCCCTGACCGACGCCATCAACTCCGTCCTGAACTGGGTGCGGGACGCCGTCAAGTCCATCCTCGACGGCGTGAAGAAGCTCGCGAGCGACCTCATCGACGCCGCCTCGAAGTGGATCACCGACAAGATCAAGGCCTTCGGCGACTGGCTCAAGTCCCAGGTCACGAAGCTCCTCGGCTCCGTCTTCCCCGAGCTCGCCAAGAAGCTCAACGCCCTCATCGACTCCGCGGTCGACTACGCCTGCGAGAAGGTCAACCAGTTCGCCGACGGCCTCAAGAAGGGCATCGCCGAGCTGTGCGACAAGATCGCCGGCGCCCTCGACGCCATCCTCGCGCTCTACCAGTCCGCGGCGAACTTCGCGATGGCCCTCGCCGAGGCCGCGCTCACCGGCAACTGGGCGAAGGTCGGGATGATGGTCCTCGAGGCCATCCTCAAGCTCGCCGGGATCCCGCCGGAAGAGTTCTACGCGATGGTCGGCAAGGGCGAGGACACAATCGGCAAGATCGCCGACGATCCGGGCGGCTTCCTCGGGAACTGCCTCGACGCCGTCGGCCAGGGCTTCGGCCAGTTCTCCGACAACTTCGCGGAGCACCTCGAGTCCGGCTTCGTGAACTGGATGACCGGCACCATGGGCGAGGCCGGCGTCACCATGCCCGCCACGTTCGACCTCGCCGGCATCTTCGACCTCACCACCCAGGTCATGGGCATCACGCCCGAGCACCTCAAGGAGAAGGCCGCCGACAAGATCGGGGCGGAGAACGTCGAGCGCATCGAGTTCGCGTGGGGCTTCATCGACTCGGCGCTCCAGGGCGGCATGGGCGGCATGGGCGGCCTGTGGGAGCACATCGAGGGCTACCTCGGCGGCCTCTGGGACGACGTCGTCGGCCAGATCCAGAACTTCCTCATGGAGAAGATCATCAAGGCGGCGGTCCTCAAGATCGCCTCGATGTTCAACCCCGTGGGCGCCATCGTCCAGGCCATCCTCACCGCGTGGAACCTCTACGAGTTCCTGCGCGACCAGATCCAGCGCATCTTCGGCGTCGTCAAGGCGGTGGTGAACTCCATCAGCGACATCGCGAACGGCAACATCGGCGGCGCCGCCGACATGATCGAGGGCGCCCTCGGCAACCTCGTGCCCGTCGCGATCGACCTGCTCGCCAAGCTCCTCGGCCTCGGCGGCCTGGGTGCGAAGATCAAGGGCGTCGTCGGCGGCATCCGCGCCAAGGTCGACGCCGCGATCGACAAGATGATCGACAAGGTCGTCGGCTTCTTCAAGGGCGGGACGAAGAAGAAGGGGAAGGAGGGCGAGGTCGAGACCGACGGCAAGGCCGCGGACGACAAGGCCGCCGCGGAGAAGAAGGAAGGGGCCGTCCCCGCCGGGATGTTCAACTTCGAGACGCCGAAGCTGCTCGGGCGTGACCCGACGCTCGGCGCCCTGAGCTTCACCATCACGGGCCAGGGCCGCGTCAAGAACACGAAGGGGGAGCTCGCCGAGGCGAACGTCACGAGCGCGAAGGTCGAGGCGATGCAGGCCGTGACCTCAGCGGTCGGCAAGGCCGTCAACGCGGGCGGCGTGACGAGCGTCGCGGGTCAGCTCGGCGCGCTCTCCGATCAGGCGAGGAGCTCAGCGGGGAAGAGCCTCGGAAACGGCGGGCTCTCGTTGGAGGCGCTCACGATCACTGGCGTGGTGCTGCCGCCCGAGGTGCAGAAGGCGATTGACGAGGCTGCGGCCAAGAACGTCGCACAGAGCGACGAGCCGCTCGCGTTCACGGCCGGCGCCGAGAACCACCGGCTCTGGCTCGCGTCGAGCGGCGGCGGCATGGCCGTGATGGTCGCCTCGACCCCGATGACGCTGCAGGATCGGGCCAAGGTCTGGGGCGAGAAGCTCAAGGAGAAGTCGCCCGATGAGCGGAAGAAGATCGGCGGGACGATCGGCCGCGCCATCGCAATCGGCCGTGTGCTCGAGAAGCTCGGCAAGGATGTCGACGCGGGCACCACCCCTCCTACCGAGCGGGACGCCAAGAAGGTCGAGCTCTCGACCGTGCTCGCCGAGCTCTTCCTGATGCTCCCGGAGGAGATCAAGGAGAACGAGTGGAGCGAGGGCACGTCGCTGAAGGGGCCGAACTACGCGAAGTTCGCCACCGAGTTCAAGAAGCACGCGTCCAGGCTCGGGCTGAAGTCACCGGACGATGAGGCTCGACGCATCTGGCTCCAGACGGTGAGCACCATCATCGGCACCCAGGCCGCGTTCGACGCCATGCCGAAGAACGGCCGCTACACCCAGCTCGACGGCGACAACGCCGTGCTCCAGTCGATCGTGGCCGAGTTCCAGCCCATCGTGAGCGCGCTCGAGCCGGCGTTCCGCGCCAGCATCGAGGCCCGCAAGCGGTGGGCGTTCTGGTCCGGCAAGCCCGCGCAGACCGTGGCGGAGCAGAGCGGCGAGGCGTCGTTGGAGGGCAGCGCGCTCGGCGGGGTCTTCAACGGCCTCGACATCAACGGCAGCTCCAACATGCAGCTCTGGGCATCCCTGTCGACCGCGTTCGCCCGCTTCGCGGGGGAGGCCCTCGACGCGTCGCTCGTCATCGTGTTCCTTGGCAAGGGGGGCTCGCGGGCAGGGACCATCCTCAAGACCCTCGAGACCAAGGCCTACAAGTCCATCACGGGGGAGCCCATCGTCGGGAACCCCAAGGTCAACGCCTACGGTGCGATCCGTACGCCGAGCAAGTTGGACATCCCGGACACCCGCTTCAACGTCGGCTACGGCGGCACGTTCACCAAGGCGGCGGACCTCGACAAGGTGGCCCAGGACGCCGAGGCAGCGAACAGCGAGCGGGAGACGGACTATCAGAAGCTGGTCGCCCATGGCCTGTCCGACACCGAAGTAGACGCTGCGCTCGCCCCCGGTGTCACCGCGTCCGATTGGATCGCGGCCCACCCCCGCTCACCCCTCGCGGATCCGTCCAAGAACGCGGGTCTCGATCGCGGCGCGGGCGCGGGCGGGCTCGGCGTCCCACCCGTCGGGCTCGGGGTCGGGAATGGAAAGGTCGAGGGCAAGGACCCCACCGTTGGGGCCGGTGACGCTCACGTCAAAGTACAGGGCCATGGCCCTATGCTCGTCCCAGGAGCGGAAACGAGCAGTCCAGTGGCCCCCGCCGGGCAGGGGGTTGGGAGTGGAGAAGTCGAACAGGCGGGGAAGGTCGGTCATACCTCAACCGTGACCGGCGCGGCCGATCCCGTCAAGGCGGCTCCGACGGCCGTATCCAAGTACTCGGTGTCCGACGCGCCCGCCGGCTGGCGCGCCTTGGTGGTACAGAGCGTCGCCTCCGAGACCGTGAACGCCGACGATCCAGGGCACACCTATCATATCCTCGAAGACGGCTCCGTGGTCTCCGAGTCCACGCCGATGTTGGTCAGCGCCGCGACAGCCACGAAGACCCTCAAGCGCCACGGGATCACCCCCAAGGCGAAGAAGAAGACCCCCGAGCAGGACCTCCGCGACAGCGGGAAGATGACCTCGGAGGAGGTCGACGCGATGAAGGGGGCGCTGAAGAAGAACCCCGCGTCGGAGGAGGCGTTGCAGCCGGACGGGACAAAGAAGCCACAGGCGAAGCTTCAGACCGTGAACGGCGCGAACAAGACCATCACCTCCAATGACGAGAACGTGGACGGCTCAAAGCGCGATCCGATGTCCGACAAGGAGAAGGACGCCCTCCTCAAGGGGCACGCCATCCTCGCCGAGAAGAACAAGACCGGCGCGGACATGCGGAAGGTGATCCCCAACTTCTCCATCGGGAAGCAGCTCACCACGTCGAACCCGGGGCTCCGAGGGAGCGTGGGCGTCGCGCAGAACTCGGAGGGGCTCAACGCCGAGGAGAGCGTGGCCACGCTCGGCCTCGACTACGAGCAGAAGACCGGGCACAAGGGCGCGCCCGGCTACGTGAACAAGAAGAAGACGGAGTCTCTCTCTCCGTACGCCGACAAGGAGGCCAACGGTACCGCCACCGTGAGTGACGATGTCGAGCAGAACGGGCTGCACTTCATCGACTTCAAGATGACGCCGGACATGGAGAAGCACGCTGGCGTAGCGATGAGCCAGCATCTGATCGACCACTCCACGAAGAGCAAGGATGCCTCGGTGGTGGCGCTGGGCGGCAAGGCCGTCCAGCAGGAGAAGGAGACCCGGATCGATCCGTTTGCGGGGACGGGCGCGACGTCCTCGAACGCCATGGTGCAGAAGCACGGTTCGAACGTGGGTCAGCAGTTCGAGCCGCGCTTGAACCAGGAGCTCAACCTCGATCACAGGCGCCTCGACGGCGGGAAGCCGGCCTACGAGCTGGAGTCCGGCGCGCAGCTCAAGAAGCGCGGCAACAAGGCCGGCCAGGACAAGGTCATCGCCACGCTGGTGGAGAAGGCCGACAAGGACGGCAAGATCGTCAAGGAGTGGGAGCTCGACGCGGGCCTCGAGAAGAACGAGCGTGGCCACTACAAGAACAAGATGGACAAGGCGACGAGCGACGCGAAGGCGACGATGAAGGGCGCCGGCGAATCGGACGCCGACTACAACGCGCGCATGGATGCGCGGGATCAGAAAATCAAGGACCAGCAGCAGAAGGACCTCGACGCCGCCGCCGCCAACGGAAACCCCTTCGAGCCCGGCACCCCCGAGTTCAAGTCCTACAACAAGAAGGCGCGCGCCACGGCCAAGGCAAAGTCGGACTCCGCCGAGGTGAAGCCCGTCGCCCCGAACGGCGACATGTCGAAGGTCCCGAAGAAGGAGGAACCTGCCCCCGTCGTGACGAAGGCCCCCGAGGTCGCCGCCGCCGAGACCGAAGCGAAGGCCAAGGTCGTGAAGGCCTCCTCCAAGTCGACGCCCGACCCGGTCGCCGCGTCCGACGCCGCGGTCGAGAGCGCGAAGAAGAACACCGCGAAGAACCCGGCCGAGGAAGTGGAGAAGATCCTCTCCCCCGCCGCGAAGGTCAAGCCGCCCAAGGAGTCGAAGCCCCCGAAGGACTTCCCCGAGCCGGCGAACGACGTGGTGCAGGGTACCACCGCCAAGACGCCTACCACGACCACGACCGACACCACCGCCAAGAAGGTAGCCGCGAACCCGGGTCTCCGTAAGGAACACGAGGGCACGGGCGTGGAGTACGCCGACATCAAGGGCGAGGCCTTCGTGAAGGGCGAGGGCGACGCCGCCGACATCGACCCGAACGACGTCAAGCAGGGCTCGCTCGGTGATTGCTACCTGCTCGGCGGCATGGCCGCAGTGTCCCGCGCCAACCCGGAGCACATCCGGAAGCTCATCAAGGACAACGGCGACGGCACCTACGACGTGACGCTCTACATCAAGAACAACAACTGGGACAGCAAGGGCGCGGCCAAGGTGGTCACGGTCGACTCCAAGTTCCCGAGCGCGGACAAGGGGCTCTCGGCGAAGTACGCCAAGGCCGGCGACAAGGGCGCCAAGGGCCCTGAGCTCTGGTGCATGCTCATCGAGAAGGCCTGGGCCGTCCACAAGGGCACGTACACGGGCATCGAGGGCGGCCACGTCAACGACGACGGCAAGTTTGCCGGCGCCATCGCGCTCCTGACCAACCTGAAGGAGGGGTACTACACGCCGTCCTCCATCGGGGACAAGCAGCTCGCCCAGATGATCTCCGACGCGCTCACCAAGAAGATGCCGGTCGCGTGCGACTCGAAGAACCTCGACAAGGAGGCCCCGGACCTCAAGGCCGCGGCCGACAAGGCCGGCGTCGTCGGCAACCACGCCTACGCGCCCAAGTCGGTGGACCTAGCGGGGATGACGATCGAGCTCCAGAACCCCTGGGGCAGCTCCCATGTTTCCGGGCTCGCCATCGCGGACTTCAAGAAGTTCTACCGTGGCCTGCGGATCGGGTCCTGATGGCCTTCTTCCACCCCGCCACGGAGTACGATCTGGCGATTTTCCGCGAGTTTGAGAACTCCCGGGAGTACGTTGACGAGCGGTTGAGTGATCGTTCCGACGTCATCTTCAACTGGACGATCGTGGGCGTTGAGCCCTGCGAAGGGGGAAAGCGCATGCTCCTGAACGAGCGCTCGAGCTGCGCCCTGGCGTGGGTGGTCGGTGACGGCGAGCGGTTCGGGCGGGTCGTCCCGGTCGACGCGGACGACGTTGCGGACATCGTCCGCCGCTTCGGCATCCACGACGCCTGAGCCTGCTCCCGTTACTCCCACCATGCCCATCCTCCACCCCGCGACCTCCGACGAGCTCTACAACCTCCGCGCCTTCGACGGCTCGTTCGACGACATCGACCATCGCCTCGGCGACAACCAGGACATCGTGTCCAACTGGTGGAAGGTCGGCGTGGAGCCGCACGCGGGGCGCAAGCGCGTGGTGTTGGTGGAGCGCTCGTCGCTCGCCGTGGCGTTCATCGACGGGGACGGCGTGCACTTCGGTCGCGTGGTCGCCCCGACGGCGGAAGAGGTCGGCGAGGTGGTGAAGCGTCACGGCCTGCGATGGGAGTGATGCCGCCGCCTGCGCTCGACGTGCGCGCGTGCGATAGGAGAGGCCGGCCAGGTGTCTCTCCGGCACCGGAGCCCCCATGAGCCGTGCCGCGTTCCCCCTCGTGTTCCGGGACTGGACCATCCCCGGCCCCGCCGCCATCCGGGAGCGCTTCTTCGCGGACCTCGCGGAGGGGCGCGGCTGGTACCCGCCCGACCCGTCGCCGATCCTCTGGCTGTCGGACCTCGCGCACGCCGAGCCCGTCGCGCTCCCCACGATCGAGGCGATCGTGGACGAGCTCCTGGACGACGCCGATCCCGCCAGGGTCCTCGAGGGCATCATCGGCGTGGAGGGGATCCCGTCGGTGCCCGCCCAGGTGCGCCTCGCAGCGCGCGTAGCGAGGGGCTGGAACCCCCATCCGGACGCCCTGCGCGCCGCCGTCTCGAAGCTCCTATTGCTCCGGAAGTGGATGTCCGGGGAGCCCGCCCTGGTCGAGGCCGTCGCAGCCTCCGTCGAGCACGCGGGCATCGTCGACCTCGCCGCACGCCTCCGCCTCGCGACGGCCCCCCGGGACGCCGCGGTGTGGGCCGCCTACACGAAGCTGGTCCAGGCCGGGGTGCTCACCGCGGTCGCCGTGCGTGCCGACGCCGCGCGGATGCTCGGGATCGCGACCGACCTCGCCGAGCGCCACTGCCGGCTCGCCGCCGTCACCTTCTCCGAGCCCGAGCGGCGTGACATCCTGACGGGCCTCGCCATCGTGGCGCGCGCCCGAGGTGTCGCGACGGACGCCCTCCGCGCCGCGCTGGGGCTCCCGGCTTAGGCGTCGCGGCCCGCTACCGCCGCCACAGGAAGGAGCGCGCGCGGTGGGCGCCGACCGATCCCCACGGCGCCGCCCCACGCCCCCCCTCCGCTCGGGGTAGTCTCTCGCCCGCATGCCCGTCGCGCTCGTCCAGCTCGGTGCCCTCGAAGGGGTACAGGTCCACCGCCCGCCCGTCGGCGGCGTGGTGTGGGATCGCGGCGCGCTGCTCCGGCTCGACGGCACCGAGGTCGCCTGGCGCATGCCCCTCCCCGAGGCGCCGGTCCTCGCGCTCGCGGGGCGCCGGCTCTACGTCGGCACCGACGGGTGGGTGGTGTGCTTCGACGTGCGCTCCGGCGACGAGGTGTGGGCCGCCGACTGTGGCGCCCCGATCCTCGCGTTGGACGCCCACGTGAGCGGGGTCGACGTCCTCGCCGGTGCCCGCGTGCTCGCGTTCGATCCGCGCGGAGAGGCCGGGGCGGTCGTCCCGGTGGAGGCCGGCGCGACCCAGCTCCGCCGCGTGGGGGCGAAGCGATACATCGCCGCGCCGACGGGCGTGTATCGCCTCGTCGCGGGTGAGAAGCCGGCGTTGCTCTACGCGTGTCGCTGCCACGGCCTCTACGAGCGCGACGGCGCGCTCCAGGCGCTCGTGGAGGGCCCGCCCGGCACGGTGCTCGTCGAGGACGACGGCCTCGCGATGGTGTGGCCCTTCGCGGACGCCGCGGCGCACCTCGTAGCGCCCTGGGGCCGCGCGGAGTGGGCCGTCGCGCCGCTCGAGGGCCGCGGAGGCCTCTGGGTGGTCGACCGCCGCGTGCAGACCCGCTGGCAGGTGCCCCTCGCCGGCCGCCCGCTCGCGCTCGCGGTGGTGGGCCCCGCGATCGCCGTCGCCGTCGAGGACGGGGGCCCCGCCCTCGCGGTGATACATCCCGATGTATCAACCCCGCTCCTCCTCGCGATCGACGGCGTGGATACGCTCCACGGGGATGGCCCGCGGCTCTACTTGACACACGCGGGTCGCACCGTGATCTTCCTCGTGCGGGAAACCACCTGATGTTGACGCTCGACCAGCACTTCTCCTCCGGGTACCTGCCCGCCCTGATCGGCGCGTACTTCAACCTCGCCCAGCTCCTCAGCCAGAACGCGTCGTCGCCCGTGGCCGAGGTGCGCGCCGCCGTCGTGGACGAGGTCCCCCGTCTCCGCCAGACAGGCGAGTTCATCAAGGAGAAGGTGCGCCTCGTGCAGGCCCTCGCGGAGCTCGTCGGCTTCACCGCCCCGCCGCCGCCCCGCGTCCCGGAGGAGTACTACGCGTGGTTCGAGCAGGTCCACGCCGGCTTCCGCGCCCCGCTCGTGACCCACCACCGCGGCGAGATCACCCAGCTCTTCGGCCACCGCATCGGCGACATCCTCTGCACCTGGAACGTGCTCCTGCTCACGATCCGCCTCCTCGTGGCAGACCCCGGCGCCCCCGTGCTCGAGCAGCAGCTCGCGTCCCTCCGGGACGACCTCCGCAACACCGCCGAGGCCCTCCGCATCACGGCGCGGCACCCCAACCTCCCACCGTCGCTCTTCCCGCTCGGCGAGCTCGCCGCCACCGCGGTGGACGAGCTCCTCGGCCTCCCGCTGACGGACGCCGGCACCGGAGAGCTCACCCTCGCCGGGCAGCGCCTCAACGAGCGCATGCGCGAGCTCTCGGTGGCCGTCGGGCACGCCGAGGAGTCCCTGCGTGAGACCGGTGGCGGCACCGCCGACGCCTGAGTCGCTGATACATGTGTCGATGTATCAGTCGCGGATGCGCAGCGCCTCGGCCGCGGCGCCCAGCAGGCCCAGCCCCGGGTGTGTCACCACGGTGACCGGCACGTCCTTGATGGCGGCGCCGAGCTTGCCCTTCGACAGGAACCGCGTCCGGAACTCCCCGCCCTGGAGCTGGGGGATCAGGCGCGGCGCGATGCCCCCGCAGAGGTAGACGCCGCCGCGCGCGAGCACGCGCAGGGCCATGTTTCCGGCCTCGGCGCCGTACAGGGCGCAGAACCACGCGATCGTCTCCGGATCCTCGGCAGCGATGCGCGCCGGGGCATCGGCGCCGTCCATCCAGGCCGGGGGCGGCTCACCGCGCTCCAGGCAGTTGAACCGCGCGAGGTTCACCAGCCCGGGGCCGGACACCACGTCCTCCCACGACGCGCGCCCGTTGCGCCCGAAGAGCCACGCGGCGAGCCGCAGCTCCCGCGCGTCCCCCGGTCCGAAGTCGGCGTGACCGCCCTCGCCCGGGATCACATGGTCGTTCACGACGTAGGCTTGGCCGAGGCCCGTGCCCGCACCCAGCACCGCGACAGGCGCGCCCTGCACGGCCGTACCGCCGGCGAGCCGCACGCCGTCATCGGGGCCGAGCAGCGAGATCCCGCGGGCCGCGGCGTGGAAGTCGTTGATGATCCGCACCGGGCAGCCGAGGAGCGCGCCGATCGCGGGCCCGTCCACCACCCAGGGTAGGTTCGTGGTGACGCAGCGTTGCTCCATCACCGGGCCGGCGACCGCGAGACAGGCGCGATCGGGGCGGATCCCGGTGCGCTCGAGCCACGCCGTCAACGGCCCCTCCGGCCCCGGCCACGCCGAGCTCGCGAACGTGTGCTCGCCGGACAGCCGCCCCCCCTCCCAACAGGCGAGGCGCGAGTTCGTGCCTCCGATGTCACCGCACAGGATCCGCATGGCGTGGAGTTACCGCGTGGCGCACGAGCCGCAAGGCTCCCGGCCTGCACGAATGGTAGGCGCGAGGCCATCGAACGTCGAATTCAGCATGGAGAAGCGTGGAAATATGGCGTCGAGGGAGCGCACGCATCCGTGTGATCGGGCCGCCTCGGCCCGCCGCGCGATGATACCGATCGCCCGTGTTGCCCTGCCTGGCCGTCTCCCTCGCGCTCGCCGCGCCGCCGGGGCTCCTCCCGACCGAGGAGGAGACCCTCGCCAACGGGCTCCGCATCGTCGCGCACGCGTGGCCCGACGCGCCGAACGTCACGGTCAACCTGCTCCTTCCCGCGGGTGCGGCCGCCGATCCACCGGGCCGCTCCGGCCTCGCCCACCTCGTCGAGCACCTCGCGTTCGAGGGCTCGGAGGGCGCCCCCGGCAACGCGGGAGACATGTGGGTCCGCGCCGCCGGCGGGCAGAGCGACGCCGCCACCCGCCACGACCACGTCCTCTTCTCCAGCACCGTCCCGCCCGAGGCGCTCTCCCTGGCGTTGTTCCTGGAGAGCGAGCGCGTCGGCCACCTCACCCCCACCGCCACCGCCCTCGCGAACCAACAGGCCGTCGTCGCCAACGAGCGCGCCGAGTCCGCGCGCGTCGACCAGGTGCGGGACGCCCTCGCGCCGCGGCTCTGGCCCGCCGGCCACCCCTACGCGCGGCCGGTCATCGGGCGCGTCGAGGAGCTCGGCGCTGTCTCGATCGCGGATGTATCAGCGTTCGTATTGCGTAATTTCGTCACCGACGGCGCGCTCCTCGTCATCGTGGGGCCCATGCCCGCGGACGTGATGCGGGCCGAGGCGCGGCGCTGGTTCGAGGCGGGCGTCGACCGAGCCCGAGGGGCGTGGGTCCCGGCGCCGGAGGAGCCTCCGAGGGCGCCGGCCCTCCCGACGGCGCCGACCACGCCCGGTCACGGTGGGCTCCGGGTGTGGGTCCCCGGCGACGTCGACCGCGTGCGCCTCCGCGTCGCCTGGCAGACCGTGGATCGCTCCCACCCCGACCGCGTCGCCCTCGAGCTCGCCGGGGCCGTGCTCGCGGACGCCCTGCGGAGCGACGGCGTGGACGTCAACGCGTGGGCCGGTCGCTACGGCGGCGAGCTCACCCTCGCGGCCGACACGGCGCGCCCGGGGCCGGTCTTGCGTCGCATGGAGCGCGCCCTCGACACCCTCCGCCGCGCGGGGCCCACCGCGGACACGCTCGTCCGCGTCCGCGCGTCGGCGCGCGCGTGGGAGCTCCGCACCCTCCAGAC
>CAJBVW010000167.1 GCA_903959175.1 uncultured Pseudomonadota bacterium
AGCCCCCCGGGAGCCTCGGGAAGCTCGAGGCGCTCGCGGCGTGGTGGTGCGGCGCGACGGGCTACCCCGCCACGGTGCCGACGCGGGCGCGGCTCTACACCTTCGCCGGCGACCACGGCGTGACCGCGGAGGGCGTGAGCCCCTACCCGAGCTCCGTGACGGTCCAGATGGTGCGGAACTTCCTCGCCGGAGGCGCGGCCGTGAACGTGTTCGCGCGCCACCACGCCGTCGAGCTCGCGATCGTCGACGTCGGCGTCGCGGGGGACCTCACCGGCGCCGGCGACACCGTGCACGCGCGCTTCCACGATCGGCGCGTGCGGGCCGGCACCGGCAACATGGTCCGCGAGGCGGCGATGACCCGCGCCGAGGCCGAAGCCGCGGTGAACGTCGGCATCGCGCTCGCGTACGAGGCCGCCGCTGAGGGGGTCGGAGTCCTGGGGGCCGGCGAGATGGGCATCGGCAACACCACGTCGGCCGCCGCCGTCCTCTCCGCCATCGCGGCCATGCCCGGCAAGCTCACGGCCGGCCGCGGCACCGGCGTGGACGACGCGGGGCTCGCCCGCAAGGTGGTCGCCATCGACGCCGCGATCGCCCGCCACGACCCGGGCCGTGAGGACGGCATCGCGATCCTCTCCGCGGTCGGCGGTTTCGAGATCGCCGCCATCGCGGGCCTCTGCATCGGGGGGGCAGCCACGGGCGTCCCCGTCCTCCTCGACGGCTTCATCTCCACCGCCGGCGGCCTCATCGCCTCGATCCTCGCGCCCGACAGCGTGCCGTTCTTCGCGGTCTCCCACCGGAGCGCGGAGAACGCCCACTGGGCGATGAGCCGCTACCTGCGCAAGGAGCCGCTGCACGACCTCGACCTCAAGCTGGGCGAGGGGACCGGCGCGGTCCTCGCGATGGACAGCGTGCGGCTGGCCGCGAAGGTGCTCGGTCAGATGGCGACGTTCGAGAGCGCGGGCGTCTCGGATCGCGCGGAGTAGGCGGGCCCCGGTGCGTCGAGGTCAGCTCGCGAGCCGGGCCTCGAAGCCTCCGCGGGTCTCGGCGTCGAGCAGCGCGCCGTGCTCGTTGAGCACCGAGCGGGCCTCGTCCGCACGGCCGAGTCCGAGGAGCGCGCCGATACGGGCGGTGACGACGCGGTCGGTGGTCGGCGCGTAGGGGGCCCACGAGAGGGCCTCGGCGTGGTCCCCGAGCGCGGCGTTCGCGACCACGATGAGGGTGTAGACCTCGGCGAGGAGGTTCGACGGCACGGTCCCGCTCGAGCGGAGCATGTGGAGCTGCCGCACGGTCTCGCGGGCGTCTCCGGCGGCCCAGACCCCGCGGACCTCGTCGAGGACGCTCTTGGGCTGCGGCTCGGGCTCGGTGCGGCTCCGGGGCGCGCGCGCGCGGCCGGCGAGGACCGCGTAGTTCTCCCATCCGAACATGAGGCCCATGATCACGAGGAAGATGCTGTTGAAGACCATCGACCCCACGACCGCCCACCCCAACGCGAGCGCGAGCCCGACGCCGTGCACGACCTGCTTGGCGCGCTCCGGGCGGATCAGGCGGTAGGCCCCCAGCCGGAACAGGAGCCCGCCGTCGAGCGGGAACATCGGGAGCAGGTTCACGCAGCTCCAGAAGAGGTTCACGAACAGAAGGCTGTCGATGGCCTGATCGAGGTAGGGGCGCGCCGCGATGGCGCCGGGGAAGGCGCGCTCGGCGAGCCACGAGGCCAGGAGCACGATGCCGCCCAGCAGGAGCCCCGCGGAGGGGCCGGCGGCCACGATGAGGGCGTCGTCCCGGTCCCGCTGCGCCGGCGCGTGAGCGGTGATGCCGCCCCAGCCGTGCAGCACGATGGCGGGGCGCAGCTTGTAGTGCAGCGCCACGAGCCCGTGCCCCAGCTCGTGCACGAGGATGCTGAAGGTCACGCAGGCTGCCCAGACCATTCCCTCGGCGATGGTCTTGGAGCTGCTCGCCCAGTAGACGAGCAGGAGCAGGTACCAGGGCTCCACGAAGACGGGGATCGAGCGGAAGCGGAAGAGAAAGAGAGGTCCACCCAAATTCGTCACTTCCCCGGTGCGGGTTCGAGCCGTGCGGCCTGATCACGCAATGTGACCAGGGTGAGGCCTTCCCGCCACCAGGCGATGGCGCCGGCGGTGGCGACGGGTACGAAGCTGACGGCCCAGAAGACGATCGCGAAGGCCTGCGCCGGCGCGGGGTCGAGGCCCCAGAGCACCAGCGTCGTCTCGATCGCGACGTGGAAGACGCCGAAGAAGCCCGGCGCCTGCGGCAGCGCGACGGTGAGCGCGATGGCGACCGTCATGAAGCAGGCCGCCGCGAAGGGGAGGTCGATCGAGAAGGCCTGGAACAACACGTAGATGGAGATGGACCCATTGAGCCAGTGGAGCAGCGAGAGCGCGCCGGCCTCCACCAGCGCGCGGCGCGAGCGGACGCTCTCCAGGCCCTTCACGAAGCCGTCGAACAGGAACAGGAAGCGGTCCCCGACGGGCTTCGGGGCGATCGACACGATGCGCGCGAAGATGTGGCGCGCGGCCTGCTCGCGGGCGGCGAGGGCGAGGAACACGATCATGCTGCCGATGCCGGCGACGCCGAAGATGCTGCCGTAGATCTTCAGGTTGGTGACGAGCTCGCCGTGCGCCTGGGCGTCCGCCGGGAGGATCATCACCATGATGAGGAGGATGCTGATCAGGCCGAGGATGTCGAAGACGCGCTCGATGACCGCGATGGTGACCAGCGGTAGCACCGGCGTGCCGGTCTCGCGCGCGCTCAGGAACGGCCGCGCGATGTCGCCGGCGCGCAGCGGCAAGACGACGTTGAGGCTCATGCCGATGAGGGTGGCGACGAAGAGCCGCCAGAACCTGGCGTTCGGCGCGAGCGGCCGAACGAGCACTTTGAACCGCAGGGTGCGGATGAAGAATTCGCTGAAGAGCACGGTCGCCGAGAGGGCAACCAGTGGCGCGTCCACCCCCTTGAGGGCGTCCGCGACCTCTCCCCAGTGCGCGCGCAGGACGAACCACAGGGTGAACGCGAGGCTCACCAGGAGGCCAGGGAGGAGGCGCAGCAACCGCTTCATGACGGTGGGACGTTACCACGGGGCCCGCCGTGGCGCCCTCTTGGCGCCCGCGCTACACGGGGCCCGCTTCAAGAGGTACCGTCGTGTCCTTCGACGCCGTAGGTCTCGGTAACGCAATCATGGACGCGCTCGTGCGTGTCGACGACTCCGTCATCACCGAGCTGGGCCTGACCCGCGGGCAGATGCACCCGGTCGATCATGCCGCCTGGAACGCCGTCTACGAGCGGGTCCACGGGCTCGGCATCGAGGTCTACTCCGGCGGATCGTGCGCGAACACGGTGCAGACGCTCGGGCTGCTCGGCGGCAAGGTCCTCTACTGCGGCCAGATTGGGGACGACGCCTTCGGCGAGATGTACGCGCGCTCGATGCTCGAGGTCTGCGGCGTCCACGCCCTGAAGACCACGTCCGCGCACGCCACCGGCAAGTGCCTCTCCCTCGTCTCTTCCCGGGACGGCGAGCGCACCATGCTCACCGACCTCGGCGCGGCCGTGCACCTGCCGACCATCGGCGACTTCGCGGAGCAGATCCGCAAGGCCCGCGTGCTGCACCTCACCGGCTACCTTTTCCTCGGCGGCCCCGTGCGTGACGCCGCCTTCGAAGCGGCGGAAGTGGCGCGCGCCGCTGGCGTCCCCATCTCGCTGGACGTGGCCGATCCCTTCGTCGCGCGCACCATCACCAACGACATCCGGCACCTCCTCGAGAAGTACGTGGACGTGTGCTTCCTCAACAAGGAAGAGGCCGAGGTCGTCACCGAGCGCCCGCCGCACCTCGCGGTCGAGCACCTCGCGGGCTGGTGCCGCACCGCCGTCGTCAAGCTCGGCGGCGAGGGTTCCCTCGTGCGCCAGGACGGCATGACGCACCGCATCCCCGTCTTCCCCGTGCGCGTGGCCGACACGACCGGCGCGGGAGACGCCTACGCCGGCGGCTTCCTCTATGGTTGGCTCCACGGCTGGCCGGCGGAGCGCGCGGGCGAGCTCGGCTCCCGCGTGGCGGCCCTCACGGTCGCCCAGCTCGGCGCCGTCTGCCGGGACCGCGCGGCCGTCACTGCGGCGCGCGAGATGGTGGTGAGCAGGTGAACCTCCCGGTCGAGGTGATTGACGCAGTCCGCGCCCAGCGCTGCGTGGTGTTCGTCGGCACGCGCGCGGCCTTCGAGGCCGCGGAGCTCGCCGAGTCACCATACCCGGACGCCAAGACCCTCGCGAAGGACCTCGGCTGGAAGAAGCCGAAGCTCGTCCCCGGCCAGAGGCCGAA
Organism: uncultured Pseudomonadota bacterium; assembly: GCA_903959175.1. Taxonomy (GTDB): domain Bacteria; phylum Myxococcota_A; class UBA796; order UBA796; family SXON01; genus CAJBVW01. Next base: position 4,325 of record CAJBVW010000167.1, read on the forward strand.
GCCGGCGATGGCGTCGGTGGAGGAGGGGGCGGCGCTCTACGAGTCGGCCAACGGGCGCGCCGCGCTTCTGCGGTTCCTCCAGGAGCAGGTCGGCGCCGGCGATCTCGCGCCCACCGCGGCGCACGCCGGGGTCCTCAAGCATTTTCCCCTCATCTTCACGACCGCCCAGGATGATCTCCTCGAGCGCGCCGCCGCTGCCGCGGGTGTCCGCCTCGACGTGCTCGCGCGAGGAGACCGCCTCCCCGACGCGGACCCCTCGCGGCGCGTGCTCGTCAAGCTGCGCGGTGGCTTCGAGCGCCCGGATTCGCTGGTGCTGACGCCGGCCGACTTCGAGGCGCGCCCGCTCCCGGTCGACCTCAAGAAGCAGCTCCGCACGCTCGTGCGCAACCAGGTCATCCTCTTCGTCGGCTACCGTCCGGACGAGGAAGAGTTCGAGCGCCTCTTCGGCGAGCTCTCGGACGCCTACGGTGGCGAGCTCCCGCGCTGCCACCTCGCGTCGGCGCAGGGCCCGATCGACGACTACCTTTGGCAGAAGTGGGTGTGGCGGGGCCTGCTGCTCTTCACCGCCGACCCCGTCGAGTGCCTGAACGCCTTGGAGGGCCAGGTCCCATGATCACCCGCTACGTGCGCGCATATTCACAGGGCGCCCCCTTCTGGGCGGTAGACGAGGGGGGCATCTTCCGGGTGCTCAACGCCGCGCCTTGGAAGGGTGGGGTCCCGACCGGGCACGTCCGTCTCGGTCGTCTGCTCTCCCCTGTCGAGCCCGGCAAGATCATCGGTATCGGCTCGAACTACCGCGATCACGCCGCCGAGATGGGCAAACCCGTCCCGGCCGAGCCCAAGATCTTCCTGAAGGCGACCTCCTCCCTCATCGGCCCGGACGAGCGCATCGAGATCCCCCCGCGCACCACGCGCGTCGACCACGAGGCGGAGCTGGGCGTCGTCATCGGCCGGCGGTGCCGCCGGGTCTCCGTCGCCGACGCGATGGACTACGTCTTCGGCTACACCTGCGTCAACGACGTGACCGCCCGCGACTTCCAGAAGGCGGACGGGGTCTTTGCCCGCGCGAAGGGCTTCGATTCTTTCTGCCCCGTCGGTCCCGCCGTGGTCACCGGGATCGACCCGCGCGCGATCCGCGTCCGGTGCCTCGTGAACGACCAGGTGCGGCAGGACGGCACCACGTCGGACATGGTGTTCGACGTCGCGACCCTGATCTCCTACGTCTCCCATGTGATGACGCTCGAGCCCGGTGACCTCATCGCGACCGGTACGCCCGCGGGCGTGGGCGCGCTCGTCGCCGGAGATCGCGTCGTCGTCGAGGTCGAGGGCATCGGGGCGCTCTCCAACCCCGTGGTCGACCGCGACGACCGATGATCGACGCCTGGCGTAACGCCGCGGTCCTCGGCGGGATCACCGGGGTGCTCCTGGTGCTCGCCCAGATCGGGCGCGCCCGGAACTGGCTCCCCGCGTGCTTCATCGCCGGGGTGGGCGTCGCGATCTACCTGGGCGCCCTCGCACCGAGCTGGGCTCTCTCCTCCCTGCTGGCGGACGCGCCCTGGCTCGGCGCTTGCCTCCTCGCGCTCTGGGCGGCGAACGCCGAGTCCGGCTGGCTCCGCGTCCGGAGCTGGCCGGCCGTCGTCCTCGCCACCGCCCTCTTCGGGGACCGCTTCGTGGCGCTGGGTCTCGCCGCGGCCGAGCCCGATCCCGCGCGGCGCGCCCGCCTCGTCGTCGCGGCCAGCGGCGCCTCGCTCATCGGCCTGACCAGCGGCGCCGCGCCCCTCGTGCTCGGCTGGGGTGGTCCCGAGGCGGTCGGGATCGGCGTGCTGCTCGCGGGCGTGGGCTTCGCGGGCGGGGGAGGGGCTCCCGAGTGGAGAGCGCCGAACCTCAAGCTGGCGGGCACCGCGGCGCTCGTGCCGCTCCTCGGCGCCGGCATCGTCTGGCTCGCGATCCTCGGGGGCGCGCTCGAGCTCGTCGCGACCGGCCTCGAGCATGTGCCGCTCCTCGCGATGGCGCGCGGCGATCTTCTCGTGTTCGGCAGCGCGGTGTTCGCCGGCGCCGTCGGCGACGAGGGCGTGTTCGCGCTCGTGGTGCGGGAGGTCCAGCTCCGCGGCCTGTCGTTGCGCGGGGACACCCTCCCGATGGCGCTCCGCGCGGGCCTCGCCGTGGGCGGAGGCCTGCCGCTCCTCCTCCTCACGCGTAGCCGCCTCCGGGTCGGCCTCCCGCTGTGGCTCCTCCAGATTGGGCTGGTGACGACATGGCTCTGGCTCCGATAGTCCTCCTCGCCGGGTGCGCGTCCCTCGCCGACCGCACCGTCGCGCCCGAGAGCGGGGCGGTCGCGGCCGACCATCCCCTCGCCAGCCGCGCCGGCGCCGACGTCCTACGGGCCGGCGGCAACGCGGTGGACGCCGCCATCGCCGCCGCGCTGTCCTCCGGCGTGGTCCAGCCCACGGGCTCCGGCCTCGGGGGCGGCGGCTTCGCGGTCGTGGTGCTCCCGGACGGCACCGCCACCACGTTCGACTTCCGCGAGGTCGCGCCCGCCGCGGCCACCCGCGACATGTTCCTCGCCGAGGGCGCGTCGAGCACCCGGGGTGGCCTGGCCGTCGCCGTTCCCTCAGAGGGAATCGGGCTCTCAGTCCTACACAAGCGCTTTGGCAAGGCGTCGCTCGCCACGATCGCGGCCCCCGCCATCGCGCAGGCCAGAAGCGGCTTCGAGACCGGCCCGCACCTCGCCGAGGCCCTCCTCCAGGCCCCGGACATGGCCGGCCTCTTCGCGCCCGGCAACGTGCGTGCCGGGCTCGCGGACGCCCTCCGCGCCTGGGTCGACACCGGCGGCGAGGCCTTCCGTTCGGGCTGGGTCGCGCAGGACATGGTCGACGCCGCGCGCGCCAGCGGCGGTATCCTGACCCTCGCGGACCTCGCCGCATACTCCGTCGTGGAGCGCGCGCCGCTCCGCGGGGAGTGGCAGGGACACACCGTGATCACGATGCCGCCGCCGTCCTCGGGGGGCGTCGCGCTCCTGCAGATGCTCGCGGCGACCGACGGCGTCCCCGGCGCGCACTGCGCAGTCGAGGCTGCCAAGCACGCCATGGCCGACCGTTCTGCTTACGGTGGGGATCCCGGCTTCGTCCCGGTCGACGTGGCGCGCCTGCTCTCCCCCGAGCGGATCGCCGTGTTCCGCGCGGATTGTGGCCCCACCACCTTCCCGCCTGACCACTACGCGCCGCCCGTCGCGCCGACCCCCGAGTCCGGCACGCTCCACATCAGCGTGATGGACGGCTCGGGCATGGCCGTGTCCCTCACGACCACGATCAACACCAGCTTCGGCAGCCACGTCATCGCCCCGAAGAGTGGGATCGTCCTCAACAACGAGATGGATGACTTCGCGGCGCGCCCCGGCCGCCCCAACGCCTTCGGGCTCGTGCAGGGCGAGGCAAACGCCGTGGGGCCGGGCAAGCGCCCGCTCTCCAGCATGACCCCGACGGTGATCGTCGGCGCCGACGGGCGGGCCGAGCTCGCCGTCGGCGCGAGCGGGGGCCCGACAATCATCACCTCGACCTACCAGGTCGTGCGCGGCATCCTCGAAGAGGGGAAGACGCCGCAGGCGGCGGTAGACGCTCTCCGCTGGCACCACCAGTGGCTCCCGGACGTGCTCACGATCGAGCCCGGCCTCCCCGCAAAGGCGGATCTCGTGGCGCACGGCCACGCGGTCAACGAGAAGCCGGCCTTCTCCGCCGTACAGGCGGTCCAGCGAACCCCGTCGGGCTTCGCGGCCGCCTCCGACCCGCGAAAGCACGGGGCCCCGGTGATCGTTCCCTAAGACACCGGCTGGCCGTCCAGACTAGTAGATGACGGCCGGGGGGCCCGGGTTCGGACGCCCGTCGATCGACTCCAACGCGGCGATCGCGGCCTTGGCGGCCTCGGCGATCTCCTCTTCGGAGCCGCCCAGGTACACGCGGCCGAACGCGCCGAAGGAGATCATCTCGAGCACGTCGATCTTCGCTGCCTTCTCCGCCTCGTTCGTGGCGATGAGGGCGTACCCGGCGGGGTGGACCTCCATCACGTAGAAGGTCTTGCCCTCGTCGATGAAGTTGCCGTGACGCATCCGGTTCGTCATCTGGGCGTGGTAGCCCGTGATCCCGGTGATGGTCTGGGCGCTGACGACGCGCGGCTTGAGGCGATCCGTCTCCTTGAGGTTCAGCGTGTCGAGCACGGCGTCCCCCGCGGCCCGGATCTGTCCCTGGTCGAAGTGCTGGAGTTGGAGACAGCCGAATTGCCGCTCGACGACCTGCATCCCGGGGGTGCAGGTGGTCTGCTTGAGCGCGATGTCGGTCACCAGGTTGATGTCCATCCCGGGCGCCACCTCCACGAACAGCGCCGCCTGGTTCTTCAGGGGCATGTACCCGCGAGAGACGGTGCCCAGGAAGGCCGCCGTCTGCGGTTGGAGGATGTCGACGTAGGTGAAGCAGCGAAGCTCGATGTTCGAGGCCATGCTGCCGTTCTACCGACGCGCCGCCGCGTCGTCAATCATCGGGCCCGTCATCGTGAGCGCGCCGGTGGGGCACGCGGGCGCACATGCGGGGCCCGCCGCCTCGGATCGGCAGCCGTCGCACTTGACGGCGATGTTCAGCTCCGTGACGCGGCGGATGGCGCGGTAGGGGCAGGCCGAGATGCAGTGCCCGCAGCCGGTGCAGCGGCTCTCGAGCAGCTCGACGCGGCCGTCCCGGTAGCGGAGGAGCGCGTCGTGCGGGCACACGGAGACGCACGGGCTGTCCGGGCAGTGGACGCACACGTTGAGCGTCGCGACGTCGGCCACGAACCGCACCGCGAGGCGCCGGCGCTCGAGGACGACGGTGTCGGTCGGCGCGAGCCCCTCGAGGCCGTAGCGGGCCTCGACGCAGGCGACCTCACAGGCCCCACAGTGGGTGCACAGCGACGCGTCGAGCGCGGGGAAGCGGGCTGCCATGCTCGCTCGTACACGGTCCTGGGGCGTCGTGCTATGTTCGCGGCGCCGAAGGAGAGCCATCCGTATGTTGCGCACCGTCCTGCCCGTGTCGCTGCTGGCGTTGCTCTCCACCGGCTGCGATGCGGACTGTGCGGACGCCTCCCGTCTGAACGGCACGTACGCCATGTGGCACACGGTGCTCAACACCTCCACCGGCGCGACGGTCTCCGAGGACTACCCCGGGTACGGCGTCTTCGTGAACGGCTGGTCGAAGTGGAAGGTCAACTGGGCCGCCGGGAGCGACACCGTCAGCGCCGACATCACGGACGTGGCGGAGGGGCAGTCCGGCCCGGCCGGCGCCGTCGGCACCACACAGCCGTTCTCGGGCTCGTTCGTCCCGTCCGCCAAGGACTGCAACGCCTTCACCATGCACCTCGACGGCGTGTTCGAGGGCACCTCGGGCTCCTCCCACCTCTTCGTGTACGACGCCGAGCTGGTCTACATGGGGGACCACCTCAACGGCACCTTCGCGTACACGGACACCTTCACCGCCACCGCGGAGGACGGCTCCGCCCTCTCCGGCGGGTTGACCGATGCGACCGGGGAGGTCCAGGGGACTCTCCAGATCGACGGCTTCGACACCGGCTTCTCGGAGTAGGCGCCGCCGCGCACGGCACGGGCTCGGGCGAGATGGAACGGGTTAGAGGGCGCGCATGTACAACATCCTGATCGCGGCTGGGGCCGCCATCGTCGGCTACGTCGTGGGCGCGTTGGCGGTGAGCCCGTGGGCCGGCTTCCTGCCCGGCATCCTCGCCTTCGTCGTGGCGTTCATCCTCCTCGCTCGCCGCACTGGCAAGCAGGTCGAGGCGCTGTTTCAGGGCGCGATGGCGCTGATGCAGGCGGGCAAGATCGACGAGGCGCGTACGGCGCTCGAGGCGGGGATGCCGCTCGGGAAGTGGCAGATCCTCGTCGGGGAGCAGATCCACTCGCAGCTTGGCGCGCTCGACTACCTCCAGGGCGTCGGCGCCACCGTCCAGAAGCAGTACGGCCAGGCGAAGGAGAAGTTCGCGTCGGGGCAGGCGCACCTCGAGAAGGCGTGGTCGCGTGACTGGCGCGCCAAGGCCACGCTGGCGGCCATCCACCACCGCCAGGGTCGCACGGACGACGCGGTGAAGGCGCTCGAGGCGGCCAGCGGCCCCGGCAAGGGCGAAGCGCTCTTCTGGGGGCTCTACGCCTACGTCCTGAACGAGGCGAAGCGCCGGGACGAGGCCCTCCAGGTGCTCGGCCGCGGGCTCGCCGAGAACAAGGAGAGCAAGTCGCTCCTCGCCCTGCAGGAGGCGCTCGCCAACAAACGCCGTCCTGACATGAAGGTGCTTGGGGACCCCTGGTTCCAGATGTTCCCCGAGGACATCCCTCGTGAGAAGCTGATGGAGATGCAGGGGATCAAGACCCAGCCTCGCCCGCAGAAGACGTTCCCGCAGCCGCGCCGGTAGGCGTTACTTCGTGAAGCTGCTGCGGTAGAGCTCTGCCCCGGTGCGGTCGTAGAACACCCCGGTGAACGTGTTCCCGTCCAGCTCGACCCAGAGGAAGCCGGCCGTCGCGTCCTCGAACGAGGTGGGGTTCGTTCCCAGCAGGGACGAGCCCGCGAATCCGCCTCCGGACACCAGGAGTTGGACCCCGCAGGAGGGCTCGAGCCACTGCAGGGAGTGGTCGTGACCGGAGAGATACACGTCCACCTCTCCGCAGAGGTGGTCCGCGAAGAAGGTGGCGACGTCGTTGCCGCTGCCCGGCATCCCGTCGTACGCGCCTGCGTTCCCGTGGGGGCCGTTCGAGAGGTAGGGGTGGTGCCCGAGGACGATGTTCCAGGTCGTGGTCGAGGCTGCGCGCGCACCCGGGAACCACGCGTCCTGCGGCGCGCCGAAGCCCATGACGAGGGCGGTGGTGTCGAGGCCGAAGAAGGTTGCCTCCCCCATGGACTCGGACCAGAAGAGGTCCGGCATGACCCACTTCGAGGAGACGGACGTGTAGTCCACCTGTGCCTGAGCGCGCGTGACGTCGTACCCGCCGCCGCCGCCGCCATAGTCGTGGTTTCCCAGGACGGCGTAGAACGGGAAGCCGAGCGCCGCGTAGGGTGTCTCGAACTTGTCGATCCACTGGACGTCCGCGATGTCGGTCACGCCGCTCGGGTAGAAGTTATCCCCGAGATAGGTCGCGAAGTCGCATCCGTCCCGCGCGCACACGACGGCCGCCGCGTCCGCGACTTCCTGCTGGGAGCGGGACCCCGTGCCCGCATCACCGAGGGCGATGAAGCGGATCGGAGCAGGGGCGGGGGCTCCGGTGTCGGCGGTGTCCGTAGGGGAGCCGCTGTCCGCCATGGCGGCAGTGTCGGTGTCCGTGTCGACGGGGACGCCCGTGTCGACGGCGACGCCCGTGTCGACGGGGACGCCCGTGTCGACGGGGACGCCCGTGTCGACGGCGACGCCCGTGTCGACGGCGACGCCCGTGTCGATCGCCACGGGCGAGCCGGTGTCCGTGTCTTCGGGGAGTGCGGGACCGGTGTCGACGGCGGAGCCGGTGTCCGTGTCGGCGGAGGCCCCCGGATCCGTGTCTAGCGGCGGGCCGGTGTCCGTGTCGGTCTCGACGGAGACCCCCGTGTCGACAGGGACGCCCGTGTCCGTGTCGACCGGGCCCCCCGTGTCCGTGTCGACAGGGACGCCCGTGTCCGTGTCGACCGGGCCCCCCGTGTCCGTGTCGACAGGGACGCCCGTGTCCGTGTCGACAGGGACGCCCG
>CAJBVW010000168.1 GCA_903959175.1 uncultured Pseudomonadota bacterium
GGGGTCGCACCGGAGGCGGCGGTGCGCGGCGCGGGCGGCGCACCTCCTACGCCGACACCGGGGGCACCGGGGGCCACGCCGCCGGGGGTGACACCCGGGGCGGCGCCGTCGGGAGCCGCGCTCCCGGAGATCGCGGCGTTCACGCCGGCGACACCCGGCGCGACGGCGGGGGCGACGCTCGGAGCGGTGGTCGGGTCGGCGGCGGCGACCACGGGCGCGTCCGGCGCCCCGGTCGGGCGGAGTGTCCACGCGGCGGCGCCCAGGGCCAGCAGCACGACCAGCCCGATCCCGACGATCGCGCCCGCGCGGCGGGGCGGGGCGTCCACCGAGGCGATGTCGCCCGCGGCGATCGTGAGGGGGCCGCCCTCCATCCCGGGGGTGGCGCCGGCGCCGATGCTCGCCCATGTGGACGCGGGGGGCGTGAGCCCGGCGAGGTTCGGCGTGGCGGCACGCGGGGGCGTCGCGGCGTCCAGCGCGGCGAGCGCGGCGCCCGCGGGCGCCATCGTCGGGTTCGCGCCGAGGTGGGCGGAGCCCATCCCGCCCGCGCGGAGCGGCATCAGCGAGGGCAGGGAGATCGCGAGCGGCACCGCCGGACGGCTCCCCGACACGATCTCGGCCAGCTCGGGGCGGTCGCCGAAGAGCGCGCGGGCGAGCTCATGGGCGTCGGCGAAGCGGGTCAGGCGATCGACGCCGAGGCAGCGCTCCACGGTGTCGCAGAGAGCGCCGGGCAGCTGCGGGGCGGCCTCGGCGAGGGGGGTGTGCTCCCCGAGGAGCGTGGCCTTGAGCGTGGCCGAGACCTGCGGACGCGTGAACGGCGCGACGCCCGTGAGCATCTCGTAGAGCATCACGCCGAGCGCGAAGACGTCCGCCCGCGCATCTGCCGTCGAGGCCGCGCCGGCCTGCTCGGGCGCCATGTACCCGGGCGTGCCCATCACCAGGCCCTGGATGGTGTCCCCCTCGCCCGCGGACGCGTCGTCGAGGAGCATCTTCGCGAGGCCGAAGTCCGTCACCTTCGCCATGACGCCCATCGGGCTCGGCGCGAGGAGGATGTTCCCGGGCTTGAGGTCCCGGTGCAGCACGCCGGCCGCGTGGGCCGCCGCGACGCCCGCGAGCACCTGCGAGAAGAGCGCCAGCGCCTCGTCCTGGGGCAGCGCGCCCTTCTGGTGCAGGAGGCCCTGGAGCGTGATTCCCTCGACGTACTCGAGCACGAGCGCGGAGTGGCCGTTGACCTCGATGACGTCGGTGACGCCGACGAGGTTGGGGTGCCGCAGCTGAGCCTGGATGCTGCCCTCGCGGAGCAGGCGCCGCGCCACGGCGGGCCCGCCGGCGGTCACGACCTTCAGCGCGTGCATCGAGTTCAGCACGCGGTGGCGGACCTTGTAGACCTCCGCGATCCCGCCCACCCCGAGCAGCTCGACGACCTCGAAGCGGTCGACCTCTTGTCCCGGGCTCAGCATCCCTACTCCTCCCGCGCGCTGCGGGTGCCGATCTGACCCGACAGCCCGGCGGTGACCAGGATGAGGTCGGCCGGGTTGTTCTCGGAGTACGCCGTCCCGAACACCGCGAGCGCGAGCGACGTGCGGCGCGAGGACCGCACGATCAGCTTGCCGCCCGCACGCAGGCTCAGCACGTTCAACTGCCCGAAGCGGTCGGGGTCCGTGGCGTTCAGCGTCTCGATGTCGTTGCCATCCGGCCGCCAGAGCATCGTCACCGAGGGGCCGACCGCCCACGAGGGCTGGGCGCCGCCGAGCCACTCGAGGTCCGCGCCCATCTCGGAGCCGGGGACCGGCTTGCCGTCGGCCTCCGTGTTCGGGAAGCGGTAGCGCCCCGACACCTCGAGGTAGCTGCTCCAGTAGCCCTGCCCGAGCGCGCCGCTGCGGCCGACCGACGCGAAGCCGCCCACGTCCGTCGTGCCCTCCCCGAGGTTCGTGACGCGCGCGCGCGTGTCCGACGTGTGGTGCCCGAGGCGCAAGTCGCCGCCGACCGCCACCGAGAGCGGCGCGCCGATGAGCTCGTCCACCAGCAGGCCCTTCACCCGCACCGCGATGATACCCACGCCCTGCGTCGTGTCGCACGCGCGCATGCCGAGCGCGGTGCAGAGCGGGCCGTCGGTGCGGTTGGCGGCCACGTAGTAGTAGGGCAGCGCCAGCTCGACGTCGATGTGGTCGCGCACGCCGTACCCGACGATCAGCTGCCCGCCCATCTTCTCGAGGCCCTTGTCCACCTCGAGCACGTCGTCGCTGTAGCTGCCGGTCGAGGCGGCGAGCCGGGTGATCCGCTGGTATTCCGCGCCCGCGTAGAGCGACACGTCGCCCTCGGGCAACGTCCACGGTCCGGTACCGGCGAGGGCGGGGAGGGAGGCGAGGAGGGCGGTCAGCAGCATTGGTCGTCCGAGAACGGAAGTGTACCCGGCGCGAGGGCGGAGCGGATCGGGAAGGGTACGCGTGCGCGCCCGGATCGGATCGGCGGCGGGCTCAGGTCGGGGGGACACGAAGGGGGCGCCCCCCTTCCAACTACCCGCGCGCCCCCAACATCTTCGTCAACCAGCCCCCCTTCTGACGCGCGTAGAGCCCCTGCATGGTGGCCGCGGCGTCCCCGAGGGAGATCGTGTGGTCGCGCAGCTCCCGCATGGTGCGCTGCGCCACGAAGGAGCGGCAGATCGCGTCGACGGGGTCGATGAGCCGCTCCAGCATCGTCGCGAGGGGGGCCCACCACGCGCGGCGGGCGCCCTGGGACAACCCCGCGAGGCGCCGGGCGTGGATCGCGGCGACCATCACGCGCACCCGCGCCTGGAGTGGGAGCAGGGCACCCTCAAGGTCGAGGTGGAGCCGGAGCGCGGGATCGACCTCGCGGTCCACACGCGCGAGGCCGAGGTCCGCGTCGTCGGGACGCGCTTCTCCGTCACGCGGGACGCGCTCGGCACCGGCGTCGTCGTGACCCATGGGCACGTTGCGGTCCTCTGCGCCGACGGCGAGAAGGCCCTCCTGGGCGCCGGTGAGGCGCGGGTGTGCCCCCCGACGCACGCCGCAGGCCTCCTCGGTCGCGCCAACGCCCTCGCGGCGGCGGAGGCGAGCCTCGCCGGCTCCCCCGCCCGCCCGTCCGAGCTCCGCCACCTCGCCGTGCGGAACGCCATCGCGATGACCGGCTGCCCCGCGGCGCTCCCGCACCTCCGCGTGCTCGTCGGCGAGGACGCGACCGCGCCCGAGCTCGTCTACTTCGCGGATTGTGTGGCCGACACCGAGCCCGCGGCGGCACCCGCCGCGCTCACGGCGGCGCTTCGCCAAGGGGCGCCCCCCGATCAAGAGGCAAGGATCATCCAACGCTTGAAGCATCTCTCCCCGGCGGTGGGCCCATGATGCCGCGCGCGCGCGCGCTGGAGCGGACGCGCGCGCTGGAGCGGACGCGCGCGCTGGAGCGGCGCCTCGCGTCGATGCTCCCCTGGGCGTTGCCGGGCGGTAGGCGCGCGCTTCAGCCGGCGCTGCGCCGCAGAGCGGATCCTCGACCGCCTCGCCGCCGTCCTCGGATCAGGGCCAGTCCTCGAGCGTCGTGAGCCCCGGGGTGTCGAGCAACGCGTCTCCATTGGGCATATCCAAGATGGACATGCGTTTGTCGCCCCAACTCGACCACGCGAGCGCGTAGGAGACACCCAACGAAGGGAGGACGTCCCACCGCCGCGCGTCGTACGCGCCAGTGTCCTCCCAGAAGGCGGGACCGAGCTCGGTTGCCGCCACAGGGTGCCCGAGCGCCCGCAAGGTGTCGAGGCCGACCTCGGCGAGCCCCGCCGGGTCGTCCCCGTAGTAGTCGAGCCCGGTGACATCCACGACGTCCGCGCCCGGATAGTACAGGTCGACCGTCCGGACCGCGTCGGAGTTCGCCATGTTCGGGGCGTACACCCAGAGCAGGTTGTCGAGCTCCCGCTCCTCGACCAGCGTGGTGAACAGGTCGCGCCACAGGGCCTCGTACTGCTCTGGCGACGCCGTGGACCACCAGAACCAGTCGCCGTTCACCTCGTGCAGGGGGCGCCAGAGCACGAGGACATCGCGATCCTCGAGGAGCTGCAGGGTGTTGCCGATGCGGGTCTTGGTGATCTCCCACCGATCGTGGGCGTTGCTGTCACCCAGCAGCGCGTCACAATCCACGCCGCGGCTCTTCACGCCTCCGCGCGAGTACGGGTTCGCCAGGCTCGCCGACGCGGTGACCAGCCCGCCCTTGGCGGCGTGGGCCTCGGCGAGCGCGAGGAACGGCGCCACATCGTTGTCCCAGGCGCCATCGCCGACGTCGGCGCCCATCACCACCGGCGCCTCCGCGAGGCCCGTGAACGCGTCCAGGTCCCAATACTCGTCCATCCCGCGCTCGGCCCGCCGCGCGGGGTGCAGCGCCGCGGACATCCGGCGCCGCACGACGCCCCCGGATCCTCGACACCCCGCCGAATCCGGGCGGCGGGGTGGACGGGGGGTTGGCGAGGGCGCCCTACTCCACGCGCGTCACGTTGTAGGCCTCGCCGGCCACGTTCCCCATGAGCGAGTCGAACGCCGCGTCGAAGTCGAACTGGTCGACGAGGCCCGCGGGGGCGGCGCCCGCCGTGTAGGTGACGCTCCGATCGGCGGCGATCTCGGTGGCCGTGCGCGCGACGCTCCAGAGCCGCACGTCGTCGAGATCCCCGGTGAAGCTCATGGTGCCGCGCCCGCCGAGGCCGAGCTGGTGGCTCGTCGCGACGGGGACTGTCCACCACGAGCCGATGACCGAGGCCGATCCGGCGTCCGCACCGTCGAGGTAGAAGCGCACCTCCTGCGTGTCGCCGTTGACGACGACCGCCACGTGGCTCCACGTCCCGGTGGGCACCGCCGTCGTGCTCGACACCAAGAGGTTCGTGTAGTCGCCGCCCGCGGTGCCCGCCGCGGCGCTCTCGAGCTGGATCAGGCCGGAGGCGTCGAGGTCGATCACCCAGTAGGCGCGGCTGGTGCGACCGTCGGTAGAGCCGCCGTTGAGCCACTCCAGAAGGCGAACCTCCGTGCCGGAGCCCGCGGGATGCACCCACATCTCGAACGTCCACGTGCGCGGGTCGGCGTACGAATAGGCGTCTTCATACCAGAGGGAGTGGTCGCCGGGGAAGGAAACGTACGCGTCGCCGCTCCCGCCGGTGTCGGTGTCCGTATCTGTGTCGGTGTCCGTGTCCGTGTCCGTGTCCGTGTCCGTGTCCGTGTCCGTGTCCGTGTCCGTGTCCGTGTCCGTGTCCGTGTCCGTGTCGGTGTCGGTGTCCGTATCGGTGTCGGTGTCGGCGTCCGTGTCGGTGTCGGTGTCGGCGTCCGCCTCGGCGGTGTCGTCGACCTTGCCGCCGTCTTCCCCCGAGCACGCGAAGAGGGCGAGGGCGAGCCAGATCGGAAGGGTGCGAGCGTTCATGTCGGTCTCCTGGGTCCCCTATGGCGCACGCTCCGGGCGGCCGCAACGGAGGCTTGAGATCCGCTTGGGGTCGTTCGGGGCAGCGGTCGGGGCGCCAGACACCGTGGCGCCCGTGCGGCCCGTGGGCGGCGCCCGCGGCTTCGCCGCGGCGAGGCGGATGAGCGGACGCGAGCGGCGACGATGCCATCGCGGCGGCGCGGCGACACGCGTCCTGCTTCGCGCTCATCACTGACCACCTCGAAGGCGAAGGCTGGGACGACGCGCGGATCCTCGCCAAGTACCGTCACCAGGCGATCGTTGAGGGGACGACCGGATTCCGGGGGCTGAAGGGTCCAGCAGCCGTGTCGCCGATGCTCCTCAAGACCCCGACGCGGATGCGGGCGCTCGGCTTGGTGATTGTACTGGCGTTGATGGTTCGGAACTACTGGCAGTGCCAGATGAGAAAGGCAGCGCGAGCCGCCGCTACGGGCGCGCGCCCGGAAGCGTCACCGCGAAGGTGCTCCCCACGTCCTCGGTGCTTTGCACCGTCAGAACCCCCGCCATCGCGACCACCAATCCCCTCGCCAGGGCGAGCCCGATGCCAACGTCGTCCACGCCCTCCGGGGACTGGCCGCGCGCATGGAAGGGCTCGAACAAGCTGGGCAGCTGCGCCGCGGGAATGACGCGCCCGGTGTCCCGCACCGCGAGCGACCAGCCCTCCCCCGCCGGCGAGACCCACACCGAGACCACGCCGCCACGGCGGCCGTGTTTGACGGCGTTGATGAGCAGGTTCCGCAGCACCTGGCGCAGGCGAGCGTCGTCGGCGTGGACGGCGGCGTGCGCCGGCACGTCCGCGACGTCGAGGTGGACACCAGCCTCCTTCGCGAGGGGCTCGGCCCCGACCACCGCCCCCTCGAGGGCGGCGCGGAGGGGGACCGTGCCGAGGTCGAACACGAGGCGGCCGCTCTCCAGCCGCGCGACGTCGAGCACGTCCTCGACCATCTCGAGCAGGTGCCAACCCGCGCGCTCGATGTGCTTGACGTAGCGCAGCTGCGCCTCGTCCGCGGTGGGGTCCAGGCGCTGGGACAGCAGCTGCGAGAAGCCGAGCACCGCGTTCAGCGGCGTGCGGAATTCGTGGCTCATGCGCGACAGGAAGTCGCTCTTGGCACGGCTGGCGGCGGCCTCGGCGTCGCGCTCGATCCGCAGTCGCTCGGCCTCGCGCCGATCCGTCAGATCGGTGAGCGTGCCCACGGCGCGCACCGGCGCTCCGTGCTCGTCCCGCGCCACCACGCGCCCGCGCGACAGGACCCAACGGTAGCTCCCGTCGGCCGCGCGCAGGCGGAACTCAGCCTCGTAGGTCGGCGCGTCGCCCTCGAGGTGTTCGTCGAGCGCGCCGAGCATGCGCAGCAGATCGTCGTCATGCACGCGGCTACGCCACACGTCGGTGCTGTTGAAGGCATCGCCGTCGTCGGGGTAACCGAGGCTGGCCTTCCACTCCGCCGAGTAGTGGACCGTGCCGGCCCGCACGTCGAGGTCCCACACCCCGAAGCTGGCGGTCTGGAGGGCAAGGCCCCATCGTTCCTCGAATTCCTGGAGTGCGCGCCGCATGGCGCGTCGTATCACGCGGGCCTGTGCTCCCCCCGGTCGTGCCGGGCGCGCCGCCCCCCCTGTCGCAGCGTTAGAACGCCTCTCCCCACCCCGCCACGACGCCCCACCCCTCGGGCCCCACGCCCACGTCCAGCCGCGTGACGTTGTCGCGCCCCGGCGGGAGCACGAGGCGCAGCCCGCCCCCGCCGGTGAGGTGCCAGCCCTCGACGTGCGCGCTGTCCACGAAGACGGCGGCGTGCAGCGGCCCCCAGAGCGCGTGCCGGTACTCGACCTGCGCGGCCAGCAGCGTTTCGTCGCGGAAGCGCCCGGCGGCCAACCCCCGCAGCAGGTCGGTGCCGCCGGCGGTCGGGAGCCGGTAGAAGGGCGAGTCGGTCGGCACGTGGGTGGCGCCGAGGCGCATCGCGAGCGTGCCACCCAGCACGTCGGGGGCGCCGCGTACGTCAACGGAGACGACGGCGTGGGTGTACGCGCCCACGTCCACCTCGCCGGAGAGCCGCACGCGCGCGGCGGCGTCGCCGACGCTTACGGACGCGGTCGGCCCGACGAGGAGCGCGGCGCCGTCGTACCACTCGGCGCGCCCGACGACGCCGAGGCTCGTCGCCACGCCACCGAAGCGCGGCGCCACCGCCGCCGAGAGCCGCGCTGCCCCGAGCGCGTACGGGGTCGCGACGCCGCCCTCCCACCGATCCGCCACCGCCCGGCTCGCGCCCGCGCCGAACACCCACGCGGGCCGCGACCGCGTTCCCGTCTCTCCCCCACGCGTTCCCGCCTCTCCCCCACGCGCGCCCGCCTCTCCCCCACCCGCGCCCGGGGCCACCACCAGCGTGCCCGTGGCCGCGAAGCCCCCCCGCGTGTCGGCGCTCCCGAGCACCTCGAGCCGGTGGCCCTTCCACGCGAGGTCGGGGTGCACGAAGCGCACCGCGAGCCCCACGCCCGCGCCGGGGGCCCCCCCCACGCCGAGCCCGAGCACCCACGTCCCGGGGCCCGGCGGGCGCGTCCGCCCCGTCGTGCGCACGCCGCGGCCCATGCCGTCGAGCGCGGCGTCCGGGAGGCCCGCGAGCGCCGCGACCGACCCCGTCGCGACCGCCACCCGCGCGAGA
>CAJBVW010000169.1 GCA_903959175.1 uncultured Pseudomonadota bacterium
AGCGCGAGCCCGGAGGAGACCCGCCCCCGCCGTCCGCGGCGGGGGGCCGCCCCGACCTTGCCGCGCCCCCCTCCCCGCGCTTAGGCGGGGGCATGGTCGTGTTCGTCGCGGGGGCCACCGGGGCCACGGGTCAGGTGTTGGTTCCTCTGGCGCACGAGGCGGGGCTCGAGCTGCGCCTCCACTTGCGGCCCGCCACCGCCGCGAAGCTGGCGTCCGAAGGGTCTCCGCTCGCGACGGACGCGCGCGCGCGGGTGCTCGACCTCGGCGACCGCGACGCGCTGATCGCGGCGCTGCGGGGCTGCGACGCGGTGGTGTCGCTGATCGGCACGATGAAGCGGCGCTTCGCCCAGGGCGACACCTACGAGACGAGCGACGTCGGGACCACGCGCGCGTTGGTCGACGCGGCGAAGGCCGCCGGGGTGCCGAGGTTCCTGCTGCTCTCCTCGGTGGGCGCGGGCGGCGGCGGGGCGTATTTGCAGATGAAGGGCGAGTGCGAGCGGATCGTGCGCGAGAGCGGGCTGTCGTGGGCGGTGTTCCGGCCCTCCGCGCTGGCGAGCCCCGCGAAGGGCGCGGCCGGCACGCACGGGAAGCGGTGGGTGCCGCCCGGCGCCACGGCGCTGACCGCGGGCCTGCGCACGCTCCCCGGCGTGGGAGACCTCGTGGCCCGCTACGGGCCCATCCCCATCGAGGTCGTGGCGCGGGCGATGGTGCGCACGGTCACGACGTTGGCGCCGGGCGGCGAGGGGCGGATCGTCGAGGGCGCCGCCCTCTGGGAGGTGGGCGCATGATGTTCCTGATGCTGCTGGGCTGCGACGTGGAGGCCCCGGCCGACCCCGCCGCGACCACCGAGGTGCTGTTCACCGTGCCCGCGGGGGCGACGGCGCGCGGACTGGGCGACGACCTGGTCGACGCCGGGCTGCTCGGCGCCGAGTGGAAGTGGGAGTGGTTCCTGCGCATGGGCACGGACGGGAGCTGCATCAAGGCCGGCCGCCACCGCGTGAAGGCCAGCATGGACGCCCCGACGCTGCTCGCCGCGCTGTGCGGGCCGCCGGTGCCGAAGGACGAGCCGTTCACCATCCCCGAGGGCTGGCGCGCGCGCGACATCGACGCCGCCCTGGCCGCGAAGGGCTGGATCAAGGCGGGCGCGTACCTGGAGTCGACGCGGGATGTGTCGGCGTACACCGCTGTCTTTCCGCTGCCGACGAACGGCACGCTCGAGGGCTACCTCTACCCCGAGACCTACCGCGTCGAGCCCGACGGCTTCGACCCGAAGGCGCTCGTCCAGCGGCAGCTCGACACGTTCGCGGCCCGCTTCTGGGACGTGCGGCAGAAGGCGCAGGGCGAGGCCGGCGCGCGCCCGCTGCACGACATCGTCACGATGGCGAGCCTGCTCGAGCGCGAGGAGCCGACCCCCACGAACCGCCCGTTGGTGGCGGGGATCCTGTGGCGGCGCATCGACGCGGGCTGGAACCTCGGGGTCGACGCGACCTCGCGCTACACCCTCGACGACTGGAACGACCGCAAAAGCTTCCTCAAGCAGCTGCGCGACCCGGCCGATCCCTGGAATACGCGCCTCCGCCCTGGGCTCCCGCCGACCCCCATCGGGAACCCGGGCGTGGGCGCGCTGGAGGCCGCGTCGTCGCCGACGACCAGCGAGTTCTGGTATTACCTCCACGACAGTACGCAGACGCTGCACCCGTCGCGCACGGTGGCGGAGCACGAGGGCTACCGCAAGAAGTACGACGTGTACTGAGGCGTCAGGGCGGCCCGAGCGCCGCCGCCCGAGCGCCGCCGCC
>CAJBVW010000170.1 GCA_903959175.1 uncultured Pseudomonadota bacterium
CGCCGAGGGGAAGACGCGCACCACGCGCACCGGCAACGGGAGCATGAGCGCGCCCATCTCGCGGTAGGTAGCGCCGCGCCGCACCGACAACATGCCGTCGTGCACGGCGTCGCGGCCGAGGCCCGCGAGCGGCCCCGCGAACGCGAAGCCGACGACGCCGTAGAGGGTGATCTCGAGGTCGAACACGTAGGCGCTGCGGGCCACGCGGGCGGCCTCCTTCACGAGGGCGTGGCGCACGCCGTGGGGGAGGTGGTGGAGCATCAGCGTGTTGGTGACGAGGTGGAAGGACTGGTCGGGGAACGGGAGCGCGGTGGCGTCGGCCTCCTGGAGGGTGGCGCGGCCGCCGAGGAGCTGGGCCGCGATCTCGACGAAGGCGGGGCTGCGGTCGACGCCGACGAGCTCGCAGGGGAGGTCCGAGTCGGCCAGGGCGGCGAGCAGGCCGCCGGAGCCCGAGCCCACGTCGAGCACGCGGAAGGGCGACGGGCGCCCGAGGGCCTCCCAGTGCATCCGGACGCGGTGCACGTGCGCGTCGTACCAGCGGATGGCGCGGTTCCAGCGGTCGAGGTCCTGGAGGATGCGGCGGCCGCGCGGGGAGAGCTCCTCACGGTCGAGGATCTCCTCTTCCTGGGTGCGAAGGATCGAGGCGAACATCCGGGTAGGGCCCTCCGTCGTGGTCACGGGGTCAAGGTAGGCACGGTGCTCAGGCCCCGCCGAACACCCGCAGATCCGCGAAGCTCGCGCCGCTGCGCTCGGCGACCTCTCCATCGAGCGTCAGGATGGGCTCGTTCCACATCAGGGCCAGCGCGACGTAGACGGCGTCATAGGCGCGTAGACGAGCAATGCGGGCGACGTGCACGGCCCGCTCGAGCAGCTCGCCGTCGAGCGGACATGCGTGGAACCGCGGCCCGCGGATCACGGCGTCGACCGTGTCGAGGAGGTCCGCGGGCTCTCCCCGCCGGGAGAGCCCGGCGATGACCTCGACGCGGAACAGGTCGGGCACCAGGAACTGCTCGGTGTCCGGATGGCTGTCGAAGAGCCGCCTCGCCCGGTGGTGGTGGCGCTCGGTGGGGGAGATCGCCGCGATGAAGACGGATGCGTCGAGGACCGGGCTCACCGCCGCCCCTCGCCGACCAGCTCCACCGCGTCGAACTCCGAGGTCGGGCGCTGGATCCGGCCCAGGCTCGCCATCAGGGCCCGGTAGCCCGCCGCCTCGGCGGGAGTCAGCGTTCGTGGCCCGGTGTGGGCGGGCACGAGCCGCACCGCAGGCACCCCATCGACCGTGATCACGGCCTCCTCCCCGCGACGCACGCCCCGCACGAGCTCGGAGAGCCGGGCCTTCGCGTCCGAGAGACTCATCGTCGTGCCCATGTGGACCTCTTCGACCAGTATAGTCAGATGCGACCACACGGCAACCGCCACGCGAGACCCGGCGTTCACCCCTCCCTCAGCCCCCTTCCGGCTGCTCGGTGGGCGTTCCGGCCCATCGCGTCGAGACCGTCGGTGGCCATTCCCCGCCCGCCCGTTACGAGCGCGCGATGTACGGAACCTCGATCGCAGGCCGCCGGATCGCGGGCGCGGTGGGGACAGGGGTGCTCTTCGCCCTCGCGGTCCCGGACGTGGGCGCGTGGCCGCTCGCGTTCGTGGCGTGGGTGCCGCTCCTGCTCGCGATCGAGGGCGCGTCGGTGCGCCACGCGCTCGCCTTGGGTTGGATCGCCGGGTGCGTGATGATCTTTCCCACGTTCGTGTGGCTCACCGAGGTGCTCGGGCGCTTCGCGGGGTTGCCGCCGGTCGCAGCGTACGGCGTGCACCTGCTGTTCACCGTCGCCAACGGGCTCCAGTGGGGCCTGTTCGCGGCGGGGGTGGCGGGGCTGCGCGGGCGGGCGTCGCCGCTCGTCGTGGCGCCGCTGGTGTGGGCGGCGACCGAGGCGCTCTTCCCGCAGCTCTTCCCGTGGTACGCGGCGCTGGCGGTGTCGTCGCGGCCGGAGCTGCTCCAGCTCGCGGAGCTGGGCGGTGTAACGTTGGTCGCGGCGCCGATACTGGCGTTCAACGCGGCGTGTGCGGAGGTGGTGTTAATCACGCGCCTCCGGGGGGCGTTGCGGGGGGGCGGAGCCCCCCTGCCCCAAGCGCTCGCCGTCCTCCTCCTCGTCGGGGTGGGCCTCCCAACGTATGGGGTGTGGCGGATGGCGGCCGCGGATGCGCTCGCGACGGCGGCGCCCACGGCGCGGATCGGGGTGGTGCAGGGCAACCACGGGATCCGGGAGTGGTCGAGCCGGGAGACGCGCGGGGACGTGCTCGCGCGCATCCAGGCAGAGTCGGCGATCGTGGACGCGCAAGGGGTGGACTTCCTGCTGTGGGGCGAGAACGTGTACCCCTACCGGAAGGCGCTCGCGCACACGGGCGGTCGCGACGCGGCGTTGTGGGAGCCCCAACGCATTCGCGTCGGCTTCGACGCGCCGCTCGTGTTTGGCGTCGTGACGGCCGAGCCGGCGACGGACGGGCCGTTGCCGTCGATGAACCCGTACGGGTGGAACTCGGCGGTGGTGCTCGCGCCCGACGGGGTCGTTGGGGACGTGTACGACAAGAACCACCCGCTGCCGTTCGGCGAGTACGCTCCCCTCGTGGATCCGGCGTGGTACCTGGCGAACGTGAAGGGCGCCTCCCATGTGAACCCGGGGACCGCGGTGACCGTGCTCCGGGTCGGCGAGTGGCGGTTGGGGCCGCTCATCTGCTACGAAGACATCCTGCCACGCTTCGCGCGCACCGTCGCGAACCAGGGCGTGCACGCCTTCGTGAACCTGACGAGTGACACCTGGTTCGGCCGGAGCGCGGAGCCCGCCGAGCACCTCGGCCTCGCGGTGCTGCGGGCGGTGGAGCACCGGCGCGCGCTGGTCCGCTCGGTGAACACGGGGCCGAGCGTCTACGTCGACCCCGCGGGGCGGATCGTCCAACGTACGGAGCTGACCGATCCGGACGCGGAGGGGCCGGCGGCGCCGGTCAGCTTCGTCGCGACCGTGCCGATGATCGACCCCGCCTATCGTACGCCCTACGCGCGGTTCGGCGAGTGGTTCCCGACGCTCGTGGTGTGCGGGGTGGTGGGGCTGGCGCTCCTCCGCCGACGCCCGCGCACGGCCTGACCCTCCCGACCTGACCGGCGCTCACGCCCCGTCGAGGAACCGTCGCAAGGGCAGCACGCAGAAGCCCCACGCCACTGCGGTGGACCACTCGACCCGGTACACGTCGAGCGAGCGCTTGCCGGTGGCGGTGTCGAGCAGGTAGCCGCAGCCGGACCACGCGCGGCCGCGCACGCCGGGGGCGCCGCGCGTGAGGTCACCCGGGCACGCCGCCATCCCGACGATCGTGGCGACCGCAGGGCCGTCGTCACTGTCCTGGAGCACGGGGCGGCACAACCAGTCGCGCTTCACGTCGAAGATGGTGACCTTCCAGCCGCCGCGGGCCTCGCCGCGCTTGCCGACCATCCCGAGCGCGCGCAGGACGGTGGTGGCGTCGCGGTTGCTGGACTCGACGAGGCGGCGCAGGTCGGACACGCGGACGACGGGCAGCGCGGTGTGGGCGCCGGCGCGCGCGCCGATGCGGCTGACCCACGCGACCTGGAGGCTCTCGGGCACCTCGGTGGTGAGGCCGCAGGCCTCGGCGGCATGGACCGTCGGCGCGAAGAGGAGCCCGCCGAGCAGGGCCGCAACGAGGCGGAGGCGCGCGCTCATGCCTGCCCCTGCGCCCTCGCCCGGAGCGCGAGATCGGCGTGGGCGGCGGAGGCGAGGACGGCGAGGTCGGGGCGGGGCGGAGGGTCCTTCAGGAAGACCTCGCGCAGGCCGTGCCAGCGCTTGGCGGCGTCGATGGCGGCGTCGTTCTGGGCCTTGTCCGTCTCCTGGAGGCGGATGAGCTGCTCGAACGCCTCGACCTGGAGGTTGAGCTCCTTGCAGAGGAGGAACACGTCGACCGAGGCGGCGGAGGCCTCGGTGAGCTGCTGCTCGAGCGGGTAGCGGCCGCGGACGGCCTTCATCTCGAGGTCGTCGCTGAAGACGACGCCGCGGAAGCCCATCTTGCGGCGGAGGATGCCGCGCACGATCTTGTTGGACATCGTGGCCGGGTAGTCCTCGTCCCACGCGGGGTAGATGACGTGGGATGTCATCACGGTCGCGACGCCGGCCTCAAGGCACGCGCGGAAGGGGGCGAGCTCGACCTGTTCCAGGTCGGGCGGGTCCTTCTCGACGACGGCGAGGCCGAGGTGCGTGTCGGTGGCGGTGTCGCCGTGGCCGGGGAAGTGCTTCGCGCAGGCGATGCAGCCCTCGTCCTGCATGCCGCGCACGAAGGCGGCGGCGTGGCGGCCGGTGGCGTCGGCCTTGGCGGCGAAGGCGCGGTCGCCGATGATGGGGTTCTTGGGGTTCGAGTCGACGTCGGCCACGGGGGCAAAATCGAGGTCGAAGCCGAGCGCGCGCACCTCGCGGCCGAGCGCGCGGCCGACGGCGGTG
Organism: uncultured Pseudomonadota bacterium; assembly: GCA_903959175.1. Taxonomy (GTDB): domain Bacteria; phylum Myxococcota_A; class UBA796; order UBA796; family SXON01; genus CAJBVW01. The sequence continues at coordinate 4,491 of CAJBVW010000170.1, forward strand.
GTGAACTTCACGTCGTCAACGTTGCCGACCCACCGCATCGGCGGCCACACGGTCGCGGGGGCCTTCACGCGCTGGACGCGCCCGCCCTCCTGGTCCACGCAGCGGATCGGCGGCAGATCCTTGGGGAGCAAGCTGGCGAGCTCACGGTTGAGCTCCAGCACCTGCGCGGGCTCCTCGACGTTGCGGCCGAACAGGACGAAGCCGCCCGGCTGGCAGGCCTTGATCCACTCGCGCTCCTCGGCCGTGACCGAGGCGCCCGAGATGCCGATCACCATGCGCTGGCCCGCGCGCCGTTTGCGATCCGCGCTCGACGTGGTCAGACCGACGATGTTCATCGCCACGCCTGAGCGTTCGTGGGCTCGTGGTGGGGGTGCTCCGCGAGCTCCATCAACACCCCGCCGCAGGACTTGGGGTGGATGAAGATGACGCGGGTGCCGTGCGCGCCGGGCTTCGGCGCGTCCGAGAGGAACTGGTAGCCCTTGGCGCGGAGGGCGGCGACGTCACCGTCGAGGTCGTCCGTCTCGAAGCAGACGTGGTGCAGGCCCGGGCCGCGCTTGTCGAGGTAGCCGGCGATGGGGCCCTGCCCGTCCATCGGCTGCACCAGCTCGATGCGCGTGCCCTCGATGGGGAAGAACGCGGTGGACGTGAGCTCGGTCGGGACGTCCTCGCGGCCGGAGAGCGTGAGGCCGAGGTCCTCCGCGAAGCGGCGGATGGCGACGTCGAGATCGGGCACGGCGATGGCGATGTGGTCGAGGCGGCGGATCATGCTGTGGCACTATCTCGCTCCTCCCCGGAGCCCCATGTCCACCGGCCTCACCCACCGCGTCTTCACCGCCCGTCGGTCCTTCTTCTCCTTCCTCGGTCCCGAGTTCCGCTTCTTCGCGCCGGACGGCTCCCTCGCCCTCTTCGTGAAGCAGAAGGCCTTCAAGCTCAAGGAGGAGATCACCGCCTTCCGCGACGAGGGCCGCAGCCAGCCCATGCTCCGCATCCAGGCGCGGTCCATCCTCGACGTGCGCGCCACCTACGACGTGACCGACGCGACGACCGGCGAGCGCATCGGCTCCTGCAAGCGCCAGGGCTTCGCGAGCCTCGTGCGCGACACCTGGGAGATCAAGAGCGCGGACGACACCGTCATCGGCACCCTCGCCGAGGACAGCCTGATGCTCGCGCTCGTGCGCCGCTTCCTGCTCAAGGCGTGGCTCCCCCAGGGCTTCACCCTCACCGCGCCCGACGGCCGCAAGCTCGGCAAGCTCCAGCAGCGCTTCAACCCCTTCGTCATCGTGTACGACGCCGACTTCGGCCCCGAGGGCGAGGGCGCCGTGGATACGCGCCTCGCGACGGCAGCGACGGTGCTGCTGCTGGCGATCGAGGGGCGGCAGGGGTAGCCCTACTGCGAAGCCCGCTCCACCCCCACGCGCGGCTCGTTCGCCAACCGCCACGCCAGCGCCGCGAGCTGGCCGACCCCCTCCGCGAGCGCGGCAGGATCGACCTTGTCGACGGTGTCGGCCTCGGTGTGGTGGATGTCGAAGTAGCGGGTGTCGTCGGGGGCGAGGCCGATGAGGAGCACGCCGCGCGCGCCGAGGGGGCCGATGTCGGCGCCGCCGCCCTCGCCGAGCACGCCGAGGCCGGTGGGGGCGAGGGCCGTCGTGAGCCACGCGGTGTCGGCAGGGGTGCCGGTGGCGGTCCAGCCGAGCGGGGCGCCGCCGCCGAGGTCGCTCTCGATGGCGGCCACATGGGGCTCGGCGCCGTGGGTGGCGTCGTAGGTGGTGCCGCCGCGCAGGCCGTACTCCTCGTTGGTGAACAGGACGGCGCGGATGGTGCGCTTGGGGGTGATGCCGAGGGCGCGCAGGTGGCGCATGGCCTCGATGACGTGGATGACGCCGGCGCCGTCGTCGTGGGCGCCGGTGCCGACGTCCCACGAGTCGATGTGGGCGCCGATGAGCACGAGCTCGTCGGTCTCGCCGGGCAGGTCGGCGACGACGTTGTGGCTGGGCGCGTCGGGCTGGGCGGTGGCGCCCATCGTGAGGCGCAGGCGCACGTCCGTGCCGGCGGCGGTCATGCGGGCGATGCGGTCGGCGTCCTCGGTGGCGACGGCGGCGGTGGGGATCGGGGCGACGCCAGCGGCGTAGCGCATGGCGCCGGTGTGGGGCGAGTTGAGCGAGCGCGTCGTGACCGAGCGGACGAGGGCGGCGACGGCGCCGTACTTGCCGGCGCGCGCGGCGCCCTGGGAGCGGTAGGCGACGGCGGGGCCGTAGTGGTTGATGGAGGGGACGCCCTCGTCCATCGGGCGGTTGAAGAGCACGATCTTCCCCGCGACCTTGGGGCCGAGGGCGTCGAGCGCCTCGAACGAGGGGACGACGACGACGGAGGCCTCGACCCCAGCGGTGCCGACGGAGCCGCCGAGGCCGAGCAGCGCGAGCGACTCGGTGTACGGGGCGGTCATGACGAGGGACTCGGCGCCGCGGGACCACACCGGGACGGAGACGGGCTCGAGACGCACGTTCGCCAGCTTGTCCGCCCGGAGCTGGTCGGCGCTCCAGGCGATGGCGTTCGCGAGGGCCTTCGAGCCGGTGGGGCGGGCGCCGAAGCCGTCGCACAGGGCGGCGAGGCGGTCCCACGCGGCGCGATCGGCGCGCGCGGCGGCGAGGAGGCGGTCGACGACGGGGTCGGTCGGGGGGGCGGGCACGGCGACGGCGGCGACGACCGCGCCGGTGGTGCGCGCGCCGGGGGCGGCCGAGGCGGAGGCGACGGCGCCGTCGGGGACGCAGCCCGCGATGGGGGCGCCAGCGTGGAAGCAGGCGAGGAGGAGGAGCAGCACGGACAGAGGGTACCTCACGGGGGGGAGGGTCGTGGCGACCGGGCCCTCCTCTCCCACGGGGCTCCCGAGCGCCACGTCGGGGCGCGAGCGGTCGCAAACGGTGACGTGGGGACGGGGTTGGGGTTGGGGGGCTCCACCCGATGGTGCGGGAGGGGCTCGCCGCGCGCCGCGGCTCTCCATCGGCCGTGGGCCGGTGCCTCCCAGGGAGCCCGACCCCTCACGCTCAGCCCTTGCGCCGCTCGGCGTGGAGCCCCGCGGCCAGCCGTCCGAGCCCCTCACGCAGGATGCCCTCGGAGGTCGAGAAGCAGATCCGCAGGTGCCCCTCCGCGCCCGGACCGAACCACCGCGCTGCGCCGGGCACAACGGCGACCCGGTTCTGGTCGAGGAGCCGCCGCGCCAGGTCCTCGGCGCCCAGCTCCCAGGCCGAGACGTCCGGAAACGCCACGTACGTGCCTTCGGGCACGCGAACCCGGACGCCCGGGATCTCGCGGAGAAGCGAGACCGTGAGGTCGCGCATGCGCTCGAGGTGGGCGACGAACGCTTCCGCCCACGGCCACCCGTGCTCGTACGCGGCCACGGCGCCAACCTGGGAGAGCGTGGACGCCCCCGACATTGTCGTCCGCGCGAGGGACACGTCGAGGAGGCGGTCGAAGGCCTCGGGCGTGGGCGCCACAACGAAGCCGATCCGGAGCCCCGCGAGGCCGAAGGTCTTGGAGAAGCCCTGCACCGTGAAGGTACGCGCGGCGATCGCCGGGGAGATCGACGGAAGGCTGATGAAGCGGGCGTCGGAGTAGACGATGTCCGACCAGATCTCGTCGTTGAGGATCCAGAGGTCGTGCGCGACCGCAAACTCGCCGAGGCGCCGGAGCTCGTCGGCCGAAAGGACGCGGCCGAGCGGGTTCAACGGGTTGCAAACGCCCAGAAGCCGCGTGCGAGGCGTGACGAGGGCCGCGAGCGCGTCGAAGTCGAAGGCGCCGGTGGCGGGGTGGACCGGAAGGAGCTTGACCACACCTCCGGCAGCTTCGACCGAGCTCTTGAACAGGAAGTCGACGGGATCGAAGACGATGGCCTCGTCCCCGGGACGCAGGGCGAGCCGCGCGACGTGGAGCATGCCCGCGGCGGCGCTGTCGACGGCGAGGATCTGCTCGGGCGCGCACGGCAGGCCCCGGCGCGCCGTCCGCATCGCCGCGCACGCCGCCCGGAACGCCGGGAGGCCCTCGGGGGGACCGTAGGAGAACACCCCGCCGCGAACGTAGTCGGCCAGCGCCTCGCGAATGGGCGCCGCCACGGCGAAATCGGGGTCGGCCGCGGTGAGCGCGATCACGTCCGACGGGAGCGTGGCCCAACGGAGGTTGAACGCCCGCTGACGCAGAAGCTCCATGGGGACGGCAGCGTCGCGGAAGAGGGACGCGTCGGCGGGAGGGGTCATGGATGGCTCATTGGACGAGGGGCACCGCGGGTTCGTCCGTGAAGCGTTTGGGGTACAGGAAGCGATCGCGGAGTGTCCGGCCCGCGGCGACGACCCGCGCGATGTCCGGGCCCCGCGCGCGCGAGTAGGCGGCGAGGCCGGTCTCGATGCAGCCTTCGGCGGCCGACAGGCAGTCGCCGAGCGCGAGGGAGTCGACCAACGCGGCGCTGACGCCGTGACTCGTGAAGGGGAGGAAGGCGTGCGCAGCATCGCCCACCAGGGCGACGTTCCTCCGGTAGAGCGCCGGAAGGGGGTCCATGTCCGCGGTGGTCCAGGTGTGCGACTCGCGGAAGTCGGTCGCGTCGAGGAGGCGACCCACGAGCCCGCCCCACGCGCCGAACTCTCGACGGACGATGGCCTCGATGGCCGCGGCGCCGACGATCGAGCCGGGCCACCGACCGACATCGAGCTGGACGAACCACACGATCACGCCGTCGCCGCTGGGGAGCATGCCGAGGGAGCGCCCGCCCTGCGGGCACTGGTATTTGCGGAAGACCGGCCCCAGGAGATCGGCGAGCGCCCGGTCCTCCACATGGCAGACGAGCTCCTTCACCTGCACGTCCGTCAAGCGTGCTTCGGGGAACAGTTGCGCCCGGGTGGGCGACCGGATCCCGTCCGCTGCGAGGAAGAGATCGGCCTCGTGGCTGCTACCCTCGGTGAAGCGCACCGCGCGAGCGACCCCGTCGGCATCGTACTCGAGCCCGTCAACCGCGCGGCCGAGCTCCACCACCCCGGGCGGGACGGCGGCCTCGAGAACGTCAAGCAGCTCCTTTCTGCGGATGCCCCGAGCACTGCTCAACGCGGTGGTCAGGAGGCGGGTGCCGTCTGGCGCGAAGAGCTCGTACGCGCGGAGCGGGCTCCCGCAGCGCGCGGCGTCGTCGCCGAGGCCCAGCTGCATCAGGGCCTTCAAGCCCGCGCCCGCGAGGATGAAGGAGTGCCCGACGCGCTTGCGCGACACCTCGCGCTCGAACACCTTGACGCGCCAACCCTGCTGAGAGAGGCGAACCGCGGCGGCGAGCCCCCCGACGCCGCCCCCGATGATCGCCACGCGGCGCCCGGCGAGGGGAAGCGGCGCGGCGGCGTTGTGCCGTTCGAGCATGCCGCTCATTACAGGATGAGCCGCTCCGAATCAACCCCACAGGGCTTGGTCTGCGGCGGTGACGCCCGAGAGACGCGAGCGCGCGCCGTCCATCTCACCGCCTGCCGGGATCGGGCCTGCCCGTGTCGGCAGGGCCCATCCGCTCGCCGGAGCACGCGGTGCAGACATGCGGTCGTGGAGGACGCCCTCGACCTTCGGGCTCCGCCGCCCCCTCAGCCCTCGTTGAACTTCACGCGTAGCAGCTCGATCAAGGCCGCGATGGTGCCGGCCGCCTCGAGCTCGCCCGGGGCGAACTTCACGCCGAAGTGGGCCTCGAACGCCGCGGCCACATCCCCCGCGGGCGGGCACGCGCTGTCCAAGCCGACGGTGGCCCACGCGGGCACGGCGCGCCCGGCTTCCTGGATGCCGAAGAGGATGTCGGTGTCGGTCATCATGCGGGCTCCCGGACGCTCGGTGGCGAGCGCGGCCCCCCTGGTAGCACGCGCGGGGGCCGGGCGTGCGCCAACGCCGTGAGCGCGATTGTGCAGGGGGGGGGGGGGAGGTGCAAGTAAGATCGGAAGAGCGTCGTGTAGGGAAAGAGTGTGTCAG
>CAJBVW010000171.1 GCA_903959175.1 uncultured Pseudomonadota bacterium
CTCGTACTCGGTGTTGGTGCACAGGAAGCGCGAGCTGTAGATGACCTTGTCGCCCTTGCCCTTCCACAAGTTCACCTTGAACTTGCCTTCGCGCTGCCCGATCATGTTCTGGTCGGCCATGTGCTTGATCCAGCGGATCGCAGCGTCCGCGAGGACCGCGTAGGTCACGCCGTTGTCCATCCGGGCGAGGTCGCCGAGCGTCTCGGACCCCTCGTCGTCGGCGCCGTCGCGCTCGCCATCCTCTTCGTCGTCGTCGTGCCCGTCGTCCATTTCGGACTCGATGAACGCGCTGAGGTCCACACCGCTGAACATGATGCGCCCGAGCTGCGGGTAGCCGCTGCGGTCGAGCACCTCGTGAACGGTGATGTGCGTGATCTCGGTACACCGCTGGCGGATCACGGCGTCGATGCGCGCCGGATCTGGCGATCGTGGCCGCCGGGGACTACCATGTCACCATGGAACCCTCCTTCGATCAGATGACCCCGGCTGAGCGCATTCTCCATGTGCAGAGCCTTTGGGATCGGATCGCGGAAGAGCCCGAGGGTGTGCCCGTCTCCGACGAGATGAAGGCGGAGCTTGACCGTAGGCTCGCGGCCCATCGCGCCGAACCGTCGACGGCGATCCCGTGGGAGCAGGTGAAGGCCGAGCTGCGGCGTCGCCGGTGAGTCTCCCGATCGCGTTCCGTCCGGAGGCCCGGGCGGAGTTGATCGACGCGTGGACTTGGTATGAGGAACAGCGTCCCGGCCTTGGCGATGAGTTGGAGGCTTGCGTTGAAGCCGCGATCGGAGCTGCGGCCCGCTCACCGGCCGGGCACCAACTGGTCTACGCCGAGGTGCGCCGGGTGCTCGTGAAGCGGTTCCCCTATGGCGTGTACTACATCGTCGAAGACGGGGTTCTCCTCGTGCTCGCTGTCGGGCACGCTCGCCGGAAGCCACACTACTGGGCGGACCGAGCTCGATAACTTCTGGGCCAAAAATGAAGAAGGCCCGCAGAAGTTCATCACTTCGACGGGCCTTCAGTTCGATGGTCGGGGTGACAAGATTCGAACTTGCGACCACCTGAACCCCATTCAGGTGCGCTACCAGGCTGCGCTACACCCCGGACCCCGCCCTCTTAACCGAGCGGCTCGGTGCGTCAAGGACTTTCAGTCCTCATTCAGCTCGGCGGTCAGCCGGGCGATGCCGGCGCGCAGGTCACGCACGCGGCGGAGCGCGTCCTTGAGGGACTCGCGATCGGCGCCGCTGCCCTTGGGCGCGTCGGAGCCCTCCAGGAGCACCTTGCGGGCGCCCGCGATGGTGAAGCCCTCTTCGTGCAGGAGCTGGCGCACGCGCAGGAAGCGCGCGAGGTCGCTCTTGCGGTAGAGGCGCTGGCCGGCGCTGGACCGGTGCGGACGGAGCTTGAACTCCGTCTCCCAATAGCGGAGCACATGGGCCTCGACCCCTACCAGCTCCGCCACCTCGCCGATGCGGAAGTAGAGCTTGTCCGGGATGTCGGCCACGGCCTACCTACCCTTCGGAGCGGCCGGTGTTGAGCGACTGGCGCAACACCTGGGACGGCTTGAAGGTCAGGACCCGGCGCTTCGGGATGACGATGGAGGCCGTCGTCTGCGGGTTGCGGCCACGACGGGGCGACTTGGAGCGCACCATGAAGCTGCCGAAGCCGCTGATCTTGATGTTCTCGCCGGCCTCGAGGGTCTCCTTCATGGAGTCGAGCACGGCCTCCAACAGGTCGCCGCTCTCGGTCCAGCCGAAGCCCGTGACCTGCCGCACGCGCTCCACGACCTCGGCCTTGGTGACCGTACGCGCGCGCTGCTTCTTCTCCGTGCCCGCCATCTCGACTACTCCTCGGAATCCACTTCCGCGTAGAGGAAGAAGGTCAAGGTGTCGGTGCGCACCTCGTCTTCCTCACCCTGGGACTCGAGCTCGAACACCCAGTATCCCTCGCCCGCGCTGTCACGGTCGAGCTCGTACTCGTCTTCTCCACGGCCGTCGCTGGCGGTGCGGACGGTCACGCGGTCGACATCGTCGGCGTAGTCGCTCGCGACCTCGACGATGACGGAGTGGACCGTGCCGATCGGCCCCGCGGAGGGGGTGACCGTGCCGGTCCCGATATCGACGGTACCGGTGCTGCTCATGAGCGGCACCGAGACCGATTCGGGGACCTCGGTGCCGTCGTCTTCGACGACGTACCGGGTATCTACGCCCACCTCGACGGAGACGCTCTCGTCATCCCCGTTGTATTGGGCGTAGGTCGCCTCCTCGTCCTCGACGCAGGCGAAGAGCAGCGCGAGGACGAAGGCGCTCACGTTCAGGCGGCCTGCGCGGCCTGGACGGTCTTGACGACGGCGGCGAAGCCGGCCGGATCGTTGAGCGCGAGGTCGGCGAGGATCTTGCGGTCGAGCTTCACGTTCGCGACCTTCATCATGTAGATGAAGCGGCTGTACGTGACGCCGGAGGCGCGGAGCGCCGCGTTGATGCGGACGATCCAGAGCGCGCGGAAGAGGCGCTTCTTCTCCTTGCGGCCGCGGAACGCGAACCGCTTGGCGCGGTCGCTGTGCTCCATCGCCTGGCGGAGGCGCTGGCGGCCGAGGAAGAACCCCTTGACGCGCTTGTAGAGGCGGTTCTTACGGACGCGAGAGATTTGTGCGCGCTTTACACGAGCCATCTTGAAACTCCTTGGTGAAGACCGGGTCCCTGCGGTTGCACCCCGAGAAGGGGGGCGGGCGCGGTAGCGGCGGAGGGGGAGAGAACTAGAACTTGTAGGGGATCAGGCGAGCCACGTTCGCGTGGTCCGCATCGGAGATGTAGCCGATCTGACCAAGGCCGCGCTTGGTGTCCTTGGAGACACCTTCGAGGCAGTGGCGAAGGCCGCGCTTCTTGTACTTGATCTTGCCGGTGCCGGTGACGGAGAAACGCTTCGCCGCGGCACGTTTGGTCTTCATCTTGGGCATGTGCGCTCCGTGAAACTTAGCCGTGATTCTTAGCCGTGATTCTCAGGAAGTCTTCTTCTTGCCCGGCGCCAGCAGCATGACCATCTGCCGGCCGTCCATCCGGGGGGGCATCTCGACGATCGCGGCGTCAACCAGCATCTCGGCCAGCTTGCGGCACTGGCTCTCGCCGATGTCGCGGTGCGCGATCTCGCGACCACGGAACCGAACCGTGACCTTGACCTTGTCGCCATCTTCGAGGAAGCGGCGGACAGCGCGCTCCTTCACGTCGAAGTCGTGATCGTCCGTCTTGGGGCGGAGCTTGATCTCCTTGACCTCGACGATGACCTGGTTCTTCCGGGTCTGGGCGTCCCGCTTCTTCTTCTCGTACTTGAGCTTTCCGAAGTCGGTGATGCGACAAACGGGCGGCCGCGCCATGGGCGCGACCTCCACGAGGTCCAGGCCGCGCTCACGCGCGAGGGCCATCGCGTCTTCGGTGAGGAACTCACCGAGCTTCTGGCCTTCCTCGTCAACAACAAGCACCCGCGGGACGCGGATCCGTTCGTTGACGCGGGGCTCATTTCGTTCCGGGACCAGGTTCTGATCGCGACGAGGGGGACTCCGCAAAAACTCTCCGGATTCGAGAAGTGGCCGGGAGGCGGGCGTACCCGCTCCGAGAACGGCAACCAATAATAGAGAAAGGCGGGCGCGTCAATGACGCGCCCGCCTACCGATGGGGGGCAATGGTAGGCACGGCCGGGCTTGAACCGGCGACCCCCGCCGTGTCAGAGCGGTGCTCTACCACTGAGCTACGTGCCTTCGGTCCCCACCTATTAACAGGTCCTCTCCTTGCGTCAAGGAGATGCTGCACCACTATTTCGCCTACCGCGGGGGCGGCCGCCTCCGGAGAGGGCGCGCTGGGCACGAGCCGCTTCAGCGCGGTGACGCCGCCGTCCACGATGCCGCAGGGCGTGATGAGCCCGAAGCCCGTCAGGTCGTTCACGAGGTTCAGGGCGAAGCCGTGCAACGTGAACCCCGCGCGGAAGTGCAAGCCGACGGCACACACCTTGTCCCGCCCGATCCACACGCCGGGGTAGCCCTCGCGCGGGCCCGCCTCGACGCCCTGCGCGGCGAGCCAGGCCGCGATGGCCGTCTCGATCGCGTCCACCGTGCGCCGCACGCCGATCTCGCGGGCGTCGATGAGCACGTAGCCGACGAGCTGCCCGGGCTCGTGGCAGGTCGCGAGGCCGCCGCGCTCCGCCGCCTCCAGCGCGTAGCCCGCCCCCAGGATCCGCTCGGGATCGAGGTCGTCCACGCCCCGGCGCCCGGTGGTGATGACCGGGTCGTGCTCGAGGAGCCACACCACCTCCTCTCCCCTCCCCTCCACCAGCGCGTCCCGGTGCGCACGCTGAGCCGCGAGGGCCTCGGCGTAGGGCACGCGACCGCGCCAGGCCCACCGCATCAGGCGAGGTACGTGCGGCTGCGCCGGTACACGTCGAGCACGTGGGCGCCGATGACCGCGAGCGCCGCCGTGACCGGGAGCGCCACGACGAGGCCCCAGAGCCCGAGCAGGTTGCCCGCCACGATCAGCGCGATCATCACGACCATCGGGTGGAGCCCGACGCGGTCTCCGACCAGCATCGGGGTGAGCACCGTGTTCTCCATGATCTGCGCGAGGCCGAACGTCGCGACGACGACGACCACATGCCAGTCCACCCCGTACTGGATGAGGGCGAGGCCCACGCCCAGGGCCGCGCCGATGAGGGGGCCGATGTAGGGCAGCAGGAAGAGCGCGCCCGAGAGGACGCCGACGGTGACGGCGAGATCGACGCGCGCGACGAGCATCCCGACCGTGTAGAACACCGCGAGGAGGGTGGCGACGAGCAGCTGCCCCTTCACGAAGGAGGCGATGCGGCCGTCGATCTCGAGGGCGAGCGTGCGCACGATCGGGCGGTGACGGACGGGGACGAGCTCGTCCACCCAGCCGACGATCAGCGGCCAGTCGCGCAGCAGGTAGAAGGTGAACACCGGCACGAGGGTGACGGTGAGGACCGACAGCACGACATCCATCCCGCCGCCCGCGAGCCGGCCGAGCCAGTCCTGGATGGTCTTCCGGGCGTCCGGAGAGAGCTTCTGGAGATAGCCGGGGACCTCCGCCGCGAGCGCGCGCAGGTCGGTCGGGACGACGACGCCGAAGCGGGTCTCTACCTGATCGAGCAGGGGCCCGACCCGGTCGGAGACGCCGCCGAGGTAGGGCGAGACCGCCGAGCCCACCTGCCCGATCTTCTGGGCGACGCCGGGCACCACGACGCCGACCGCCACGAGCAGCGCGGCGGTGGCGAGCCCCCCGATGGCGACGATGGCCCCCTCCCGCGAGTAGCCGCGGGCCTGGAGCTTCGTGACGAGCGGGTCGAGCAGGTAGGCGACCACCGCCGAGGCCACGAGCACGGAGAGGAGCGAACCCGTGACGTAGACGAGCGCACCCGTCATCACGACGAACGCCGCCGCCCACCGGAGCTGGCTCCACGCGCTGGTCCGGCGGAGCGTCGGCGCGCGACGCGTCGGGAGCGCGGCGGCCCCCGCGCTCGATCGGGGCGCGCGGCGCATCACTTGTCGACCACCACCACGACGTTGCCCTGGAGGAGGAACGGGGCGTCCGCGGCGGCCTGGGTCAACGCGGCGGTGTCGGCGTCCGAGAGGACGAGGTCGGTGTCGGCGGAGACACCGATCGCGCGCACGAAGAGCGGCTGGGTGCCGGCGCGCTTGCCGGCGGCGGCGTCCGCCGGGTCGGTCACGTAGACGACGGGCGTGCGCTGCGAGGCGGCGAGCACGGTCATCATCGCGAGGCTGTAGAGCTCGGTGCCGGCGCCGCTCCGCAGCCGGGGCGACAGCGCGGGTGACACGTCGAGGCCGCGCGCGTCCACGATCAGGCCGCTGGTCGGCGCGGTGGCCGGTCCGGTGCGGTCCTTCCCCTTCGCGAGACTCACGAGGGCGGGCCGGAGCCACGACTGGAGCGGCAGCGCGCCCTCCATCTCCACGCCCCCGGAGGTGAAGTAGCGGACCTCGAAGACCTCCCACAACATGAGATTGTCGTCGATGCGATCGGCGACGGCGTCCTTCGCGTCGAGGAGATCGGCAGCGGTGAGCTCGGCGCTCACGCGCACCTTGCGGGCCATCGCGAGCATGCGCGGCCCGAGCCGCTGCCGCGCGTCGCCCTCGAGGGTCTCGAGGTTGACCATCACGCCGCTCGACGGCACGCCCTCCGCCGAGGCGAGCAGGCGCAGGGAGGTCCAGTCCACGCGGCCGTCGGGGAGCTGCTCCACGACCGGATCGAAGGCGAACACTGGAGCGGAGACGACGAGGGCGGCGAGGAGGGCGATCACGAGAGCCTCACGGATTCGGGGCCGAAAAGGGCCCGGAGGCCGTCGACGAGGCGGGGCGTGGCGGCCACATGGAGCGTCTCTCCCGCGCCGATGCGGGTGCGGAAGAGGCCGGGCTCGGTCAACCACACCTTCAGGTGCGCGGGCCCGCGGTTCCCGTCGAGCAGCGCCATCATCGGGGCGAGCGCCTCCTCCACCGCCTGGTCCATGCGGATGTAGAGCTCGACCAACCCCGTGGATCGCTCGCGGACGTCCTCAAGCCACTCGACCGTGTCGGCCAGCACCTTCGTCTCGTCCGCCTTCTGCTCGACGGTCCCCCGCAGCAGGATCGGGCGGCCCGCCTCGAGCACCACCTGGGCCTTCGGGAGCGCCTTCGGGAAGAACAGGCATTCGACGGTGCCATTCATGTCCTCCAGCGTGACGAAGGCCATCTTGTCTCCCTTCTGCGTACGAATGATCCGCATGGCGGCGACGATGCCCGCCACGGCCACCTTGGACTTGTCGTCGATGCGGCGCAAGCCGTCGATCGGCGCCGTCGCGAAGCGCGCGACCTCGGCGGCGTAGGCCTCGATCGGGTGGCCGGTGAGGAAGAGCCCGAGGGTCTCCTTCTCGAACTTCATGCGCTCGCCGACGGCCCACTCCGCCACCTTCGGCATCTTGAAGCTCGGCGCCTTCATCGCGCCGCCGAAGAGCCCGACCTGACCCGAGGCCTTCTGCACCTGGGCCTGTTGGGCGGCCGCCATGGCGTCCTCGAGGGCCGCAAAGAGGCGCGCGCGGGGCTCGCCGAGGGACTCGAAGGCGCCGCACTTGATGAAACTCTCGATTACGCGGCGATTGACGCGGCGATAGTCGAGGCGATTCAGGCAGTCCATGAAGTCCGTGAACTGCCCGCCGGCCTCCGCCCGGGCCTCCATCACGGCCTGGACCGCGCCCTCGCCGACGCCCTTGATCGCGTTGAGGCCGTACCGGATCGAGCGCCGATCGTCCTTCGGCACGTCGAAGGGGCCGACGGAGGCGTTGATGTCCGGCGGGAGGATCTTCATGCCCGCACGCCGGCAATCGCCGACGTAAACGAGGATCTTGTCGGAGTCCCCGGCGTCGATCGACATCAGCGCGGCCATGTACTCGGCGCGGTGGTGGGCCTTGAGCCAGCCGGTCTGGTAGGCGACGTAGCCGTAGGCGGCGGAGTGGCTCTTGTTGAAGCCGTACTCGGCGAACTTCGCGACGAGATCGAAGAGGTCGGAGACCTTCTGCTCCGCGAAGCCCTTGGCCATGGCGCCAGTCATGAACCGGGTCTTCTGCCGACCCATCTCCACGGCGTCCTTCTTGCCCATCGCGCGGCGCAACAGGTCCGCCTCGCCGAGCGAATAGCCTGCCAGGACCTGGGCGATCTGCATCACCTGCTCCTGGTAGACGATCGTGCCGTACGTGCTCTGGAGCACGGGGCGGAGCTCGGCGAACGGGTACTCGACCGCCTTGCGGCCGTGCTTTCGCTCGATGAAGTCGTCGACCATGCCGGAGGAGAGCGGGCCCGGGCGGAAGAGGGCGACGAGGGCGATGAGGTCGTCGATGCAGGAGGGGCGCAGGCGCGTGAGGAGGTCGCGCATGCCGGAGGACTCGACCTGGAACACGCCGAGGCCGTCGCCCTTCTGGAAGAGCTTCCAGCTGGTGAGATCGTCGACGTCGATGTCGGAGATGTCGATCTTCTCGCCGGTGTTGCGTTCGACCATCGCGACGGCGTCGCGGATCTGGTCGAGGGTCTTGAGCCCGAGGAAGTCAAACTTGATGAGGCCGATGCTCTCCGCCGACTTCATGTCGTACTGGACGACCGGCCCGCCCTCGGGCCCGTCCCGGTAGAGCGGCGCGAGCTCGACCAGCGGCCGATCCGCGACGACGACGCCGGCCGCGTGCACGCCGACCTGCCGCGCGAGGCCCTCGATGCGCCGGGCGAGCGCGTAGACGCGACGGGCCTTGGGGTCACTGTCAAGGAGCGCGACGATCTTCGGCTCCTGGGTCAGCGCGTCGGCCAACGTGATGTTCAGGACGTTCGGCACCAGCTTGGAGAGCCGATCCGCTTCCTGAAAGGAGAGATCGCAAACCCGCGCCGCGTCTCGCAAAGCGGCCTTTGCCTGCAGCTTGCCGTAGGTGATGATCTGGCTCACCAGCGGCGCCGAGTACTTCACGCGGACGTGCTCGATGACCTCCTCGCGGCGGTCCTGCGCGAAGTCGACGTCGATGTCGGGCATCGAGATGCGCTCAGGGTTCAGGAAGCGCTCGAAGAGCAGCTCGAACCGCACGGGGTCGATGTCGGTGATGCGCATCGCGTACGCGACGATGGAGCCGGCCGCCGAACCGCGGCCGGGACCGACGGGGATCGACCGATCCTTCGCCTAGTTGATGAACTCCGCGACGATCAGCAGGTAGGCGGCGAAGCCCATCTTGATGATCATCTTGAGCTCGAACTCAAGGCGCTCGTGGTACGGCGCGTGCTTGTCGGGATCGATGCGTTGGAGGCGGAACTCCAGCCCCTTGCGCGCGTACCAGCAGAAGTAGCCGTTGAGGTTGCCGGCGGTCTCGGGGCGGGGCGGCACCGAGTCGAGCGGCATCTTGAAGTCGACCGGCGGCGGGAAGGCCTCGTAGAAGAAGGCCCAGTTCGCGTCCGTGTCGGGCTGCGGCGCCTTGGGGTCCGGATCGGCGTCCGGCGGGGTGGACGCCGGGAAGTAGTAGGTGCTCGTGTTGAACTTGAAGTGCGCGCGCTCGGCGATCTCGCGGGTGAGGTCGAGCGCGGGGCCGTCGTCCGGGAAGAGATCGCGCATCTCCTCCTCGGTCTTCATGTAGAGCTGGTCGGTCTGCGCCTTCGGCCGCTTCGTGTCGTTGAGCGACGCGCCCATCGCGATGGCGTTGAGGAGGTCGAGGCTGACGGCGTCGCGGGGCTGGAGGTAGCGAACGTCGTTCGTGACGACGGTGCGGAGGCCGTGCGTGGCGGCGACGCGGCGGACCTCGGCGTTGTGGTCGGCCTGCCAGTCCAGCCCTTGGTCCATCATCTCGCAGAACAGGCGCTCGGCGCCGAAAATCTCGGCGAGCGGCACCACGCGGCCATCGTTCTCGACGGGGGCGCCGCGGCGGATGGCGCCCGTCTCCCCCGAGGTGAGGCACATCAGGCCCGCGTTGTGGGCGCGGAGCAGGTCGAGATCGATGCGCGGGCGGTGGTGGATGCCGTCGAAGATCGCGCGGGTGATCAGCGCGCAGAGGTTCTTGTAGCCGGTGTCGTCCTCGACGAGGAGCACGACCTGGTGGGCGCCGGCGAGGCCCTCGCGCGAGGCGATGCCGCGCGGATCGACCCAGATCTCCGCGCCGTAGACGGGGTGGACGCCCACGTCCTTGCACGCCTTGTAGAAGGTGACCGCGCCGTAGAGGTTGCAGGTGTCGGTCAGCGCGAGCGCGTCCATCCCGCGCGCCTTGGCGGCCTTGGCGAGCTCCTTCGGCGAGGGGACGCCGTTGAGCAGGGTGAACTGGGAGTGGACGTGGAGGTGAGCGAAGGCCATTGCCCGACGAACCTATCCCGCGGAGGCTACGTTGCCGGCGTGACGCCCTTCCTGCCCTTCCTGATCGTCGGCGCGGGCGAGCTCTGGTTCGCCACCCTCGTCCCAGCGTGGGCCGCGTGGCCCTTCGTGTGGGCGGGGCTCGGGACGTCGTGGGTGAGCCTCGCCTACCTCCTCCGGCGGCCGGCGATGCTCGGTAAACAATCGACCCCCACCCTCGCCTTCTGGGCCCTCCTCCCGTTCCTGCTCACCGCGCGCGGCGCGGCGCGGGCCGGCCGGCGGTCGATGCGGGCGTGGAAGGTGGAGCTGGCGCCCGGCCTGTGGGTCGGCGGCTGGCCGAAGGAGGGCGCGCCCGAGCACGCGCAGCTCGACCTCACCGCGGAGCTCCCCCGACGGGGCGAGGCCCTCCGCTACCGTTGCCTCCCGATGTTGGATGGCGCCCCTCCGGAGCTCGAGGCGTGGCGGGCGGCGGTCGAACAGGCCGTGGCGTGGCGCGCGGAGGGGCTCCCGGTGCTCGTGCACTGCGCGTACGGGCACGGGCGCAGCGTCGCCGTGTGCCTCGGCGTCATGGTGGCGGAGGGCATCGCGCCCACCTGGGAGGACGCGCATCGGCGGGTCCTCGCGGTGCGCCCGCGCGCGAAGATGACGCCCGCGCAGCGCGCGATGGTGGCCGCCGCGGTCGCCACGCTCCCGGAGCCGCGCGCGGCCGAGTGAGCGCCGGACGCGTGAGCCGCGGAGGAGGACCAGCTACGCTGACGGGATGCTCCTCGCCCTCCTCGCCTGCACCGCCCCCGCCGTCGACGACTCCGCCGCCGAGGCCGTCCCCGACCTCGGCTACCTGAAGGGCACGGCGCCGCTCGCCCCGGTGTCGAGCGGGGAATGCCCCACGTTCGAGGCGGGTGAGGAGAAGGTGGACCTCGTCTCCCACGGCCTCGATCGCAGCGTGAAGCTCCTGCTCCCCCCGGGCGGCGCGGCCGGCAAGCCCGTCGTCTTCGTGTGGCACCCGCTCGGCGGGACGGCCAACTACATGATCAACCTCCTCGATCTGCGGGGCTACGCCGAGGTGGCCGACGCCGTGGTCGTCGTCGTGAGCGCCTCGGGCGCGTACGAGTACGAGTGGGCCTTCGCGGGCGACGGCGCGGACAACGACGACCTCGTCCTCTACGACGACCTCCGCACCTGCCTCTACGAGCAGCTCGACATCGACCTCGGCCGCGTCTCCTCCATCGGCTTCTCCGCCGGCGCCCTGTGGACGAGCTTCCTCTCCCTCCACCGCGGCGACACCCTCTCCGCGATCCTCCCCTTCTCGGGCGGGACGGATCCGATCATCCCCTACGAGACGCCCGCGGCCCCCTTCCCCGCGCTGCTGAACTACGGCGGCGCGGACGACCTCTACGGCGGCGGGCTCGTCGACTTCCAGGAGACGACGCTCAACTTCGCCACCTCCCTCACGGAGGACGGGCACTTCACCGTCGTGTGCAACCACGAGCGCGGCCACAGCGTCCCGCCCGAGGGCCGCGACATGATGGACCTCTGGCTCACCGCCCATGTGTACGGCGAGCCTTCCCCGTTCCTCCAGGACATCTCAGGTTTCCCGGACTATTGCTCGGTCTTCGCGACCGGCGGGTAGCGCGCCTCCGACGGCCTCGTGGTTGCAGTCCCGGCCGATGTCGTCGGCCGTCCGCGACGCCCCCTCGCCGCTACGTGGCGCCGCCGTGCCCGCGCCTCTCCACCGCCTCGAGCAGCGCGCGCACCTCCTGGGCGTCCTCGCGCCGCGCGACGAGCAGCACGTCGGGCGTGTCGACGACGACGAGGTCGTGGACCCCGAGCAGCGCCACGAGCTTGTCCGCGGCGTGCACGATGTTGCCCTCCGCGCGGAGCGCCACGACCGCGCGGGCGACGGAGACCCCGCCCTCGCTGGCGGGCAGCACCTCGTCCAACGCCGTCCAGCTCCCGACGTCCGACCAGCCGAAGTCGACGGGGACGACGCGCAGCCCCGCCGCGCGCTCGAGCACGCCGTAGTCGATGCTCGTGGCCTCGGAGGCCCCCCACGCGTCCGCGATGTCCGCCCCCTCGCGCAGGCGCCCGATCATGGCGGCGGTCCCCGGGAGGTGCGCGTCCACCGCGTCGAGGAGGGCGCGCGGCGTCCACACGAACATCCCCGCGTTCCAATAGTGGCGCCCCCCGGCGAGCAGGCGCTCGGCCACGGCGAGCGGCGGCTTCTCGACGAAGCGGCGCACGGGCACGTCCACGCCGGCGCCGGGACCGGCCTCGATCCAGCCGAAGCCGGTCTCCGGGCGGGTCGGGCGCACCCCGAGCGTGACGAGCCCGCCCCGGGACGCGACCTGGGCGGCGGCCGCGAGTGCGGCGCGGAAGGCCGGCTCGTCCGCGACGACGTGGTCCGAGGGCAACACGAAGCACCCGGCCCCCCCGCGGCGCTCCACCTCGAGCGCGGCCCAGGCGATGGGCGCGGCGGTGTTGCGCGGGCTCGGCTCGACGAGGAGCTGCGCGTCGGGGAGCTGCGCCCGCACCGCGTCCACCATGTCGGGCCCCGTCACGACGAGCACGCGCTCCGCGGGGAGGCCCGTGCGCGCGACGGTGCGCTGGAGGAGGGTGGGCCCGCCGTCGAGGCTCAGGCACTGCTTGGGGACGGCGCGGCGCGACAGCGGCCAGAAGCGCGTGCCGCGGCCGCCCGCGAGGACGACCGCGAAGTAGTCCGACGGGAGCGCGCTCATCGGACCACACCCGGGCGCGGAGCGGGCCCTTCGACGACGCTCCCCGAGCCCCCGAACGACCAGCTCGGCCGCAGGAGGAGGCGGATGGAGACGAGGGCGAAGCGCTGCGGATCGGGGGCGACGTCCGCGGTGAAGGTGACGGCGCCGGTCGCGTCGGCGGTGTGCGTCGCGACGCGCGCGCCGTCCACCGAGAGCACGTAGCGCACCCCGGGGAGCAGGCCGCCGACGGTGTAGGTGGCGCTGCCCGCTGAGCCCGGGAGCGTGGTCCAGGCGCGCGAGCTTTGCAGCCAGCCGTCGATGCGCACGTCGAGGTCGCCGTCCGCCGGGACGACGCGCAGGGGGAGCGCGGTGACGGGGACGATGCCGGAGTCCATCGCCTGGGTCAGCGAGAGGTGGGAGCCCGCGGCGTCGACCGTGGTGGCGAGGCCGAGCGGCGTGTCGAAGACGCGGCCGGTGGCGTCCTCGAAGGTGAACGAGGCGTCTGCACCGCCCAGCTGGACCTCCGCGGCGTCGGTGTCGGCCACGATGTCGGAGGTGGCGCCCTGCGCGAAGAGGTAGCTGCCGCCGAAGTCGTTGGCGCGGAACACGTTCTCCTCCGTCTCCGCGAGGATCGCGCCCTGGATGCCGTTGTCCCGGAAGATGTTGGCCTCGAAGGTGTTCTGGAGGGCGTCGCCTGCCTTGAGCGCCGTGGTGTTTCCGGTGACCTCGTTGCTCACGAAGCGGTTGTTCACCGGCCGCCCGTCGTTGATCGTCGGCGGGTCGGTCCCCATGTAGAGATAGAAGCCGTAGAGCGTACTCCCGGTCACGACGTTCGACTCGATGAGGTTGTCGGAGGCGCCGACGGAGAGGCGGATGCCGTAGAGGTTGTCGCGCGCAGTGTTGCCACGGATCGTGTTCGCGTGGCTGTCCATGATGGCGAAGCCCGCGTCGCCGTTGTTCTCGGCGGTGTTCCCCTCAAGGATCGAGTCCCGCACGTCGCGGTGGAACATGAAGCCGATCGTGGCGTTGTTGGACGACACGTTGTTGCGCACGACGAGGTTGTCGCAGCGCTTGCTGCAGATGAACCCGTGGTTTCCGTTGTCGTGGATGTAGTTGTCCTCGACGAGGAGGCCGTCCGAGTCGTCGTGGGGGTCGATCCCGTACATGACGTTGTCGTGGAACTCGCTGCCCGCGATGTGCATCCCGTAGGCGCCGAACGAGTACATGCCGAAGTAGTTGTGGTGGAGGGTCGAGTCGGTGATGTCACCGAACACGTCGACCGCGGCGAAGATCTCGGCGGTCTCCCCGCGCACCTTCCACACGAGGCCGTAGGACTCCGCGGCGTAGTATCCGAGGTAGCCCATGTCGCTGCTGAGCACGTCCATGCGGGACTCGCGCGCCGTCTCGCCGTCCGCGTCGAGGTAGGACAGCGCGCGGATCAGCGCGCGGCCGCTGGCGTATTCGGTGTCGGGGCCGCCCTCGCGCGTGTCCCACGACGTGACGCGGGTGTTGCGGAACGTGAGCGTACCCCACTCGGCGCGGATCTCCATGAACGCGGAGCCGTCGCTCTTCAGGCGCAGCTCCGCGGCGTCTCCGCCCGCAGCGCCGTCCACGATCAGCTGGGCGCCTTGCTCGACGATGAGGTTGGTGCCGAGCGTCCAGATGCGGCCGGCCTCGAGCGTGAGCGGCACCTCGGCGGGCGCGAGGCGGCGCAGGTCGGTGAGCGTGCACTGCACGTCCCCCGAGAGGTAGAGGCGGTCGGAGACCGCCGACCAACGGACGTTGGCGGCCGCGCAGGGGGGCGCCGCGCGCGCGGAGAGCGGGTAGGCGCCGGCGAGGAGCGCGAGGAGAGAGGAACCGATCCAACGGTGGCGCATGGAACTCCTAAGGCTCGCCGGAGGCGGGCGAGGGCGGTCACAGGAACGTGTCGAGGAAGCTCACGACGAAGAAGTGGGGGCCGTTCGGGAGCGCGCCGGTGAAGAGGAGCACCCCGAACACGAAGAGCGAGACCCAGAGGAGCGTGAGGTAGGAGGCCACGCCCGACTTCCACCGCCACCCCTGCCCCAACGCGTCGTTCGCGCGTTGGTCGCCGCGGTTCGCCCAACGTTGGACGGGCAGCCGGAACAGGATGTAGATCTTCACGATGCTGGCGGCGATCTGGTTGAAGTAGAGCACCACCGGAAACGTGACATCGATGCGGCGGTGGTAGCTGAAGAGGAGCACGGACTGGAGGCCGCGGGTGAGCATGACCCAGAGCGGGAAGGTCAGGATGAGGGCGGGGTCGATCAACAATCCTCCTCCCAGCAGGGCGACGGGCCCCGCGAGGCAGCTCCACATCGCGATGCGTTGGTCGACGATGCACCACCAGATGAAGGGCCCCACCCGCCGCGGACCGAGGCGGATCGCGCGGCGGCCGTTGCGGAGCATGTTGCCCGACCACCGGAGCAGGTTCTGGGTGACACGGTCGAAGAGCGGGCCGTCGAGGCGCTCGATCGTGTAGACGAGGGCGTCCGGCACGTAGCGCATCTCCGAGCCGCGCTCGAGCAGGCTGTACCAGGTGCTCTTGTCGTCGCCCGACAGGAAGCGGAAGCGGCCCCACAACCAATCGTAGAGGTGGTCCTCCTCCACCGTGCGGATGAAGGCCTCGTCGAGCACGGCACGGGCGCGGTAGACGGAGAGGCGGCCGGTGAGGGTGAGGACCTTCCGCGAGAGCGCGTGGGAGTTCATCGTGAGGTGACGCTGGGCGAAGCGGAGATCCAACCATTTCTGCATGAAGATGGGGCCGTACACCACCGCGCGCTCCAGCGTCGTCAGCGCGTCCATATTCGGCTCGAGCTCGAACAGCGGTAGGCAGCGCTGGAGGCAGCCGGGCGCCATGAGGCTGTCCCCGTCGAGGAACACGACCGGGGTGTCCCCCGAGACGCCGATGCGGGAGAGCGCGCGCAGGGCGAGCCCGATGGCGACGCGTTTTCCCGGCTGGGTCTGCCGGACGAAGACGACCTGGAGGTCGACCGGCGTGTCCATCTGCTGGAGGTGGGCGGTGATGACCATCTCGTCGCTGTCGTGGCCGCTGCCCACCACGAGGCGGCCGGGGAGGCCGAGGCGCACGAGCTCGCCGACGATGCTGTCGAGCACCGCGCGCGTGGTGCCGGGATCCTCCTTGAACGTCGTCATCATGAAGGCGACCTCGCGCGGGCGCCAGCCGGAGGCCCAGAGCGCGGCGCCCTCGCGGCGAAGGCGCGCGTAGACCACGCGGGTGTAGATCTGGGCGCGGACGAAGTGGAGGAACCACCACGCGAAGCGCCAGATGCCGAGCAGGCCGAGGCCGCCGAAGATGCCGGACACCGTGGAGGTCTTGACGAGGTCCGCGGGGAGCGACACGATGCCCGCGGCGAGGACGGCGAAGTAGAGGTACAAGGCGAAGACGTCCCGGGCGCGCCACTCGAAGCGCTCCGGTTCGGTCAGGGGAGCCATGATTCGTACCGTGCCAGGGGGTAGAGGTCGCGGCGCCCGACGTCCGCCGCCGAGAGGGCGAAGGGGTTGGAGTGGGCGTCCGGCCCTGTGTAGAAGGTCAGGATGGCGTGGGTGGCGCGGGCGGCGTCGAAGGTGGAGCCGGGGGCGCCGTAGCCGAAGCCGGCGCGGGCGCGCGCGGCGTCGAGCGGGGACACGCTGGCCTCGAACTCGCCGCCTGTCTCGCCCGCGAGGATGCGGCGTTCGAGAAGGCGGAACGCGGCGGTTACCGGCGCGGCGCAACACCCTGTGACAAGGTGGATCTCGAGCCACGCGTCGAGGTCGTACGCGTGGTAGTACAGCGCGTCCCGCTCGCGGAGATCGACGCTCTCCCCCGTGCGTTCGTCCAGGTTGCGCGCCGCGTGCGCCTCGGCCTCGAGCGTGTCGGCGGCGAGGCGCGCGGTGTCACCGAGGGCGGCGTCCAGGAGCACCCGCATCTTGAGTTGGTGGGTGTGGTGGTTGTTGTCGCGCGTCCGCGGTCCGAACACCCACGCCGCCTTCCGGTCCCGCATCGTGGTGAGCCAGGCGCGGATCGGGAGCTCCTCGGCGGGGCCCAACGTCGCGCCCACGAGGACGTAGGCGGTGACGAGCCCGTCGAGGCGAGTCTCGTCGACGGGGTGCCCCGTGGGCGCGTTCACGAGGGCCCACGCCAGCAGCCGGGCGACGGCGGCGGCGCGGTAGCGTTCGGCGCCCATGGTGCGCCATGCGAGCGCGAGCAGCACCGCGTCGTCGGCGTCCTCGAACGCGGCGCGGGAGGCGACGGAGCGCGGGTCCGCCCGGTCGGCGCCGCCGGCGCTCGCCAGCGTGGGGACCGGACGCGGAGCCCGCCCCAGCGCCACGTCCGCCTCGCGGAGCACGCGGGCGCGCACCGGCGGCCGAAGCGCGCCCGGATCCGTGTGCCACCCCGGCGGGACCGCCGCGCTCCGCACCGACGCCACGGGCGCGCTCGGCACGGTCGCGCAGGCCTCCCCGAGGGGGGCGAACGCGACCAGGAGCGCGACCAGCGCGCGTCTCACCGCCAGCTCCGCTCGAAGCTGACGACGACGGGGAGGCCGATGGCGTCTACCTCGCGGAGGGCCGCCCGCGCGGCGTCGCGGGTCTCCGGCTCCCCCGCGTAGCCCCCGAGGTCGAGGACCACCTCCAGCCGCGGCCCCTCCCCCTTCTCGGCCAGGACGGCGCTCGCGCCGGGGTTGGCGTCCACGGACTGCACCGTGGCGTCGTACACCCGCCCCAGGCCGGCGACCGACACCCGCGCCGGGGCCCCGATCCGCACGTACTCGGCCTCGTGGCGCGTGATCCACGCCTCCACACGGAGGGCGTCCTCCTGCTCGAGCACCACCACGAGGTCCCCCTCGCGCACCGGCGTCCCCGCGACCTGCTCGACCGCGGCGACGCGCCCCGAGAAGGGCGCACGGCCGTTCTGGACGAGGTCGGCGCGCGCGACCTGGCGCTCCTGCTGCCGCCGCCAGAGCGCGAGCTCCGTCTCCGCCGCCGCGAGCGCCGCGTCCGCCTCGGGGACCCCGTCCTCGACGCCGTCCCCGTCGAAGTAGTAGCCCTTCCGGGCCGCCCCGAGCCGCCCCCGCTCCACCGCGAGCTGGCTCCGCAGCTCCGAGGCCTCCCCCGCGATCCGGGCGCGACCGGAGCGGGCGTCGTCCACCTCGAACGACGAGACGGCGTCCCCGACCAGCTCGCTCAGGCGCGCCACGCGCGTGTCGGCGAACCCCAGCCGCGCCCCGAGCAGCGAGACCTGGGCCGCCTTGGCCGCCACGCGCGCCCGCAACATCCGCCCGTGGATGGCGAGCCGCGCCGCCGCGGTCTCCCGCTCGGCCGCGCGCTGGGCCACGCGCGCCGCGGCCTTGCCGACCTCGAGCTCCACCCGGTCGAGGTCCGCCTGCACGCTCGGCGACTCGACCACGAAGAGGCTCGCACCGAGCGGGACGCGGTCTCCCGTGGCCGCGTGCAGCTCCCGGAGCACGCCGTCCGCCGGGCTCACGATGCGCGCGGTGGGCGCGACGATCGAGGCAGCGTCGACCTCGATGCGCCACACCCGCGCGTAGAGCGTCGACGCGAGGTAGGCCGTCAGGAGCACGCCCACGCCGACGTAGAGCAGCACGCGGAGGGGCGGGCGCCAGCCCTTCTCGGCCGGCGGCGTCTGGGTCGGGAGCGGCAGGGGAGCGACCCTGGTCAACGGGATCGCCCCGCCGGTCCCGACGAGGGTGACCTCGGTGGGGTCGACCCGCTCGAGCACGGTCGCGAGCTTCGGGGCGACGCCGAGCCGAGCCGCGTCCGCCACCGCGCGGAGCACCTCGGCGCCCGAGGCAGAGAGGTCGACGAAGGTGAGCGCGGCCGGGGCCCCGCAGGCCCGGGCGGCCTCCCCACCCCCGCCCGGCGGCCGCAGCACCCGCACGCGCCCCGCGAAGGAGACGCGGGTGCTCTCGACCTCCACCGACACGCGGACGGGCCCCTCGCCCGCCGCGGCGAGCTCGTCGGGGAGCCTCGACACCCCCACCCCCTCGAGGTTCCAATCCACCACGTCCAGGAGGTGGGAGCCCGCCTCGACGACGAGCCCGACGGCGGCCTGACCCGGGTGTGAACCGGGGCGCACGCGTGTGTGCTTGCGACTGTCAGGCGCGAGATGCGTGGTCTCGATCACGGCGGCCAACCTCCGGACGGGTGGATCTTGTTTCACCGGTAGAGCTCTTCGTACGTCCCGAAGCGGCGCAACGTGGGGTCGGCGGTGAGGTCGAGCAGGTGGTGGCGCGCGCCGACCCGCGTGCCGTCCCACATCCGCGCGCCCAGCTTCTGGGTCACGACGAGGTAGTCGCAGGTGTCGGTGAGCGCGCCGAGGTCGGGCGCCAGGAAGGCGCGCAGCTCGGAGATGGGATCGTGCTCGCCCGTCGGGAGCTGGAGCAGCATCGGGTCGTACACCCGCACGCGCCGCCCGGCCGAAACCAACCGTCGGAGCACCTCGAGGAACGGCGACTCGCGCAGGTCGGGGGTGCCCTCCTTGAAGGAGAGCCCGACGAAGCCGACGGCGTCGGGATCCGCAGCCTCGATGCGCGCGACGAGCCGCCCGATCTGGTAGCGGTTGGAGGCGTCCACGCCCTGGAGCATCTTGAGCGGGACGTCCGTGAGTTGGGCGGCGTGCCGGAGGGCGCGCACGTCCTTCGGCAGGCACGAGCCGCCGAACGGGGCGCCGGGGCGCAGGTAACGGTCGGAGATGTTCAGCTTGCGGTCACGGCAGAACACCTCCATGACCGTGTAGGGGTCCACCCCGAGCTGCCGGCACAGCAGGCCGATCTCGTTGCCGAACGTCACCTTGACCGCGTGGTAGTAGTTGTCGGCGTACTTGACCATCGCGGCGGCGGCGGGGTCGAGGAAGAATACCTCGGCGTCGATCCCCGCGTACAGCTTGCGGCAGGCGGCCTCCGCCTCGCGCCCGACCGCGCCGAACACGATCTTCGGCGGGGCGAAGAAGTCCTCCACCGCGGTGCCTTCGCGCAGGAACTCCGGGTTGGTCGCGTAGCCGAGGCCGCGCGCGTACGACAGCCCGGACGTGGCCGCGAGGATCTCCCGCAGCCGGTGGTGGACGTCCGGGAGGCAGGTCGACCGCACGATGACGGCATATTCCTGGCGGCCCGACGCGCGGATCGCGCGGCCGATGCTCGAGATCACGTTGACCAACTGCGTGTCGTCGGCGCTGCCGTCCGGCCGCGACGGGGTCGCCACACACACCAGACCGACGTCGCTCTCCGCCACCGCGACGTCCGTGTGCCGCGTCGCCGCGAGCCGCCCCGCCGCGTTGGCGCCCGCCACGAGGGCGGCGAGCCCGGGCTCGACCACGGGCGCGTGCCCGCTCCCGAGCAACGCCACCTTCTCCGGGTCGATGTCCATCCCGATGACCCGGTGACCGAGGCGCGCGAGGCACCCGCTGCTCACCGAGCCGATGTACCCAAGTCCGAATACTGCGATCCTCACATCTACTCCTGTCAGGTAAACGAACCCGGCCGCCGCTTCGACAGCGAACGACAGGGTTCCCGCTCCACTCTCCGCCTCTCCGGCGGTCGCGTCCTCTGCTACCGGCCGGCACGCAGGATTGGCCCTGCCACCCGGCCGTCCCGTCGTCCCTCCTCCCGCTGGCTCATCGCCCGCAACGCGGGCTCCACTCGCCAGAGCTCGGCGAACGCCACGAACAGATGATAGAAGGTAGCGCTGGGAATGGTGGTGGCGATCGGGTTTCCGTCGAGATCGAAGTGGTCCATCCACGTCCCCGCGGGCCGGTGTGCTAGGTACACGTCCAACAGGAGGCGCGTCGACTGGGCCACCGGGCCGCGCGGATCCGTACCGTCCAGCTCGAACAGCGCGATGTGCGCCTTCACGCGCTCGGTGTTGGGCCAGGTGCGGGAGCCCCCGTCGACCAACGTGCCGTCCGCCTCGACCGCGTTGTAGGTGGCCCCCGTGACGGGGTGCACACCCACGCGCTCGCCGAAGGCGGTCAACGCGCGGGCAGTCTCCGCCATCGGCTCCCCGAGGAGGCGCTGGTACCCGGCGAGCAGCCACGCCCACTCGAAGTGGTGCCCCGGCTCGGCCCTCCGCCCCGGCGGCCCCGGCGCCCGCGCGAGGCGATCCGTCAGCGCCTCGATCACGGTGGCGCTGCGCGGATCGTAGAAGCGCCCAGTGAACAGCGTCGCCAGCTCCACCGCCAGCTCGGCGAAGCGCGCGTGCCCGCTCGTCTCGTACAGGACGAGCGAGGCCTCGAGCAGGTGCATGTGCGGGTTCTGGAGCCGCCAGCCGCGAGAGGGGCGGGTGTGCAGGAACCCCGCGCTCGGGTGGCGCAGCTGCGCCTCGACGAAGTCGAGCGTCCGGTGCGCCCACGCCAGCGGCCGCGGATCCCCGCTCGCGCGGTGCAGCCAGCCGAGCGCGAACAGCACGAACGCGTGATCGTAGAGCTCCGGCGTCGCGTCGCGCACCTGCCCGTCCGCCGTGAGCAGGCGCGCCCAGCCGCCCTGCCGCCCGAGCCAGCCCTTCTCCGTCAGGTACTCGAAGCCGTCCCAGGCCACCCCGAGCCCGGGTTGGTAGCCGAGCGTGGCGGCGTGCGAGTAGACGTAGATCTGCCGGCAGGTGACCCTGAGCCGGCGATCCCCGTCCACGAGGGGGCGGCCGTCCAGCCCCAGGGCCTCGTGAAACCCCCCTCGAACGCGGTCGACCCCCACCTCAGCCCAGAACGGCAGGGCCTTCTGGAACATCCACTGCCGGGCCCGCTCGGCCTCCTGGACACACACCGTTTCCCCCGAACGACTGGGCCTGATCTAGCCTCTGACGCGGCCGCGTCTACCCGGGTGCGGTCGGGCTTCGGGTGTGTATGTTCAGGTGGAGTGGGGGCCGGATCGGAACGTAGAACGTCTCATTCGTGGGTGACCGCGAGGTCGGAGAGGCTCACCTCCCCGTACGCGTCCGGGGCGTCCCCGTGATCCGGATTGGATTGGGTGTACACGCCGGCCTTGAAGTAGCAGCCGTCGACGTCACGGTCGACGCTCACCGCCGGCGTGGTGAGGTCCTGGTAGTACACGTCGATGCGCCCGCCCTCCGCGACCATCCGCACGGTGAACGGCTCCCCGAGGACGTAGGCGCCGTCGAGGTCTCCGAGGTTGTCGCCGCCGCCCTCGACGAAGAGGTGGTCGCCCTCGAGCCGCACCATCACGACGTCGTCCTCCGCGTCGTGGATCTGCCCGACGACGACGTGGGGCTTGGCCTCGGGGAGGTGGGTGACGGCGGCGGTGAAGGTCATCGTGTGCGTGCCTGAGGCGGTGGACCAGCTCGCGCGGGAGGCGCCGTCGTCCGTCATCTCACGCAGCTCCGAGCGGGGGTATCCGGAGTTGCTGGTCGTCACCCCACCGGCGTCCGCGCGGAACACGACGGCGTCTCCGCCCACGTCGAGGTGGAACCACGGGTCCATGCTGAAGTCGGCGAGCTCCGGTTGGGAGATCTCGCGGGGGCTCGACGGGTCGTCCTCGGCGGCGATCGGTAGCGTCAACTTCCAATTCGTGAGGTCGAGGCGCTCGCCCGGGACGGTCGCGGTGACGCCGGTCTCCCCCGTGTCGGCCGTGTCGCCCCCGGTGTCCGCCGTGTCGCCCGGATCGTCGTCACACACGCCGTCTTCGTCCACCGCGCCGTCGCAGTCGTCGTCTACGTCGTTGCAGGTCTCCGCAGCGGCGACGCACGGCGCCCCGGTGTCCCTCCCCGTGTCCGCTCCGCCCGTCTCCACCTCGTCCGAGGCAGACGCGACACACCCGGCCGCCAGCAGCAGCCACCCAATCGAACACAGCATGTCGTCCCGAGGTTCGGGCCCACGGTATACCGGGGCCTGACGAGGCGGCAAGCCGGGCGTGTGCGGAATTACCGGCCGACCAAGCCGAGCTACCGCTTCGCCGTGCGCCAGTCCACGGCGCCCTTCCCCGCGGTGTCCGGCTGGCAGACTGGGCAAAACCAGGCGTCGTGCCCCCGTACTCCGGCCGCGCGGATCTTCGTCGCGCAGCGAGGACAGGGCCCCCCTCCCCGGTTCCACACGGACAGGAAGTCGCGCAGTTTTTCGTCCAGCGGCGGGACCTGGTGCTCGAGCTCGGGGCGCTCGGGCACGCGGCCCTCCACGGGGGTTCTGCCGCCGACCCTACCACGCCCTCCCGCGGGCGATACGTTCCCGCCATGACCCTCTCCTTCCCGCCGTTCACCGAGGAGCACGCGCTCCTCCGCAAGACCGTCCGCGACTTCACGCTGACGCACCTGACCCCGCACCGGCACGACTGGGACAAGGACGGCGAGTGGCCCGCCCGCGAGATGTTCAAGAAGATGGCCGAGCTCGGCCTCCTCGGCATCCGCTTCGACGAGCGGTGGGGCGGCGCCGGCCTCGACTGGTGGGCGCACGCCGCCTTCATCGAGGAGCTCTGCCAGGCCCGCAACGGCGGCGTCGTCATGTCGATCTTCGTCCACACCGACATCAGCACGCCGGTCATCCACGAGATCGGCACCGACGCGCAGAAGGAGGAGTGGCTCGCCCCCGCCATCCGCGGCGAGAAGATCGGCGCCCTCGGCATCACCGAGCCCGGCGTCGGCTCGGACGTCGCCAACCTCCAGACCACCGCCCGCATCGACGGCGACCACTTCATCATCAACGGCGCCAAGACCTACATCACCAACGGCGCCTTCGCCGACTTCATCATCCTCGCCGTCCGCACCGGCGAGGCCGGCTTCGCCGGTGTCTCGCTCGTCATCTTCCCGACGAACACCCCGGGCTTCTCTGTCGGCAAGAAGCTCGACAAGCTCGGCACCCGCTCGGTCGACAGCTCCCTCCTCCACTTCGAGGACTGCCGCGTCCCCGTGAAGAACCTGCTCGGGAGCCTCAACGGCGGCTTCCTCCACATCATGCAGAACTTCCAGGGCGAACGCCTCGTCGCCGCGCTCATGGCGACCTCCGGCATGGAGATCCAGCTCCAGGACGCCATCGAGTACGGCCGCACCCGCAAGGCCTTCGGCAAGCCCATCGGCGTGTTCCAGGTGTGGAAGCACAAGTTCGCCGAGCACCTCACCGCGGTCGAGGCCGCCAAGCTCCTCACCTACAACGCCGTCCAGAAGATCCAATCCGGCGAGGACCCCACCCGCGAAGTGTCGATGGCCAAGCTCTTCTCGGCGGACCTCGCCCAGAAGGTCGCGTACGACTGCCTCCAGTTCCACGGCGGCTACGGCTTCATCGAAGAGTACGACATCGCGCGGGCGTGGCGGGACGTGCGGCTCCTGCCGATTGGGGGGGGGACGAGCGAGATCATGAAGGAGATCATCGCGAAGTGGAGTGGGTTGTAACCCTCCGCGTCTTCGGCGCGGCAACCAATGAGCCCCGCCCACCGAGCGGCCCCGGGCGCCCCGCGCCCGCGCCCGCGTGCAGGGGGCTCCCGCCCCCCGCAACGCCCCCCGGAGATCCGGACCGCCCCTACACCCCCCACGCAAACCGCGCCCTGCACGCCTCGAACTCCGGCACGCTCGTGACGCCGTCGAGCGCGAGCTCCGCGAGGATGCGGCCGGTCAACGGGCCGAACTTGAAGCCGTGGCCGGACATGCCGGCGGCCACCACCATGTTCCCCGCGCCGGGCACCCGATCCAACACGAAGTCCTCGTCGTCGGTGTTGGTGTAGAAACAATTCTCGACCGCCAACAGCTCGCCCACGGGCGCGGTGAGGTGCTCCGCGAGGAAGGCACGCACGTCGTCCACGGCCAAGGTGCCATCCGTGTCGGGGTCGTCCGCCACGCCGCTGGTGCGGTGGTTGGCCGCCTTCAAGCCGGGCCGCTGGAAGGCGGGCAGGCCGTAGTAGAAGTCGCCCACGCCCCGCCACGCCCAAACGGGGAAGTCGGCCGCGCCGGGCACGTCGAAGTACCCAACCGTCTGGCGGACCGGCGTCAAGCGGGGCTTCAACCCGGGGAGGATCCGATCGGTCCACGGCCCGGCGGCGACGATGATCCGTTCGGCGAAGAGGGGCCCCGCCGTCGTCTCGACGCGGCCACGCTCGGCGTCGAGACGTTCGACCCCTGCCCCCTCGATCACCACCACGCCGCGCGCGCGGAGCACCCGCCCGAGCGCCGCCATCGTGTCGGCGGCGGCGACCACCGCGGCCGTTCGGTCGTGGACCGCGGCAACCCCCGGCGGGAAGCGGAACATCGGGAAGCGGCGGCGGGCCTCGGCCCCCTCGATCACCTCGGCGTCCACGTCTACCGCGCCGACGGCGGCGACGTAGTCCTGAAAGGGCCCGTCGATCGGCCCGAAGAAGCACCCGTCCCGCTTCGTGCGGAGCGGAGCGCCCGCGTCCGACTCGAGCGCCGGCCACGCCTCCCCGTGCGCCACTTGCATCAGCCGCACGTAGTCGGCGTCCGAATAGGCGGATCGCGTGATGCGGGATCGGCCGTGGGACGAGCCGCGGTCGTGGCCGAGCGCGTGTTGCTCCACCACCGCGACGTGGGCGCCGCGCCGGCTCAGCCACCACGCCGCGCAGAGGCCGTTCACGCC
>CAJBVW010000172.1 GCA_903959175.1 uncultured Pseudomonadota bacterium
CCGTCGCGCCCGAGCCGCTCCCCGCCGCCGTCGTGACGCGTCGCCCCTTCCCCGTCGCGCCCGTGCTCCTGTTCGGCGCGAGCGGCGCCGGCCTCGTCACCGGCACCGTGTTCGCCTTCCGCGCCCTCGACGCCCGGGCGGACGCCGACACCCTCTGCACCCCGCACGACGGCGCCACCTGGTGCCCCGCGTCCGCAGCGTCCGCGCTCGGCGTCGACCGGCAGAGCTCCCTGGTCGCGGACATCGCCCTCGGCGTCGGCCTCGGCGCGCTCGGCGGCGGCGTGATCGCCCTCGTGGTCCAGCCGCGCACGTCGATGCAGGTCGGCGTGGGCCTCCGTGAAGGCGCGGGCGTGCTCACCCTCGCCGGGCGGATCCCGTGAGGCGCATCGCCCTCGTCGGCCTCCTCTCCGCGGCGAGCGCATGCTCGCTCACGACGTACAACTACACCTCCTGCGACACCAATGCGGACTGCCGGGACGCCTTCGGGTTCGGCTACGTCTGCGGAGACGAGGGGCTCTGCGCCGAGGTCGAGGTCGAGCCGCGCTGCGAGCGCACCTGGCCGGTGGACCTCTTCACGCGCGTCGAGGACTATCGGGACGCGATCGTGCTCGGGAGCGTCTATGACCAGTCCTCCGACATGCCGGAGACCCAGGCCTCGCAGCTCGCGATCATGCAGGTGAACGACCTCTCGGGGCTGGACGGCCGCGCCTACGCGCTCGTGGAGTGCAGCTACGGGGAGGACACCCGCCTCGACACCCGCACCCGCGAGGAGGCCGCCGCCTACACCGCCGAGTGGCTCGCCGACACCCTCGGCGTCCCCGCGCTCATCGGCCCCGCGACCTCCTCCACCGCAGAGGCCGTCTACTACGCCGCCGCCCCCGCCGACGCCGTCGTCATCTCCCCCTCCGCGACCAGCCCCGCGCTCTCCACCATCGACGGCCTGACGAAGACCGACGAGGCGCCCGGGCTCTTCTGGCGCACCGCCCCGCCGGACTCGCTCCAGGGCGAGGTCGTCGCCGTGGACATGCTCGCCCGGAAGACCGCGAACGTGGCCGTCATCTACGCGACGGGCTCCTACGGCGAGGGGCTCGCGCAGGTGTTCACCGCCGAGTTCGCGGCGCGGGGCGGCGGCACCGTCACCCTCCACGCCTTCAGCGACGCCACCGAGCGCGCCGTCGCCCTCGGCGCCGCCGCCGCCGCCGCCCCCGACGAGGTCCTGTTCATCGCGGCCGAGTCGGCCGACGTGTCCGCCTTCCTCAACGCCGCCGCCGTGCAGCCCGCGTACGCTGACCTCCCGATCTTCCTGACGGACAGCGCCCGCGACGAGGACGTGCTCCTCGACACCTACGCGACCGCCTTCTCCCTCTTCGACCAGGTGCGCGGCACCGCGCCGTCCGTGCCTCAGGGCGACGTGTACGCCTTCTTCTCCGGCGCCTACTCCGCCGAGTTCGCGCCGGACGTCGCCACCGACTCGGTCTACACCGCGCACGCCTGGGACGCCGCGTGGCTCGCCATCTACGGCGTGGCGTGGGCGGCCGCGAACGAGGACGGCATCACCGGCACCGGCATCGCCCGCGGGCTGCGCCAGCTCTCGGCGGGGACGTACATCCCCATCAACCCGACGAACTGGACCGAGGTGCGCGCCCGCTTCGACGAGGGTGCCCCGGTCGACGTGACGGGCGCCTCCGGCCCGCTCGACTTCGACCCCGACACCGAGGAGACCACCGCCTCGATCGACGTGTGGGAGATCGACGTGGACGGGCGCGGCTTCACCACCACCTACACCACCGAGCCGTGATCCTCGCCGTCCTCCTCGCGTGCGCTGGCGGGGGCGCGCCCTCGGCCGAGGACCGCGCCCGCTACGTCGCGGGCCTCGCCTCCGGCGCGTGCGCCGACATCCGCGACGACGCGCTCCGGGACGACTGCCGCGAGGCCACGGCGAAGGCGCCCGCCGACTGCGAGGCCGTCGGCGACGCGACGCTCCGGGGCGAGTGCTGGTTCCAGCTCGCGGAGGCCACGTCCGACGCCGCGCTCTGCCCGCGCGCCACCCCCTTCGTGGACGACTGCGCGCTGCACGTCCTCTCCCGCGCGTTCCCGAAGTGGCTCCCGAAGGCCTCGCGCCCCGGGGAGCACGAGGCCGAGGCCGCCGCGCGCATCGCCGAGGCGGGGCTCGCCGCCGACGACATGCGGCCGTGGTCCGCCTTCTACCGGCACGTCCTCGGCAGCACCCGCCCCATCGACCGCTCCACCTGCGACAAGGTAGACGACCCCGCGCGCCGCGAGGCCTGCAAACGCACAGGCATCGCGATGTACCAGGACCTCCTGAACTACGCCCGCGACCACGCCCTCTACCCCTGCGACGGCGGCCCGCTGCCCTCGGTGCTCGCCCACGCGCCCGACCCCGAGCTCGACGCCGTGATCGCCGGGCGGAGGGACCTCTGTCCCGCGCGCTGATCGGCGCCGGGGTGGCTGCGGCCGTGGTGGGCTACGCGGCGATCCGCTTCGGCGTGGTCCCGCGTACGGAGGCATGGTCGCTCGTCGGGGCGGACGCCGACGGCGCGATGCTCTGGACGACGCTCTCGGTGAGCAACACCGGGCTGCTGGACGGGCAGCTCACGACGGGGGTCCTCCTGCTCCCGCCCGGGCCCGACCTCCTCGAGCACCGCGCCATGTGGGGCCCGACGACCCTCGGCGACGACGGCGTGCGGAGCGGCCCCGACGCGCTCGTGGCGGTGCCGGGCGGCTGGGAGCTGCGCGTGGGCGGAGACGGCCTCGGCGCGCGTGTGCAGGCCCGCGGCGCGGTGGCCGGCTGCCCTCCCGAGGTCGGGCACATGGCGGGCGTCATCGAGGATCGTATCGACGGGCGCGTGCTCTCCGGGCCGGCCGTCGTCGTGCGCACCGCGGTGGCGGGGCACGCAGAGGGCGCCGCGCTCTACGTCCTCGGGCAGGGCTTCGCCGCGGGGATCGAGCCCACGTCGGACTGTCCGGCCTGGGTGCGCACCGCCACCGAGACGTGGACCGGCGCCGCGAGCGCCTTCCCCGTCGCGCGCGGCACCACGCTGACCCTCGGCGCGTGGACCCTCACCTTCCGCGCCGCGGGCGAGGCGATGGAGCAGGACGGCTGGGCCCACGTCCTCCTCGGCGAGCGTTGGGTGGCGCGGGCCTTCGGCTTCCGGCCGCCCCTGACCGACGTTCGCCGCGCCGTCGTCCGGGTGGACGGCCCCGGCGCGGGGCTCCTCGCGCCCGCCCTGGTGGTCGAGCGGCGCTGAACCGCCTTTGACCCCCCCGCCGAGCCCGATTACAGCCGCCCCTCTCCTGGGATCGCATGTTCCTCGCGCTGCTGCTCGTCTCCGCGCCCGCTGACGCCAAGGATCTCCGCTCGCGCATCGGGGTCGGCTTCCACGAACAGTTCGGCAACGTGACTGCCCTCTCGATCCGCGGCGGCCTCCCGATGCCGAAGCCCACGAACAACCTGCAGCTCGAGCTCGACATCGGCGCGGACCTCGCCGCCGTCACCGACCCCAAGTTCTTCGCGGGCGGCCGGGTGCTCTACTCGGTCGTGGCCGAGGACAACATGAACCTCTACCTCGGCGCGGGCGCGGGCTACCTCGTCGACGGCCCGAGCGGCCTCGTGCGCATCCAGCCGGTGGCGGGCGCCGAATTCTTCCTCTTCGGGCTGGAGAACCTCGGGTTCTCCGTCGAGTGGGGCGTCAACGTCGACCTCGGCGCCACCTGGGGGGTCGAGACCGTGGGATCGTCCCCGGCGATCGCGGCCCACTACTACTTCTGACCCCGGTCAGGGCGCCGCGTCGGTCAGGGCGCCGCGTCGGTGACCTCGGCGGTCGCCGCGCCGGGAGCATCGGCGTCTGCGGCGGCGCGGCCCTGCCGCCACCGCGCGGATCAGCTCGCGCGGTCGACCGTGACGACGCCCTTGAGGCCCTTGAGGCGCTTGATCAGGAGCGACAGCTCGTTCACGTCGTGCACGGCGATGCCGAGGTCGCACACGGCGCGGTCGTCGTCCGTGGTGCGCATGTCCGCGCGCCAGAGGTTGATCTTGGTGGACGCGCAGGTGCCCGTGATCTCGGCGAGGATGCCGGGGCGGTCGTCGCAGACGAGGCGGAGGAGGCCCTGGTGGAGGGTCTTGACGGAGCCGTCCCAGTCGACGGAGACGACGCGGTCGGCGTCGAGGCCCTTGACCATGTTGCAGTCCGCCTTGTGGACGGAGAGCCCGCGCCCGCGCGTGATGTAGCCGATGATCGACTCGCCCTTCATGGGGCGGCAGCAGCGGGCGTAGTCGACCAGGATGTCGCTCTCGCCGTTGACGATGATGGCGCTGTCGTTCGACTTGCGGACACGCTGGATCCACGCCGAGAGCGCGGAGGGGGCCGGCGGCGGCGGCGCCTCGGGCTGAGGCGGGCGGAGCACACGGGCGGCTTCGGCCGGGGAGACGCGGCCGCTGACGACCTCGAGGGCGAGGGCGTCGAGGTCCTTGTGCCCGGCCTCCTTGAGGCGCTCGGAGGCGCCCTTCTCGCTGAGCTCCCGCTTGAGGTTTGAGCCCACCTTGCGGAGCGCGCCGTCGAGGATCTCGCGGCCCATCGCGACGCCGTGATCAGAGAGCATGTCCCGCAGCTTCTTGCGGATCTTCTCGAGGGCGCGGTGGCTGTTGGCCCACGCGAGCCAGTCGCGGGAGGGGTGCGCGTCGTTCTTGGTGAGGATCTCCACCGTGTCGCCGAGCTTGAGCGGCGTGCGGAGCGGCACCATCTTGCCGTTCACCTTGGCGCCGCCGCAGTGGTTCCCGACCTCGGTGTGGATGTGGTACGCGAAGTCGAGCGCGGTGGCGTGCTCGGGCAGGAGGATCACGTCCCGCTGCGGGGTGAAGACGTGGATCGTCGCGCCGAGGTCGCTCCGGGCGGCCTCCATGAAGTCGGCGGGATCCTCGATGTCGCGCGCCATCTCGATGAAGCCGCGCAGGCGCGCGACCTCCTCCAGCTCGGAGTTGGTGACGGCGAGGCGGCCGTTCTTGTAGCGCCAGTGGGCGGCGATTCCGGTCTCGGCGACGCGATGCATCGCGGCGGTGCGGATCTGGATCTCGATCTGGCGGCCGTCCGGGCCCACGACCGTCGTGTGGAGCGACTGGTAGCCGTTGGACTTGGCGACCGCGATGTAGTCCTTCATCCGGCGGGAGACGGGGATGAAGCTGGCGTGTACGAAGCCGAGGGCGACGTAGCAGGTCTCGCGGTCGGGCACGATGACGCGGAAGGCGAGCAGGTCGTAGATGTCGGAGAGGGACTTCCCCGACTTCTGCATCTTGCGCCAGATGCTGTAGAGGTGCTTGACCCGGCCGGTGACGTCGGCCTGGATCTGGTAGCGGCCGAGCGTCTGCTGGAGGAGCGCGACGGTCTCGCGGACGTGCTCGTCCCGCGCCTCGGCGCCCTCGGCGAGCTGGTCCCGCAGGGAGGCCCAGGCGTCCGGGTGGAGCCAGCGGAAGCAGAGATCCTCGAGCTCGCCCTTGACCAGATCGAGGCCGAGCCGGTTGACCAGCGGGGCGTAGATGTCGAGCGTCTCCCGGGCGATCGACTGCCGCTTCTCGGGGCGGTGATGCTCGAGCGTCCGCATGTTGTGGAGGCGGTCGGCCACCTTGACGATGATGACGCGGAGGTCCCGCCCGAAGGCGAGCACCAGCTTGCGGAAGTTCTCGGCCTGCTCTTCGAGCTTGCCCTTGTAGGTGAGCTTCGAGAGCTTGGTGACGCCCTCGACCATGTCGGCGACCGGCCTGCCGAAGCGCTGCTCGATCTCCGCGCGGGTCGCGAGGGTGTCCTCCATCGTGTCGTGGAGGAGGCCCGTGGCGATGGTCTCGACGTCCATCCGCAGCTCGGCGAGGATGTTCGCCACCGCGAGCGGGTGGATGAGGTAGTCCTCGCCGTTCTTCCGGACCTGCCCGCGATGCCGCAGCGCCGCGTACTGGTAGGCCTCGGTGACGAGCCCGACGTCGGCGCCCGGGGCGTACTCCTGCACCCGCCGGATCACATCCTGGATCAGCGCAGTGTCCCCGTAGACGGGGACTTCAGTGGGAGGGACGTCGGAGGGCATGGTCGACCGCATCAGTTTGTGCGCACATGTCTTGGAATTGTCAAGCCCGGACGCCTCCCGTCACTGCCCGCACCCACCCCTCCCGCCGGGATCGGCGGGAGAGCTCGGCCAGGAAGATGCCCTGGAGCTGGGCGTTGGCGGTCTCCAGGACGTCGTTCATCACGAGGTAGTCGTACTCCCCACAACGCGCGATCTGCTCGGTTGCGTCCCGAATGCGCCGCTCGACGACCTCGGGGCCGTCCGTTCCGCGGCCGACGAGGCGCTCGCGGATGACCTCGATCCGAGGGGGGAGCACGAAGATCGTGACGGCCTCGGGGTAGACGGCGCGCACCTGGCCGGCGCCCTGCACGTCGATGTCGAGCACGATGGAGCGCCCCTCGGCGAGGGCCTGGAGCACCGGCGCGCGGGGCGTGCCGTACAGGGTGCCGTAGACCTCGGCGTGCTCCAGGAGCTCTCCCGCGCGCTGCATCTCGCGGAAGGCGTCGGGAGCGACGAAGTGGTAGTCGACGCCGTCCCGCTCGCCTCGGCGCGGCGCGCGGGTGGTCGCGGACACCGAGAACTCGAGGCCGGGGACGCGGTCGAGCGCAGCGCGCAGGAGGGTGGTCTTCCCGGTGCCCGAGGCCCCGCTCACGACGAACAAGGCGCCGTGGTCGGGGGGGGACCAGCCACGGAGCTTCATCGGGACTTCCTGGTGCACACCCGAGGTGCGCGCGCGACGGGACAGGGACTGGTCATTCGACGTTCGCCGCCTGCTCGCGCATCCGCTCGAGCACGCTCTTCATCTCCAACACCCGGGCGGCGATGGGGTGCTCCGCGGCCTTGCTGCCGACGGTGTTGATCTCGCGGTTCATCTCCTGGAGGAGGAAGTCGAGCTTCCGCCCCACGGGATCGTCCGCCACGAGGGCCTGCGCGAACTGCTCGCAGTGGCTCGCGAGCCGCGCGATCTCCTCGGAGATATCCGACTTGTCGGCGAGGATCGCGACCTCCTGGGCGAGGCGGGCGGGATCCACGCGGTCGTTCATCAGGCGGGCGAGCCGCTCCTCGAGGCGGTGGCGGATGCGATCCGACACGCCGTCGGCGCACTCGGCGACCTCCGCGCACAGGCGTAGGAGCACGTCGAGGTTGCGGCGCAGATCGAGCGCGAGGGCCGTCCCCTCGGTGGCGCGCATCTGGGTGAGGTCTCCGAGGGCGGACTGGACGGCGACCTCGCAGAGGTCCCACTCGGCGAGGGCGTCGGCCTCGGCCTCTCCCGTGACGAGCACGCCCGGCTGGGCGATGATGGCGGCGAGCGGGATCTCGCTGGCGTCCCGCTGGACGCGACGCGCGATGTCCGCCATGGCCCTACGGTATTGGTCGACCAACGCCAGATCGACCACGACGCGCGTGGCGCCCTCGACCGAGCTGCGCCGCACCATCGCCTCGACGCGGCCGCGGTGGACCCCCTCCCGCAGGAGGTTCAGGATCCGCGGCTCCAGCACGTTGTACTCGCGCGGCACGCGCACCTGGAGATCGCGGAAACGGTTGTTCACCGTCTTGATCTCGACCACGACGGTCAGCGCGCCGTTGCTCGCCTCCCCGCGCCCGAAGCCGGTCATCGAGTTCATGACGTCCCCCCCTTCCACACCCACCCACCTACGCCGCGCCGAGCGATCACGAGCCCTCCTCGGCGCGCCCAGCGGCCTTCCACGCGCCCATCCCACCGCGGAGCCAGCCGGCGTCCACCCCGAGGGCGGCCAGGCGCTCCGCGACCGCGGCCGCGGCCTCGTCTTCCACGCCCACGACCACCACCGCCCGCCCCGCGAGGTGCCGGGACGGCGCCACGGTGCGGGCATACGCCGCCAGCTCCGCCACGTCGATGAGCCGCGCACCGCGCGGGCGCGCGCCGTGGACCCCCACGACCTCCGCGGTGGGATCGATGCGATCGACGGTCAACGCGGCGGGGCCCGAGGACACCGGCGCGACGACGTGCAGGCGCCGGGGTTCGGCGCGCGGGGCGTCCCGACCGGGCGTGCGGGCGCTCTCGGGGTGTTCCCGACCGAGGATCCCACGCAAACGGTCTCGCAGCCCCAACACGCGCTCCCGGCGCTCATGCTAACCCGCCCGACATGACCGTCGTGCTCCTGACGTTGGGGACCGGATGCGGATCCGACGCGCCCCCCCTCCCCGCGCCCTCCCCGTCGGTGGAAGCGGCGCCCGCCGAGCCCCCGGCCAGCCGCTCCATCGAGCTCGTCCTCGAGCGCGGCCGCGTCTCCGACGGCTGGGTCAGCGTCCCCGCCCCGGACGACCGCCTCCTCTCGCCCCCCGCCGAGCGCCTCCCCGCGGACGGCACCTCCGGCCCTCGCTGGCGCGCCACCCTGCCACCCGGCCCCGCCGTCGCCCGCGTCGAGCGCGCCGGGTGCGCCCCGGTCGAGGTGCCCTACACCGTCGGCGCCGTGCCCCTCGTGGTGCTCCCCTACCCCACCTGCGAGGTCCCGGACGCCCCGCCCGTCCCCGGCGGCGCCGCGCGCCTCGATCGCCGGGAGCACCCGTGGGCGGCCCTCGACGCGCTC